>NZ_JAIKTU010000058.1:0-415 GCF_019753795.1 Clostridium sardiniense | reverse complement strand
TGATAGTGGAGAAGCGGGGAAACCAGAGACACCAGGAACAGGGGGAACGACACCAGATTTACCAGGTGAGGAAGGGTCAACGCCAGATTTACCGGGTGATAGTGGAGAAGCAGGGAAACCAGAGACACCAGGAACAGGAGGAACGACACCGGATTTACCAGGTGAGGAAGGAACAACGCCAGATTTACCGGGTGATAGTGGAGAAGCGGGGAAACCAGAGACACCAGGAACAGGGGGAACGACACCAGATTTGCCAGGTGAGGAAGGAACAACACCAGATTTACCGGGTGATAGTGGAGAAGCGGGGAAACCAGAGACACCAGGAACAGGGGGAACGACACCGGATTTACAAGGAGAGGAAGGGTCAACGCCAGATTTACCGGGTGATAGTGGAGAAGCAGGGAAACCAGAGACA
>NZ_JAIKTU010000057.1:0-461 GCF_019753795.1 Clostridium sardiniense | reverse complement strand
ATGAACCGAATGCTCTAGCCAGCTGAGCTATTCCGCCACGCTTTGTGGTTGCGGGAGCAGGACTTGAACCTACGACCTTCGGGTTATGAGCCCGACGAGCTACCAACTGCTCCATCCCGCGATATTATAAATTATTTAATTCTTTAAAATTAACTTGGTGCCGAAGACCGGAATCGAACCGGTACGGTGTTTAACCACCGCAGGATTTTAAGTCCTGTGCGTCTGCCAGTTCCGCCACTTCGGCATGAGTTAATTGGTAGCGGAAATAGGACTTGAACCTACGACACTTCGGGTATGAACCGAATGCTCTAGCCAGCTGAGCTATTCCGCCACATTTGTGGTTGCGGGAGCAGGACTTGAACCTACGACCTTCGGGTTATGAGCCCGACGAGCTACCAACTGCTCCATCCCGCGATATTACATTTTGAAAAACTTGGTGCCGAAGACCGGAATCGAACCGG
>NZ_JAIKTU010000056.1:0-488 GCF_019753795.1 Clostridium sardiniense | reverse complement strand
CAGAGACACCAGGAACAGGGGGAACGACACCAGATTTACCAGGTGAGGAAGGGTCAACGCCAGATTTACCGGGTGATAGTGGAGAAGCAGGGAAACCAGAGACACCAGGAACAGGGGGAACGACACCAGATTTACCAGGTGAGGAAGGGTCAACGCCAGATTTACCGGGTGATAGTGGAGAAGCAGGGAAACCAGAGACACCAGGAACAGGAGGAACAACACCGGATTTACCAGGTGAGGAAGGAACAACGCCAGATTTACCGGGTGATAGTGGAGAAGCGGGGAAACCAGAGACACCAGGAACAGGGGGAACGACACCAGATTTGCCAGGTGAGGAAGGAACAACACCAGATTTACCGGGTGATAGTGGAGAAGCGGGGAAACCAGAGACACCAGGAACAGGGGGAACGACACCAGATTTACCAGGTGAGGAAGGGTCAACGCCAGATTTACCGGGTGATAGTGGAGAAGCAGGGAAACCAGAGACA
>NZ_JAIKTU010000054.1:0-506 GCF_019753795.1 Clostridium sardiniense | reverse complement strand
CATGGGGTTAACCCATGTGAGTTTCCTCATTCGGAAATCTTCGGATCTCTGGCTATGTGCGCCTACCCGAAGCTTATCGCAGCTTATCACGTCCTTCATCGGCTCCTGATGCCAAGGCATTCACCATACGCCCTTTGTAGCTTGACCTATTTAGTCAATTTTTCAAAATCATCACAATTTTGGTTCTCACAAAGAATAGTATTTAATAAATACTTTATTTCTTGGCTTGTTGTATCAACAATTTATATTCATATGCAATTTTCAAAGAACACTGTGGTGGGTCTAAGTGGACTCGAACCACCGACCTCACGCTTATCAGGCGTGCGCTCTAACCAGCTGAGCTATAGACCCATATGTTTTGAGAGTAATCTCTCAAAATTGAACAGAAACCATTTAAAAACCTTCTTTTCGGTAAGAAATCCGAATTTCGAATTTTTTAATATACCAGTTAATCATCTTGTTAACTGAATTCTCCATAGAAAGGAGGTGATCCAGCCGCAGGTTCT
>NZ_JAIKTU010000053.1:0-524 GCF_019753795.1 Clostridium sardiniense | reverse complement strand
GTGCATTATTTATTTCAACCATTTTTGGATTTACTGTTACTACTCTTTTTACAGTTATTGTGTTACCATCACTATCTGTTACTGTATAAGTTACTTCATACTTTCCTGGTTTATTTGTATCTACTGAGCCAGAAACTTTAATATCTTTTGTTATATTTCCATCTTCTGTATCAACTGCAGTTACACCAGCCATTGGATCAAATGCTGTTCCTTCTGTTATGCTCACATTATCTGCTCCGCTTATTACCGGTTTATCATTGCTTACTACAGTTATTGTTATTGTCTTTATTGTTTTAGCACCTTGACTATCTGTTACTTCATAAACTACTTTGTAAGTGCCTGGCTTGTTTACATTTACTGTGTTTTCTATCACTTTAATCTTATTTGTTATATTTCCGTCTTCCTTATCTGTAGCACTTACCTCAGTCATTGGGTCAAATTTACTTCCAACCTTTATTGTTTTGTTTTCTGCTTTTATTACTGGTGCATTATTTATTTCAACCATTTTTGGATTTACTGTTACT
>NZ_JAIKTU010000052.1:0-596 GCF_019753795.1 Clostridium sardiniense | reverse complement strand
ACAGAATGACAGGTGGTGCATGGTTGTCGTCAGCTCGTGTCGTGAGATGTTGGGTTAAGTCCCGCAACGAGCGCAACCCCTATTGTTAGTTGCTACCATTAAGTTGAGCACTCTAGCGAGACTGCCCGGGTTAACCGGGAGGAAGGTGGGGATGACGTCAAATCATCATGCCCCTTATGTCTAGGGCTACACACGTGCTACAATGGCAAGTACAGAGAGATGCAATACCGTGAGGTGGAGCTAAACTTCAAAACTTGTCTCAGTTCGGATTGTAGGCTGAAACTCGCCTACATGAAGCTGGAGTTACTAGTAATCGCGAATCAGCATGTCGCGGTGAATACGTTCCCGGGCCTTGTACACACCGCCCGTCACACCATGAGAGTTGGCAATACCCAAAGTTCGTGAGCTAACGCGTAAGCGAGGCAGCGACCTAAGGTAGGGTCAGCGATTGGGGTGAAGTCGTAACAAGGTAGCCGTAGGAGAACCTGCGGCTGGATCACCTCCTTTCTATGGAGAATTCAGTTAACAAGATGATTAACTGGTATATTAAAAAATTCGAAATTCGGATTTCTTACCGAAAAGAAGGTTTTTAAATG
>NZ_JAIKTU010000051.1:0-596 GCF_019753795.1 Clostridium sardiniense | reverse complement strand
ATACCACAGTCAAAGTGTGGTGCCTTACCGCTTGGCGATATCCCTACATGGGGTGAATGATGGGACTCGAACCCACGACAACCAGAACCACAATCTGGCGCTCTACCAACTGAACTACATTCACCATCATATTTTGGTGCGCCATCAGGGATTCGAACCCGGGACACCCTGATTAAGAGTCAGGTGCTCTACCAACTGAGCTAATAGCGCATAATAATGGTGCGTCTTAAGAGATTCGAACTCCTGGCCCACGCCTTAGAAGGGCGTTGCTCTATCCAGCTGAGCTAAAGACGCATGTATTGGAGCGGGTGAAGGGAATCGAACCCTCGTGGCTAGCTTGGAAGGCTAGAGCTTTACCATTAAGCAACACCCGCATACATTGGAGCAGAAGACGGGACTCGAACCCGCAACATCCACCTTGGCAAGGTGGCGCTCTACCATTGAGCCACTTCTGCGTATGCTATATTCAATTAATTTAATTAATGGTGCAGGTGAAGGGAGTCGAACCCCCACGCCTAAGGCGCTAGATCCTAAGTCTAGTGCGTCTGCCAATTCCGCCACACCTGCACGTTATTTAATTAAATTGGTGGCTCGCC
>NZ_JAIKTU010000050.1:0-599 GCF_019753795.1 Clostridium sardiniense | reverse complement strand
GTAGCCGTAGGAGAACCTGCGGCTGGATCACCTCCTTTCTATGGAGAATTCAGTTAACAAGATGATTAACTGGTATATTAAAAAATTCGAAATTCGGATTTCTTACCGAAAAGAAGGTTTTTAAATGGTTTCTGTTCAGTTTTGAGAGATGTAAATCTCTTAATTATGTGGGGGTATAGCTCAGTTGGGAGAGCACCTGCCTTGCACGCAGGGGGTCAAGAGTTCGAATCTCTTTATCTCCACCACATATGGGTCTATAGCTCAGCTGGTTAGAGCGCACGCCTGATAAGCGTGAGGTCGGTGGTTCGAGTCCACTTAGACCCACCAATGTTCTTTGAAAATTGCACATGAATATAAATTGTTGATACAACAAGCCAAGAAATAAAGTATTTATTAAATACTATTCTTTGTGAGAACCAAAATTGTAATGATTTTGAATAATTGACTAAATAGGTCAAGCTACAAAGGGCGCATGGTGAATGCCTTGGCATCAGGAGCCGATGAAGGACGTGATAAGCTGCGATAAGCTTCGGGTAGGCGCACATAGCCAGAGATCCGAAGATTTCCGAATGAGGAAACTCACATGGGTTAACCCCATG
>NZ_JAIKTU010000004.1:0-312676 GCF_019753795.1 Clostridium sardiniense | reverse complement strand
GTTTAGTAATACTAAGATTTTTAAAAAATAGTGAATAATTTCAAAAAGTTGGCAAAAGTATTTTTCTAAAATTTATTAAAATATGAAAAATAATGTATAAACAATAAAAATTTATTAATATATAAAAAAGTGGCGAAAATTTGTTATAATAAAGTAAAGTTAAAATAGTTACAATTTAGAAGGGTGAATTTTTTAATAAAGGTGATTAGAATGAATCTAAGAGAAGGATTATATAGAAGGAATGGTAAAAAAGTATATATAAAGCAACCAGAGTATAATGAACTAAAATTTGTTCAAGAACTTTGGGGCGATAAAGATACCATGAAGGATATTGGTGGAGTATTCAATTTTTCAGAAAATAAATGGGAAATGTTTTATAAAAAAATGGTTGCTCCAACAGACGGAAAGAATTTTTATTGCCTTATTTATACTAATTCAGACAAGCCTATAGGGGAAGTTAGTTTCCATGGTTATGATTCTGCAACTAAAATTGCACGATTTAATGTTAAAGTCCATTCAGATTATAGGAATAAAGGGTATGGTGAAGAAGCTGTTAGATTGCTCCTTGAATATTACTTTGTAGAATTTGGCGGAGATATGCTAATGGATAATGTAATAACGGTGCAAGGTGAAAGGGTAGCTCAAAAGATAGGATTTGAAGAGGTAAGAAAATTTAGTGGTAAGACAACAATAAGGATAACAAAAGAAGAATTTTTAAATTTTGATAAAGGAACAAATACTAATATAGGAATATTAATGATAAATAATATGAATATGCTTGATTATACTATGGCAAAAGAGTTATTTGATAAAGCTAATAATATTATAGGTAAGAGAATGTTTAATGTTTATGGGATTAATATTGATAATGAAATTAATATTAGTAAAAACATAAAATTACAGGTTAATAAAAATGAAAATATAAAAAAGCTCAATGTGTTAATAATTCCAGGGGGAAAGAATATAGTTTCAAAAGAAAGTAGGGAAAAGGTCATTGATAACATATTAAGTTATTATAGTGAATGTGACTTTATTTGTGCTCTTAATGAAGGTATTTACTACTTAGCAAGTTATAAAGAATTAAGTGGGGTTCTAGTTCCTTATGGAGAGTGGATAGATGGGCTTGATATGGAAAAAAGTGATTTTAGGTTAGTAAAAAGAAATTATACTGATAATGGGAAGTTGATGTTAAGTACAAATATAATGGGAAATTTAGAATTATATCTTAATCTTATCAAAAAAATTGGTGGGAATGATTTAGAAGAAAAATTAGCATATGAAATAGGGTTAAAAAAGTAAGTGGAAAAAGGAAAATTCCACTTGCTTTTTTATTTCTTTAAAAATACGCTTGCAGCTATACTTATAATATCTTTTATGGTATTAAGTTGATCTGTTAGATTTTCTTTTACAACTATAGCGTCTGCTGTAGCTTCTGTTGCAACATCACTGATATCTTTAACATTATCAGAAATATCTTTAACGTTAGTTAAAGTAGTGTCAAGATTTTTCTTGTTTTGATCTAAAAGAGTATCAACTCTGTTTAAAACACTTGAAAGTTTTAGTAAGCAAAGTATTAAAATGATTAATGCTACTGCACCTAATATTCCAATAAAAAGCCAAAATAAATCAACTACGTTAATATACATTATTTATTTTCCTCTACAGATTCTACTTTTTCATCTACTACTTCTTCAACTTCCTTTTCATTAGGTAAGGTAGATTCTACTTCAGTAGCTTGATTTTTACTGTTTAAATAATCTTTAATCTTTGATTTAGCATCTAAGATATTATTTTTGCAATTAGCTGTAGCTTTAGTAGCGTGAGCTCTTACTTTATCATTAACATCTTTAGCTGTACCCTTTATATCTTTAATTGTTTCTTTACCTGATTTTGGAGCAAGTAAAACTCCACTTACAGCACCTGCAATTGCACCAACTGTTACACCGGCAACTAATGTCTTAGCAGTCTTTTTTTGTGCTTGTCTAATTTTTGCTTTCCTCTTTTGTTCTATTAATGTTGATAAACTCATACAATAACCTCCTCTAATAGTAAAAATATGATAAATTTCTTAAACTTATTATACTATAACATTAATAGGAAAGTCACCACAAAGAAGGGGAATTATAACAATGTTCATATATGATGTAAGTAGTTTAAAAAGTACATAAATTGTTTTTTATAGTATTCCATAAATAAAAGGATTAGTGTAAAATGATTATATAATTAGGCATGTATTTACTTAAATGGAGGGACATTATGGGAAGAAAAAAAGGGAGATATATTAGCATAGCAATATTAGTTGTGCTTATAGTAATGATACCAATTTTACTGTATACTTACTTTGGACAGGGAAGAAAACAAATAGTTGAAGCAGATAAGTTTATTAAAAAATTGCAAAATGAAAACATTATTGAAAAAAATGATAGTAATATAAAATTTAAATTAGAAGAAAAAACAGGTGCAGAAAAAAATAAAGAAATATATTCTTTAATAAGTGATAATTATAGAGTAGATTTAGATAAGAATTTTAATGTAATTAGTTTTGTAGACAATATTAAATTAAGTAAAATAATAAATATTAATCTTAAAGAAGCACAAGACAATGCAAAGGTTTACTTATCGAAAATATGTACTGGTGATTATAGGATAAAGGAAACTAATACTAACAATAATGATATAAAAGAAGATTCGCCATTTTATTCAGTTATTTTTTCTAAATACGAAGATGGATATCCATATTATTCAGAAGAAGTTATAATGAACATAAATAAGAGTAATGGTAAACTTCAAGGATACGTAAATAAAACTAAAGATGATAATCATAAGAAAATTGACATTAATGTATCAAAGGATGAGGCAGAGAAGAAAGCATTAAAAGCATTTAATGATACCAATAAGGATGGCAAGATATCTTCATCTACATATCTAGCTTTTGCTAGTGGAAGAGAAGAGGGTAAGAAACTAGAGCTTTGTTACGTAATAAGTGTATCAAATAATAAAGAAAGCAATATTTATTTTATAGGATCAAGTTCAGGTAACATAATAAATACATTTAGTAATATAGTAGAGAAAACCAAAGTAAAATAGCTTAACAAAAAAACAGTAGGTGTTTAAATACCTACTGTTTTTATTATTTTATTAATTCCACTCAGATACATTTTTAAGTCCAGGTATTGAAGAAGCTTTAAATAAAGGTTCTTTTATACCAGATCTTTTTTGTTCTGTATAATCACGTAATGCAGCAAAGGCTTGCTTACTAAGCAATGTTATAGCGATTAAATTTACAATTGCCATAAGTCCCATGAATACATCGGCTAAATTCCAAACTATTTGAATTTCTGCGATTGATCCAAAGAATACCATAGCTATTACGAAAATTCTATATATAAATAGATAAGATTTCTTTTTAGTTAAAAATTCTATGTTAGATTCTCCGTAATAGTAATTACCGACTATAGAACTAAAGGCAAATAGAAGTATACATATAGCTATAAATGAATTTCCCCATGCACCTACTTCAGCACTTAAAGCTTTTTGAGTAAGTTGTATTCCTGTAATTGCTTTGTTAGTGTAATCAACACCTGATAGAAGAATTATAAATGCAGTACAACTACAAATAATTATTGTATCTGTAAACACACCTAATGTTTGAATGAGACCTTGCTTAACAGGGTGAGTTACATCAGCTGTAGCAGCGGCGTTTGGAGCACTACCCATACCAGCTTCATTTGAGAAAAGACCTCTCTTAACACCCATAAGCAGAGCACCACCTAGTGTACCACCAGCTATTTCTTTAAATCCAAAAGCATTTTCAAATATTAATTTTATTACTGAAGGTACTTCAGTAATATTTAATATTAATATAAATATTGAAACTGCAATATAAGTTAAAGCCATTATCGGAACTAAAACTTCTGAAACCTTTGCTACTCTATGAACTCCTCCAAATATTACGAAAAGAGTAATTAAAGTTAAAATAATACCAACTACTATTCTATCTACTCCAAAGGCATCTTTAAATGCTAAAGTAATAGTATTTGATTGAACTGAGTTAAAGATTAATCCAAAAGCTATAGTTATAAGTATTGAGAATATTACTCCCATCCATCTTTTGTTTAGTCCCTTTTCCATGTAGTAAGCAGGACCACCTCTAAAGGAGCCATCCTCATTTTTTTGCTTATATATTTGAGCTAAAGTTGATTCAACAAAGCTTGAAGCAGCACCTATAAGTGCAATTAACCACATCCAGAATATTGCGCCAGGACCACCAATTGATATTGCAATTGCAATACCTGCTAAGTTTCCAGTACCAACCCTTGAAGCTGTACTAATGCAGAATGCTTGGAAAGAAGAAATACTCCCTTTCTTTTTCTCTGATGAGAATCCGTCTCCTAGCAATCTAAACATTTCTTTTATGTACCTAAATTGTACGAATTTAGTCCTAAAAGTAAAATACGCACCTAAAATTAATAACAGTGCTATTAAAATGTACGTCCATAAAATATCATTAAACTGTAAAATAAAATTATTTAATAATTCCATTTTTTCCCCTCCCTAAACTATATAATATAATATATTTTATAATAAAAAGAATAAAAATGCAAGAATGTGTAATAAAAAATTCATAGATATACAATTTGTTGAATAAAATAGTTAAAAAAATATAAAATGTATATTTTACTGCAAGAGAGTATTATATAAAATTCATATTTGAAAATAAAAATAACCACCACAATTTGTGATGGTTATTATAAAATTAATTTTGCTTATTTCTTTGTGGATTCCCTCCTGAATTACTTCCACCAGAAGTAGTTCCCTGTGATGGAGGAGCTTGTGGGGTAACTGTTGGTTTATTATCAGTATCAGTATTGTTTTCATTATTATTGTTAGTATCTGATGGAGACGTATTTTCAATATTAGGTTTATCTTCATCATGTTTATTATCTTTATCTTTGTCTTTATCTTTATCCTTATCTTCGCTTTGTGGCATTGATGTCATACTATCATATGAAGTTGGAAGAACATACTTATAATCAGCAGTCACACTATTTGGATGATCTTTCTTAATAAAGATTCTATTTGTTATCAATCCTAGTGGAGTATTGTCAGTTGCAAGTAATCCAGTAAGACTATTAACTCTAGCACTTACATGAGTTTCACAGTAACTTGTTGGTTGAGTACCATCAATGAACATTTCTGTATAAACTCTGTTTCCTCTAGGATCATTTCTACATAAATCAGTTGCAAGTAATCCTGAATCTTTACAAACAGCAACTTCAACTATTCCAGAAGGCTTTTCAATATCTTTAGTGCTTAAACCTTCATTAGCTTTCTTCATGATTAATCCCCAAAGATTAGAAGCTGTTCTACCAGAGCCACCACCTTTAATTGATGCTTGATTATCATAACCTACCCAAACAGCACCACTGAAATGAGGAGTTAATCCTGCAAACCAATAATCTCTAACATCAGAAGAGGTACCAGTCTTACCAGCAGCTGGCATAGCACCTAAGTTAGCTCTTTGAGCATTATAAGTTAAAGGCCCTTTCATCATATCATATACAATATAAGCTGCTTGAGGAGATAGTATTTTTTCTTCGTGCTTTGTACTATCTAAAAGCACCTTTCCATTTTCATCTACAACTTTAGTATATAATCTAGGTTTAACATAAACACCATTGTTACCAAATGTACCTATAGCTGATGACATAATATAGGTATTACCTCCATCTGGATTGCTTGGTGAATTATCAAATTGTCCTAATGCATATGCAGAATAGCTGTAATCTTTATTATGATATTTAAGTCCAAATTTTTCTCCATATGCTAATGAAGTGGCATTACCAACCATAAATTGTTGTGTTAAAGTAGCGCCAACGTTACTAGATACTCTTAGAGATTCTCTAAGTGGAATTAATCCTTGATAAGTATTAGGTGAATTATTTGGACTTGATGACAACATTGATTTTGGAATAGGTGAATCATCAACTACAGTTGCAGCTGTTGCTTTCTTTGTATCTATTGCTGGTCCGTATACTGTAAGAGGCTTTGTTGATGAACCTACTGATCTAAGAGCATCGTAAGCTCTATTTAAAGATCTAGCTCCCTGATCACCTCTACCACCAACCATTGTAATAACCTCACCAGTTCTGTAATCTGTAATTGTAGCTGATGCCTGTAATAGGGGAACACCATCTTTACCAAGCTTATCAGAACCATTTATTCCATAGTTGTTATAATTATTTAATACTTTTTGAGCATAGTCTTGTAGGTTTCTATCCATAGTTGTATAAACTTTAAGTCCACCAGTTTGAATAAGATTTTCTACTTGTTCATCACTATACTTATATTTTTCTTTTAAATCTTTCTTTACTTGATCTACAGCAGGGTATATGAAATCTTCATATGGAAGTCTGTAATCAGTTTTAGATTTTTTGAAGTTAAGTTTTCCAGCATCTAAATCTTTAACTGCTTTATTATATTCATCTTGAGTAATATAATTATGCTCTAGCATCTTAGATAAAACAGTTTTAGTTCTATTTATATAAATGCTAGGATCTTTTTCATTTCTAGGGGTAAAAGCACTATAAGATGTAGGTGCTTGAGTTACACCTGCAAGATAAGCACATTGTATAAGACTTAGGTCTTTAACATCCTTATCAAAATACATTTGCGCACCAGCTTGAGCACCATAAGCAATCCCCCCTACAGGGAAATGGTTTAAATAAGCAGTTAATATTTCATCTTTCGTAAGCATTTTTTCAAGCTCTAATGAAAGATACATTTCACTTACTTTTCTTTCGATTGTTTGTTTATTAGTTAAAATAGTATTTTTAACTAATTGTTGAGTTAATGTAGAGGCACCTTGAAGACCACCTTTTCCCGTTACTACATAAATAGCATCATTAGCTACAGCTCCAAGGATTCTCTTAATATCAATACCATTATGTTCATAAAATCTTTCATCTTCTATAGATACTATAGCATCTTTAAGATTTTGTGGTATCTCATCAGAAGTTGCTTTTTGATAATCTTCTTTACCGTGAAGAGACGCTATAAATTCATCCTTATTATCATAGGCTTGAAGAGTTTGATCAACGTTGACAACTTTATTAATATCTATAGGTGGAGTATTTTTAACCACCGCAACTACATAACCTACACCAATTACCGCTATTGCTAAAAATGCAAATAAAATACTAAGTCCAATCCATTTAAAGATTTTTTTATTTTTAGATTTCTTAGAAATATTTTTATTTGATTTCGACTTCGAATCATTTATCTTTGAAGCTTGGCTCTTTTTAATGTTCTTATCTTTGTTTGTATCTTTTTTATCCGCCATATCTTCCTCCCAATCATTTAAAATTAATGAATAATATTCTTACCCATTATAGCATAATTATAATATGAGTAAATCAATAACTCAATAAAAAGGTGTTATATGAAATATTATACAAGAGCGCGTAAAAGAAGATATAAATCATTTATAGCTATTATTATCACCATTTTTATACTTTTTAATCTATTATTAGTTGTTTTTGATAAAAAAGTAATGCCGTCTGTTTTGGCAATATCTGAAACTATGATGAGAGCAGAAGCTGTTAAGACAATTAATCAAGTTAGTATAGAGGTTTTCGACGAAAAAGTTGCAGGTAAAGAGATAATAATGATAGGTAGGGATAAAGAGAATAAAATAAATTTAATTCAAGCTAATACAGTATTACTTAATAAGATAACTGGAGAGATATCTATAAAATGTAATGAAAAACTAGAAGAATTTGGAGAGAAGGGGATAGAGGTACCGCTTGGCTGGATGACTGATAAGAGCGTTTATTATAACTTAGGGCCTAAAATTACAATAGAAATGGAGCCTCTTGGAAATATAGAAACTTCATATGAATCTGTATTTGAAAGTGCTGGGATTAATCAAACTAGGCATAAGATATACTTAAATGTAAAAGCTAGGATAAAAATAATAATACCTATGTATAATACTGAAATGGAAGTTAATACTCAGATACCACTTTCAGAAACAATAATAGTTGGAGATATACCAGATACAGCTATAGATTTAAATAAATAAAAAGTATCAAGTAGCTAAAACTACTTGATACTTTTTATTTTAATATTAGTTATATCTTTAATTTTTACAAAAGGTAAAGAACCATCAGTATAAATGCGATCACCACCACCATTTCTATCATGATAGCTACTTGTAAAATGTTGAACTATTGTTACATTTTCTATGGTAGCTTTTTGTTTTAAAGATTGGATTACAAAATCTCTTTCAGCATCTACATTTGAATCAATTTTATGTGTTACTTGACCAGTGAATAAAGATAATCCTATATTTTTATCATATGTTGCTGAAGCTAACCAGTCTGCTTGGAAGCCTCCTGGTAAGTACCATTCCTCTGGAGTTTCCCATAAACGTATATGATGTCTTTTTCTAGGGTTACCATAGACTTCTTTTTCGAAAGTTATATCCTGTTTCCTAGTAAATAGGAATAGAGAACTAACTGGCGCACAAGGATAAGATTTAGAAAATACACTCGCTAATCCTATTTTAATTGATGATTTAAGGTTAAGGTTATCGGCTATATGCCAACCATTAAGTTTAAATGCTTCTATTATATTTTCTTTATCTCCTAAAAAAGCAATATTTATAGGATCTCCAAACAAACCATCATTGGTTTTTGTTCTACCTATGAAATAATCAGGTAAATAAAGTTTGGTTATAAATCTAATTGTTATCGGTAAAATTATATACGATATATATAACCATAAAAGAATATATAGTACCGTATGAAATTTTTTAGTGAAAATATTAGAAAACAGTGCCTCATATAATAAAATTGCTAAAAAAATAGTAATAATGAATCTGAAGAATCTTAATATTAAATTTAATTTATTTTCTTGATAATTTCCTGTGTTTTTCATAGTAGTTATACCTCCTTTGCAAATTGGTTTATTAAATTATAGCACTTTAATTAATATTTTTATTTTGATACAAATTTTTGTTAAATATATTATATTAGTTTATTTACACTATACATATAAAATAAATATAAATGATGAGTATTATATAATTTTTTACTTAGGAATTTAAAGTATTAGTATAAAATTATACTTAGAAGCTATAGTTAATTGTCAGATTTTTATTTTATAGCCTTTATACCTTCAAAGAGTCATTTAAAGAATAGGTATTTAAAATGCTAATATAGAAAAAATATTTATATATGATTTTAAGTTAAGTAAAAAGACTAAGGTTATATTAACCTTAGTCTTTTAATAACTGAATTTGGACAAGAATATATAATTCATAAAAAAATATATATAGTTAAACCATAATTTATAATAATTAAAAAATAATAAACCTAGATAATTTTTAATTATCTAGGTTTATTATTGATTAAATTAAATTTCTAGCATTCCCAATTGAAAACATAAGGAACATTTCTATAGTGGTCGCCATAGTTTAATCCATAACCTACCACGAATAAATCTTCAATTTCAAAGCAACAATAATCAGGAGTAATTTCAACTTTTCTTCTTGAAGGTTTGTCTAATAGTACACAAGTTTTTATTGATTTAGCACCTAGATTTTTTACGTGATTAACAACAAAGTTCATAGTAATACCACTATCTACTATATCGTCAACTATTAAAACATCATATCCTTCTATATTATCTGGAATATCATTTACAACTTTAACATTTCCAGAAGTTGATTCATTATTTCCATAACTTGATGTAGTCATAAAGCCAATTTTAGCTTTAGTATCTATGTATCTAACTAGGTCAGCTGCATATATAAAACTTCCTCTTAGTAATGATAATACATAAAGATTTTTATCTTTATAATCTTCTGTTATTACCTTTCCAAGTTCAGCGATTCTTGTTTGAATTTGCTCTTCTGAGAATAAAATATTACGTTTTTTATCGTCCATTAATAAAACCTCCAAGTAAAAATATGTTTCGTATTCTTTGAATAATTCTTTAATAAATAAAATACTGTATTATAAAAGAAAAATCAAGTAAAAATTTTAATTGACATAGTTTACAATTAAGTTCTATTAGTATAGAATTATAGTCAAATTGAATAATAGACATTTGAAAAGGGTGATTAAATGATACAAGGAAACACAGAAGGAATCAGAAATTCAGTTCTTGCAGAATTAGATACCTTATACAGCATAAAAACGCAAAAACAAGAAGTTTGTAATATAGAGATAATTGAGATAATAGCTAGACTTTCTTCTCAAATAGAAAGAGAGATAAGTGTAGCCATAGACAGAAAAGGAAAGGTTACATCAGTTGCTATAGGAGATTCAACATCAGTTGAATTACCAGTTTTAGATATTCATGAAAAGAGACTTTCAGGAGTAAGAGTAATACACACTCATCCAAATGGTCTTAGTAATCTTTCAGCACTTGATTTAACTGCACTTATAAAGCTTAAGTTAGATTCAATTATTGCAATAGGCATATATAATGGTAAAGTGATAGACTTTTCATTAGCTAATTTGACTGTATACAATAATAATTTAGTGTATGAAGAAACAAATAACTTATCATTTGAACAATTAATGTCAATAGATATAATAGATAAAATTAGATATACTGAAAGTCTTATAAAAGAAAATGATGTAATAGAAGATGAGGGTGAGAAAGCTATATTAGTAGGTTCTGATACAAGAGAGAGCTTGGAAGAACTTGCAGAACTTACAAAAGCTTGTGATATACCAGTTTTAACTAAAGTATATCAAGGAAGAAGTAAAATTGATCCAGCTTTTTATATAGGTAGGGGTAAAGTTTTAGAAATAGCACACCTAAGACAAACAGAAAGAGCAAATGTAGTTATATTCGATGATGAACTTTCAGGATCACAAGTTAGAAATCTTGAAAATGCAATAGGAGCTAAAGTTATAGATAGAACTACATTAATATTAGAGATATTTGCAAGGAGAGCAAAGAGTAAGGAAGCTAAAATACAAGTAGAACTTGCTCAATTAAAGTATAGATTAAGTAGACTTCAAGGACTTGGAACAATACTTTCAAGAACAGGAGGAGGTATTGGTACTAGGGGTCCTGGAGAAAAGAAATTAGAAACAGATAGAAGACATATAAGAGAGACTATTTATGACTTAAATCAAGATCTTAAAAAGATTAAGAAAATTAGGGAAGTGCAAAGAGAAAAAAGAAACAAAGAAAGCATTCCTAAAGTATCTTTAGTTGGATATACAAATGCAGGTAAATCAACTTTAAGAAATACTCTATGTAGCATTGCAGCATCAAAAGATAATAGAAATAAAGAAGAAGTATTTGAAGCAGATATGCTATTTGCTACATTAGACATTACAACAAGAGCTGTAATACTTAAAAATAAAGGCCTTATAACATTAACAGATACAGTAGGATTTGTTAGAAAGCTTCCTCATGATCTGGTAGAGGCGTTTAAATCAACATTAGAGGAAGTTATATATTCAGATCTTTTATGTCATGTGGTTGATGTATCAAGTGATGATGCATTAGATCAAATAAAGGCTGTTGAAGAAGTTTTATCAGAACTTGGATCAATTGATAAAGAAACAATTCTTGTTTTAAATAAAATTGATAAAGCTACAGAAGAACAAATATCTAATATAGAAGAAAAAATGTCTTATTATGATGATATAGTTAAAGTTTCTGCAAAGGAAGAAATAAATTTAGATGAGTTATTAAATCAGATAGAAATTAAGCTTCCTTATAATTTAAAGAAGGCAGAATACGTAATACCTTATGATAAAGGAGATGTTGTTTCATTCCTTCATAGAAATGGGAGAATATTAAAAGAAGAGTATGTAAATGAAGGGACAGCGCTTACTGTTGAGGTAGATGATGAAACTTATAATAAGACAAAAGAATATATAGTAAATGTAATAGATTAAAAAAAATAAATAGATTTTTTACTTAAAGATTCCTAATACAGATTTTTGTATTAGGAATCTTTATTAATTTTAAATAGTATTTTAACAATTGAAACAGTTTTGTTATAATAGATTAAAAGAGGAGTAGTGTTATAGGGGGCATATTGATGATGAAAAGCATAATAATTGAGTATCAAAAAGCGTTTAATGATATAATGGAAGATTTTAAAAGAAATAAAAATGTTAGTGCGGTTTTTACTTTTGGAAGTATGGTTTCAGGAGATATTTGGGAAGAATCAGATATAGATTTTTTTGTTGTGTACAAAAATGAATTCCATGAAGTTCGTGATATATATTCAGAAGTCAA
This sequence comes from Clostridium sardiniense, assembly GCF_019753795.1. Classification (NCBI taxonomy): domain Bacteria; kingdom Bacillati; phylum Bacillota; class Clostridia; order Eubacteriales; family Clostridiaceae; genus Clostridium; species Clostridium sardiniense. The sequence goes on along the minus strand of NZ_JAIKTU010000004.1, from coordinate 300,400 downwards.
TGGGGTTCCAATACATGCTAAATTACTTAGCAAGGAAAAATTTATGGACTCTTATGAAAACGAAGGAAATAAGGGAACTTCAAAGAGTATACTAAAATTCTCAAAAATAGTTTTTTCAAGAGATAAAGAGATAAACTCAATTTACAATAGAGCTATATATGGTGGAGATGAATATACTCATGAAGAAAATTTAGAATATTTAAGTAAGGTCATTAAAGAAATAAGTATATGCAAAAAATATATACAAATCGATAGAATGTATACGGCATACGAAGTGATGATAAGAAGTTTAGATAGTTTTTCAAAATTATATCTAAGTTTAAATGGATATACAATAAGCAAAGACTCTATTAGAATGGCAGTTAATTTAAATGATTCATTTAAAAGCATAATAGATAAGAGACTCTTTAATGGTATAAACAAAGAGGATATAATAGAGATTGTAAGCTATATAGAAAGGTATATTGAAGATAATATACTAGCATCTTCAAAAGTAATACTAGATATTTTAGGAGATAGTAGCGAATATTTAAGTGCTTCTGAAATAATTAAAAATTTTAAAATAGTAGGAAGTAAAGTAAAAGTAGAGCAGATACTTAAAAAACTTTTATCAAAAGGTATAATTAAAAAAATGAGCAAAAAGGTTATAGATAAAGATAATAATATTATAATTAATGAAAATGTATATGGAATAGAATAAGGAATGATATGTTTTGAAGAGTATAAAGGAAATTATATTTGAAGAGGAAACACCAAAGTATATTCAAATTGCTAATAAGTTTAAAAAGTTAATAGAAGATGGAAGTATACTAGATGGAGAGAAGCTGCCAACTATTAGAGAGTTAAGTACTGACCTTAATGTAAATAAAATAACGGCTATTAATTGTTATAAAAAACTTAAAAATGAAGGCTTTGCGTATCAGAAAGTAGGGAGTGGAACCTTTGCAAAGAAAAAGGAGATGATTTCTCCTTTTAGAAAAGACTATTCAAAAACTTTTAAACTTCTTAAAAATGATGATGTATCTAAATATGTGGACTTTACAGGAGAAACAACAAAAGAAATACTTTTTCCTATTAAAGACTTTAAAGAGATAATAAATACTGTTTTAGATAGAGATGGTGAAGAGGTATTACTTTCTCAAAATACATTAGGATATGATCCTTTAAGAGAAACTATAAATAATGTATTTTGGGATGGCACAGTCAATACAGAAGATATATTAATAGTTTCAGGAGCTCAACAGGGAATTGATATAGCTTCTAAAGCATTACTTAACATAAATGATAATGTCATAGTAGAGAAGCCGACTTATGGTGGTGCTTTATCAGTTTTTAAGTGGAGAAGAGCAAATATATTTGAAGTTCCAATAGAAGAGGATGGAATTAATATTGAAAAATTTGAAAAAGTGTTAAAGAAAAATAAGATTACACTTTTTTATGCTATGAGTTATTTTCAAAATCCTACAGGAGTATCATATAGTTTAGAAAAAAAGAAGCGTATATTAGAACTTGCAAAAGAGCATGACTTTTACATAATAGAGGATGATTATTTATCAGAACTTATTTATGAAGAAGATTTTAACTATATACCTTTTAAATATTTAGATAAAGAAAATAGAGTGATATATATTAAAAGTTTTTCAAAGATATTTATACCTGGTATAAGACTAGGATATATTATTGTGCCTGAAAAATTTAGAGAAAATTTTTTAAGAACTAAATTTAATACGGATATAACTACATCAACTCTTATGCAAAGAGCTTTAGAATATTATATTGCAAATAAAAACTGGAAAGAAAATGTACACAATCTTTCAGTTGAATATAAGAAACGTTATAATTTAATGGGAAAAATTATAAAGGAAGAACTTTCAGATTATGTATATTATAACAAACCAAATGGAGGATTAAATTACTATTTAGAGATTAAAGATAGTAGAATATCTTCAAGAGAGTTATTCTATAGGTTAAAAAAGAACCATGTTTACATTACACCTGGAGTATTATTTTTTAGAACTAATGAAGAGGGCGATAGGTCTTTTAGAATAGGATTTTCACAAACAGATTGTGATAATATAATCAAAGGACTTAGGATAATTAAGGAGGAGTTTAAGTCATGGCATATATAACTATAAGGGACCGTGGAGAAGATCGCTTTGAGGAAAAAAAGTCAGAGTTTATTGGATATGCAAAAAGAGTTGAAAGTGAAGAAGAAGCTAAAGAGTTTGTAAATGAAATAAAAAGTATGCATAAGCAAGCTAGACATAATTGTTGGGCTTATGTTATTGGACAAAACTATGGAATTCAAAGATATTCTGATGATGGAGAACCTCAAGGAACAGCAGGTATACCAATATTAGAGGTTATGAAAAAGCAAGGGGTAACAGATTGTGCGATAGTAGTAACTAGATATTTTGGTGGAATACTTTTAGGTGCTGGTGGACTTACTAGGGCATATACAAAGGGAGCTAGCATAGCACTTAAAGCTGGTGGAGTTGTTGAAAAAGTCGAAGGTGTTAAAGTGTCAATAGAAATAGAATACGATCTTATTGGAAAGATACAGTATCTTTGTGGGCAAAATAATTGGCATATAGAAGATTCAGAGTATACAGATAAAGTAACAGTTCATATATATGCGGAAAAAACAGTTGTACCTGCAATTGAAAAAGAAGTAACGGAAGCTACAAATGGTAAAGCTATTATATCTAAAGATGAAGATGATATATACTTTAAAGAAGATAATAGGCTTTTTAAAGGAATTTAACTCCTTAAATTGTAAAAAATATATAAACAATAGATATGTTGAATAAAGTGAAATTTTTATGATATAATTTTATGGTATAATTTTTATAGTTTTAACAAATGTAAGGAGGAATAGACATGTCAGGACACTCAAAATGGCATAACATCCAAGCTAAAAAAGGTAAAATGGATGCAAAAAGAGGAAAGATTTTCACAAAAATCGGAAAAGAAATAATTGTTGCAGTAAAGAATGGTGGTTCAAGTCCTGAGTCTAATGCTAAACTTAGAGACGTAATAGCAAAAGCAAAGGCAGCTAATATGCCTAATGATACTATACAAAGATCAATCAAAAAAGCAGCTGGAGAATTATCATCAGTAAACTATGAACAAAATGTTTACGAAGGATATGGTCCATCAGGAGTTGCAGTAATAGTTGAAGTATTAACAGATAATAAAAATAGATCAGCAGGTAATGTAAGAAGTGCTTTCACTAAAGGTGGTGGAAACATGGGAACAGCAGGTTGTGTTGGATTCATGTTCCAAGAAAAAGGAGAAATCGTTATAGAAAAAGGCGATTTAGATGAAGAAGAAGTAATGATGATGGCATTAGATGCTGGAGCAGAAGATTTCCAAGCTGAAGATGAAGTATTTGTTGTTTACACTGAACCAGATAGCTTTGGTGAAGTTAGAGAAGCATTAGAATCACAAGGATTAGAATTCTTAGATGCTGGAGTTAAAAAGATTCCAGATACAACTTCAGAGTTAAATGAAGATGATGCTAAGAAGTTCCAAAAGATGTTAGATTTACTTGAAGATGATGATGATGTTCAAGAAGTTTATCACAATGCAGAATTCCCAGAAGGATGGGATGAATAATCACTTGAAGCTAGAGTTTTCAATGCTTTAGAGAGTTGATTAAAATTTGTAAAGACTAATATTGATTACGATATACATACAATTTTTATGATTTAGATTGATGTATGTTGAATGTGGAGACACTTTCTATCTTTAATTAGATAGGAGGTGTTTTTTTATGCGAAATTTTAAAGGAAACTCGACTCGTATGCACTCGCTGAGTAAGTGATTCACACCAAATATAAAATTTGGGTTCTCTACTTAGGAGGTGTTTTTTTGTGCTTAAAAGATGTTTTGGAAGAGTTTATTTTAGAACTTGAGATGCAGAATTATAGTCCTAGAACAATAAAAGCTTATAGGAATAATAATCTGCTGATGTTTACCTTTATAGAAAATGAGTTTGGAGTTACAGAACTAGAAGGTATACAGACAGTTTATATTAAAGATTACATCAAGTTCTTGCAGAAGAATAAGAGAAAGGTATCTTATATCAATGGCATTATAAAGAGTTTTAGAGCTTTCTTTAAGTATGCAGTTAATGAAGAGTACATAGAAAATAATCCAGTACTTTAGTAATAAGAAACAAGCTTATAATGGATTTCTTATTTGATACTGGAATTAGGTGTTTAGAGCTTTGTTCTATTAAGAAAAGAAATATTATTATCTATTGGATTGAGTTTAAGGAGTGAAGGTAGTCTTAAAAGAATCACTGAACAATTAATTGATATTGGATTTCTTAAAATAAGAAAATTTAAAGATGAAAGAGGTATTAATAGAATTGAATATAAAGCACAATAAAAATTGAAAGGAGAAGCTTGGCTTCTCCTTTATTTATCTATTATTAATTCTATAATATTTCTATAATTTATCTATAATTTGTGTATATATTTTAATACATCGAACGTAAGAAAAACATTGTTAGAGAGTGAATATTTTATGGATGGAGAGGTACATTTTTGTACCTCAATTAATTACTGTATACATATGTATATCTTTATGATTACATATGATTTTATTTTTTGATTCATCATAGGTTTTATGGACTGTCTTTAAGCGCTCTACAAATATAAAATTATTAGATTCTAGCTGATTGATAGCATTAGAAATTAATCTTCTACTATTTGGACTTTTACCAATAGATTCGCTTAACCATTGATGAGTAATTTGTTTGAACCATTTCTGCATAGATAACACAATATAATGTAAATACGTATGCAATTCTCATTGCAGTTGCAAATTAATTTAAGTAATAGATCACTATCAATAAGAACATAATTATTATTATCTTTAGGTATTAACATATGTACTAATTCATCTTTTATCATTTTAGATTTGAAAATACCTTTTGAATATGTTCTCAAATTAAATAAATGTGAACGAAATGAAGAGCGTGTAATGTTTAAGACAGATAGCAAATCTTCAATGTTATCTGATATTTTATTGTCATATAGGTATCTAGTATTATCATTAAACATGGATCCTCCCCAATTGCTGTATAACATTAGTAGTGCATAAGTTCTTAGTGAAATCTTTTTATTAGTTAATATTTTATTAGAGGAAGTCAGTGGAACTGCCCAAGTTTTATTATTCATGATTATCTTCCTCTGTTTTTATTAACTCTTTTTTCATAAATATTTCAATTGGTAGTATTTTATATTTTAAACTACACTTATGATTAAAAATTCCCTTGTTATGAAAACTATCAAGTATGTCTGTACTAATGTATTGAGAATAAGAGAATAAAGAATTTTTATGATCCCATTTGCTACAATAATTTTTTGTGCCATGGGAATTAAATTCTGGATTAATCATGTTAATTAAATGTAATTCATAGTTTTTATAATTAGGAAGTATAAATGTTACAGCATATTTAATTCTTTTTCTGTATTCCCAACCTATATCATTGGCTGTGATTTTTGTTATCTTAGAAAGTTTGGTTCTTATTCTATCATTTTGCTTTAATCTATCATTAGTTATATCGCTACTACTTCCTATGTATACAATTTTATAGTCCTTGTCTAAACTAAAGTATAGTAATCCTAATTTCTTTATTGAATCCTTATAAACAGATACATTTTTACAGTCTGTAATACATTGATTTATTTTATGATTAATCTCGTCTTCTGATAAGGACTTCCATGATTCCAAACTTTCTTTAATTTCAGATTCTGTTAAGGAGCGTTCTATTATAACTCCATCTAATTTTTCTTCTACAGTGTTTTTAAGTATTGATATTTTTTTCATTAATATTTCTCCTTCTTTGTTCTATTTTCAAGTGACTATATGCAATAAACATTCAAATTGTAAAAGTTAATTAAAGAAATTATTAGATGTTGCTCTTGTATCTAGTCAAACTACTATATGTAAAGAAAGTATGAAATGTAAAAATAAAATTAATATTTTATTTTTGTACAAAGGTATTAATAGAAAATGTATTTAGTGTATCGAAAAAATATAGTTTGGTGATACAGCAAGAAAAAGGTAGAAGGATAAAGAATATGTAGATAAAATGACAGGAAAAACAAAAGAAAGACCAATGCTTAATAAAATGATTGTTGAGTTAAGAGAAGGAGATATAGCTTATTGCGAAAGCATTTCAAGGCTTGGAAGAAATTTTAAGGACTTAATAGAGATAATTGATCAGTTAGTTCATAAAGGGGTAAGGGTTATAATATTAAAAGAAGGCATAGATACAAATTCAAATACATACAAACTACTTCGTGCTATATTTGGAGGAGTTGCAGAGATGGAACGTGATACAATTCAAGAAAGGGTAGTTCAAGGAGTTGAAAAGTGTAAAGCAACAGGAGAAACTAAGACTGGTAAGTGGTTTGGGAGAGAAGAAAAAACAAAAGAAGACTTGCCTAAAGATTTTAAAAAATATTATGACAGAATGATTAATGAAGAAATTACTAAAGTTGAGATGGCAAAATTGCTTGGGTGTGGGAGAGCTACTGTTTACAGATGGATAAAAATATTTGAAAAATAATGTAAAAACATAATATAAGTGGTAAAATAATAATGTAAATGTAAGAAGTTTAATTAATAGACTTAAGGACATAGGAGATTACTAATGGATATATATTCAATTGGACATACAAATCATACAATAAATAAATTTGTTTTAATGCTTAGAAAGCAAAATATTAATTGCATTGTAGACGTTAGGTCTACCCCATTTTCTAAATATACACCACAATTTAACAAAGACACATTACAAAAGTCTTTAAACATAAGAGGAATTCATTATTTGCATATGGGAAAAGAATTTGGAGCACGAAGAGATAATACTCTTTTGTATAGTAAAGAAGGATATCTAGACTTTCAGAAAGTAAGGCAAGATGTTGATTTTTTATCTGGTGTAGAAAGATTGAAGGATGGATGTGAGAAAGGTTTTAGAATAGCATTAATGTGCACCGAGAAAGATCCGTTAGACTGTCATAGAGCAATAATGGTTAGTAAAGGGTTAAAAGATAATGGGCTTAATGTGAGACATATTTTGCCTGATAATACAATTCAAACTCAAGAAAAAATTGAAGAAAGACTTTTAGAAAAATATTTTCCTGATAGATTTCAAATTTCATTTTCCACTTATTTAGGAGAAAGAAAGACTGAAGCAGAAATGATAGATGAAGCATACAAAAAGAGAAATGCTGAAATTGGATATAGAATAGGGGGTGAAGATAACGATTAAAATTTATACGATAGGTTTTACTAAAAAAACTGCAGAGCAATTTTTTAAATTATTAAAAATTAATGATGTTAAATGTGTATTTGATGTTAGATTAAATAATTCAAATCAATTAGCAGGTTTTACAAAAGGAAAAGATCTAGAGTACTTTTTAAAGGTTATACTATCTATAAAATATATGCATGACATCAGGTTTAGTCCTACAAAAGAGTTATTAAATGGGTACAAAAAGGGAGATATAACTTGGGCTAAATATGAAGAGCGATTTAATGAATTGTTGCTAAATAGAAAGTTGGATAGTTATATTGAGACTAAATTAAAAAATAAGTTGGATGGAATGTGCTTTTTATGCAGTGAAAGCACAGCTGAAAACTGTCACAGGAGATTAGTAGCAGAATATGTTAAGAAATTACTTAAGGATGAAGAAATTGAGATAATTCATATTTAAAATTGGAGATGGGGATATTGAAAAAAAAAGTAATTATATTAACAAGATCAGATAAAAATGGCGGTTACTGTGTTGCTGGCATTGATGTGAAAAAAGAAAGATTCATAAGATTAGTTTCTGATGACGAAGGTACAGATTATGCTTTAACTGATAATGATATAATGTATGAAGATGGTACACAAATGCAGCCGATGGAGATTATAGAAGTTGAATTGCTTGGGAAACAAGGATCTGAGAACCAACCTGAAAATTACATTATAGATGATTCTAAATATTTCGAAAAAGTTGGAAAGGCAAAAAAGTCAGAGATTAGAGAATATTTAATGAAACCTGATTTTATATTTTATAATTCAGAAGCATCTGTACTCGAAGAAGATATGGAGGAAATTTTAGATAAATATTCACTTGTATTGTTCAGAGTTGATGAATTTAAATTATGGTTAGATAAATTTAAAGATGGAAGAATTACAGCGAATTTTAATTATAATGATGAGGAATATAGATTTATTAAAATTACAGACCATACATTAACTGATAGATATTATGATAAAGTAGAGGAATGTAGTCCAAGACCATATGTAATTAAAAAAGCAATATTAGTTATGAGTCTTGCAGGTGTTGCAGTAAAAGGAAAATACTACAAATTAGTAGCCAATATAATTGAAGATAATAAAGGCTTGCTGACAAGGATAGGGTAATTTAATAATTGTTTTGATTATTTGTTATCATACTTAATATGATGGGAACTTTGAATTGAAAAGTTCTAAGGTAAATAGAGAAAATGACTGATACTATGGAAGAATGCACTCAGATGCACAATTCGCTGGATCATCATCAGTTCCTGCTCACGTTGAAATGATGGGTCTTATGGTCTTGGGTGAGAACTTAATGGTATGAAGGCATAGTTGCTGTAGGAGAAATAATAAACAAATAGTATTTTCAATACTCTAAAAGGATTTGTACAAGTTTTTAATTTGTATGAATCCTTTTTATTGTATTAATCATAAAAATAAAACTAATTAAAATAATATTACTTATTGAAAAGCTTCTAAAAATTATATATAATTTCTGTTAGACATACATATGGAATAGCTTGTTTTAATTAACAATATTCATTATGATATATATCCTAACATTAATAAGATAGAAAATGAAGATTAATATATAGTTTTACATTAACAACTCCAGAAGACTTCTCAACTGTTAGAGAAGCTTTAGAAGAACAAGGAGTAGAATTCTTAGAAGCAGCAGTTAAAATGATTCCAGATACATATACAGAATTAGATGAAGATGCAGCTAAGAAGATGCAAAAAATGTTAGACTTACTTGATGACTATGATGATGTTCAAGAAGTTTATCACAATGCAGAATTCCTAGAAGGATGGGATGAATAAAAGGATAAGTTTACCTTTTAAAATTAAATAATTATCAGTAATTAAATAGAAAAGTAATTAAACACACTTTTAATCTTGATATATAATTTTTGTATATTGAGGTTAGAGGTGTGTTTTTTGATTTAATTTAAAAAATAGTTAGTTATTTGATCTATAAAAAATTATATTACCTAATTTTACGATTAAGTAATATAAAGGGTTTTAAAATATTAAATAACTCTTTAGGAAAGCATTTAAGGAATAGATAACTATGTAACGCTAATAATATAAATGATGATTTATTTAGTTAAAGGAGTTGATAGAATGTCTCATAAAAATAATAAAAATAGTAAAGATAATAAAAAATCAAGACAAAAAAGTAAAAAAGAAGTAGAAAAGATGAAAAGTGAAACAGCAAATGAAATAGGATATTCTAGTGAATCAAGAAAACTTGGCAAAAATAAAGAGAGAAAAGTACCTTTTAAGAAATAATAGAGTAACCATCTATTAATTAGAGGAGGAATAAATATGAGCCATAGAGAATATAGGAGTACAGATCCAAATTTTAAGAATGAAGGACAAAAGACAACACCTAGATTGGATGAATTGCAATATGAGATAGCAAATGAAGTTGGATTTGAGAAAATAGCAAAAGAAGCAGGAAGAGTAACGAAGAGAAAAGAAAATCCTAAAATGTAATAAATAAAAATAAAGAAGATAATTAGCTTATCTTCTTTATTTTTAGATATATTATCTCAAATATATTGAAAAAAATATAATATATGGTAGAATAATAGTAAATATGAATAATGTTCATATTTATACTATGGGTGAGAGGGGAATTTTAAATGAATAAGAAATTAGCACTAGAGGTTAGAAGAGACTCCTTAGCAAACAAAGGAAGTCAAAATGCAGCTTTAATTGCAAAGGTTAACAGAAAGCTTAGAAAATTAGAAGCTTAATCTAAATGTGATTTATTAGCTAATAATAATGATTAAAAAGGCATCAATTATGATGCTTTTTATTTTTAAAAAATAAAAAAATGCTATTGCTTTATTAAAAAAATATGATAGAATATATTTAATTTAAAAAATGATTCGTATAATCCTTAAAATATGGTTAAGGAGTTTCTACCAAGAACCAATAATTCTTGATTACGAAGAAAAGATTCAAAGATTTGAGTGTTTTCTTCGCAATCAAGAATTTTTTTTATACAAAAATACATATATTAAGGAAGATAGCTTAGGAGGAGCATATTATGAAGTTTGAAAATTTACCAAAGGTTGAATTACATTGTCATTTAGATGGATGTTTAAGAGTAGATACAGTTTTAGATATTATAGAAAAAGAAAAAATAGCTGTAGATAGCAAAGAATATGAGGAAATGAAGAAAATATTGGTTGTACCAGATGATTGCCCTTCATTAGATGAGTACCTAAAAAGATTTGATTTGCCAGTCAAGTTAATGCAAAGTAGAGAAAACCTTAAAAGAATTGCTTATGAATTAATTGAAGATGTAAGTAAGGAAAATGTTAAATATATAGAAATTAGATTTGCTCCACTTTTCCATAAAGAAAAAGGAATGAAGGTTCCGGAAATTATAGAAAGTGTAATTGATGGATTAAAAGAAGGGGAAAGAGATTTTGGCGTTAAAAGTAATCTTATTTTAAGCCTTTTAAGACATATGCCTGTGGATTCAGTATATGAAGTTATAGAAGGTGGACGTGAATTTATAGGAAAAGGTGTTGTTGCTTTAGATCTTGCAGGAGGAGAAGTTGAAGGATTTGCTAAAGCATTTGAAGAACCATTTAAACTTGGAAGGAAGTATGGATATAGAGTTACAATACATGCAGGAGAAACAGGATTTTCAAGAAATGTAAAAGATGCAATAGAACTTTTAGGAGCGGAAAGAATAGGACATGCAGTAGCTATTGAAAAAGATAAAGAAGTATATGAGTTAGTTAGAAAAAAGAATGTAACATTAGAAATGTGCCCTAAGAGTAATGTTCAAACTAAAGCAGTGAAAGAGTATGAAATACATCCTATAAAAAAATTCTTGGATGATAATCTGAATGTTAACTTAAGCACTGACAATAGAACAGTATCTAATATAACTTTAACAGAAGAATGTAATAAAATAGATGAGATACATTCACTAAGCAAAGAGGATTTTAAAAAGATATATCTAAATAGTGTAGAAGGTGCTTTTTGTGATAGAGATACGAAAGAGTGGTTATTAAAAGAAATATTATAAATTTTAAAAAGAGGTGATTCTATCATCTCTTTTTATTTTTATAGAAATTATTTATTGAAATATGTCTCCTCATAATGTAAAATTATAATATAAATGGAAATAAAAGGGAGAGAAAATATGAAAAACAATATAGGTGATGAAAAAATTAATGGGAAAGGTGAAGAGGAAGAGATTATTATGGATAATAATGAAGACGAAGTTATAGATAATAAGTATGAAAATAATGATGAGGGCTATGAAGAGTGGGAAGAAGAATGTGAAGAAGATGAGGAGGATTATGAAGAAATAAGTATTAGTAAGGGTAGTAGGAACATAATAATTGCTTTAATAGTAACAATTGTAGTATCATTACCATTAGGATTTTTGCTATATAAATATGAAATCAGAGAGAGTGAAAAAGATAATATACAGAATGTAAGTGTTAAAGGTCAAAAAATTAATAGTTTAGAAAGTAATGAGGGAGAAGTAGATAGTAAAAATATAAATAACATAGAAAAAATATATGATGAAGTTCATAAAATGGCGAATTCATTAATAATTGCAGAAGATAATCAAATTTGGGGTGAAGGGAAGATAACTAGAAAAAGGATAAAGGAATTATTAAAATCAGTAGAAGGTATAGACGATTTTCTTACTGTAGAAATAGAAAAGTGGGACAAGCTAGATTTTAATAATGCTGTTGAAGTTCATAACTATGTATGGAAAAAGCTTGGTGGAACCGTAGGTAAAGCTATAGATTTAAATAATGAAGGTATAAATGAAGCTATAGCGGAAATTGATAATGAAGAATGAGCTTATAAAGATATAAAAATCCTATCTAAGATATCTTAGATAGGATTTTTTATATAATTAATTATACATCTTTATTTAGATTTACAAATCTACTTAGGAATTGTTTTGTTCGATCATTTTTAGGGAATTTAAATATTTCATCAGGAGTCCCTTCTTCAACAACAACACCATCTGACATAAATATTATTCTATCACCAACATCTCTAGCAAAAGACATTTCATGAGTAACTATAATCATTGTTCTATGTTCTTTTGCTAGATCTTTAATAACATTTAAAACTTCAGTTACAAGTTCCGGATCAAGTGCTGAAGTTGGTTCATCAAAAAGAATAACATTTGGATTTATTGCCATAGCACGAGCAATACTAACCCTTTGTTTTTGACCTCCAGATAAAGTTCCAGGATAAACATCCTTTTTATCTTCCATACCAACTTTTTTTATTGCATTTAAGGCGATTTTTATTGCTTCATCTTTATTTAATTTTTTTACAACAAGTAAAGCTTCAGTTACATTTTGAAGAACTGTTTTGTTATTAAATAAATTATAATGCTGAAAGACCATTGCTGATTGTTTTCTTAAATTAGCTATATCTTTTTTTGATACATTTTCTGTGTTTATATCAACATCACCAATTGAAATTTCGCCTTTATCTGGTTTTTCTAAATAATTTAGACATCTTAGAAAGGTTGATTTACCAGAACCAGATGGTCCAAGTATAACAACAACTTCTCCAGTTTTTACTTCTAAATTAATATCTTTTAATACCTCTAACTTTTTAAAGTTTTTCTTTAAACCTTTTACTTTTATCATTCCATTCACCCCTTAATATACTGAAAGTTTTCTTTCTAAGATTCTTTGTAGGTAATTAAAGAATTCGATTATAATCCAGTACATAATAGCTACAACAATATAGCTTTCAAAGAATTTGTAGCTTGCTGCAGCCTCCATTTGAGCTTTGGCAAGAAGTTCTACAACACCTAATGTAAAAGCAAGAGATGAACCTTTGACAGTATCTACAAAGATATTACCAAGAGGTGGTATAGCTATTCTAAATGCTTGAGGAAGAATGATTCTTCTAAGACCTTGACCTTTTGTCATGCCTACTGAAAGACAAGCTTCCATTTGACCTTTATCTATAGCATTTATTGATGATCTAAGTATTTCAGCAATATATGCTGAAGCATTTAATCCAAGGCCTATAAGAGCCGCTGTATATGCACTCATATTTTCAAGTCCAGGTATTACTTGAGGAACACCAAAATATAATAAGAATAATTGAACTAAAAGAGGTGTACCTCTAAAGAATGAGATATAAATTTCAGCTATTTGTTTTAAAACAGGCAATTTATAAATTCTTATTATTGAAAGAACAATACCTACTATAAGTCCTATTATCATACCAAAGATTGAAAGAGATAAAGTAGTCTTAACAGCTGTAAGTAGCATAGGTATTAATTTTAGTGAATACATAAAATCAAAAGATAATGAACTATGGGTATTAGCTACAGCAGAATTTGTATTACCTTCATTATTGTTTGGAACAGTTACATTCATTCCAAGCCATTTTTCAGATATAGACTTTAATGTACCATCATTTTTCATATCATTTAAAGCACTATTTACTTGTTTAACAAGATCTTCATTTTCCTTAGTTTTTCTAAAAGGATATGCATTTTCTATTTTATCAATAGGAGACCCTGCAAGTTGTAGTGTTAAATTCTTTTCTTTTATAGCAGCAAGGGCAGAAACTTTATCAATAACTACAGCATCTATTCTTCCAAGTAATAGTTCATTAAAAGCTGCATCTGTATTTTGATATGTAATAACTTGTATATTTTTACCTTTGCCTTTATCTTTAACTATCTGTTCATAGTTACTACCAAGGTCAACACCAACTTTTTTACCTTCTAAATCATTAAATGACTTTATTGAATCATTACCTTTTTTTACTATGATTTGAGCTCCGCTGTATACAGTTGGTTCAGTAAAGTAGTATTTTTCTTTTCTTTCATTTGATATGGTTATTTGATTAGCTAATGTATCAACTTTACCACTTTCAAGCATTCCAAATAATCCGCTAAAGGAAGCTGTCTTAAATTCTACATTATATCCAAGACGCTTACCTATATCATTCCAAATATCAATTTCAAATCCACTAAGCTTACCATTATCTGAAAAAGTGAATGGATAGTAAGATCCAGATGTACCGATGGTTATAGTTTTTTTATTGGTGTTTGCTACTTGATTATTTTCTTTTGGTGCACACCCAACAAAAGCAAGAATAATCAGTGCAAGAGATGTAATAAGTAATAAAATTTTCTTTTTCATCTTTTTCATTTGTAGTCCTCTTCCCATTATTAAAATATATTATTTTTTGATTATATACAATTCCCATCGGAATTGTCAACAATGTTGAGTTTAAATATATGTTAATAATTATGATTAGTAATTTTAAAAGAAGTTATGTGAATAAAATTACTAATTATTTATTTTTATATAAATTATTTTTTTTAAAAAGAAAGTTTTAAATTAAGAGTTATAATATTAATATATATATAGTTACTTAAGGGAGGATGGGAAAATGAAAAAGTTAAACGGAAATATAATACGAGGAGATAATGGAGAAATTACAATTAAACTAAATAGAAAATGTAGTGATTTAGAAGTTTATTATAGTAGCAAATTAAATGGAGATGAAGAATTTTTAAAAGATTTTAAAAATACTGATGAAATAAAGTTTATGGATCCAGAACCAAACAATAGAACTTTTTATAAGGTTAAAGATAATGATAGTGATTGTGAAATAATATTAGCTGAAAGAATAGTACCTCTTGAAAAATTTTCAAATTTTAGAGATTTAGGTGGTTATGATACTAAGGATGGAAGGAGAGTTAAATGGGGATTATTCTATAGATCAGAAGATTTGTTTAATTTAAAGGGTGATGATTTAGAATATTTTAAGACTTTAGGTATTAAATATGTATTAGATTATAGATCAAAGGAAGAAGCAGATAAAAGTCCAGATGTGCAAGTTGAGGGGGTTAAAAATATAAATATATCAGCTATGAGCAATCTAGGAAATGACAATTTAGATATGGCAAGTTATGTAGAAGGAATCCTAAAAGGAGATAAAATGACAATAACTCCTAAAGAATTATTAATAGAAGGATATAAGAGTATGCCATTAAATAATCCAGCATTTAAAGAATTATTTAAGCTTTTTAAAAATCCACAAAATACAGCTATATTACAACATTGTACAGCAGGTAAGGATAGAACCGGTATAGGTTCAGCATTAATATTACTTGCACTTAATGTTCCAGAAGAAACTGTTATTTTAGATTATTTAGAAAGTAATAATAATAGGAAAGTAAGTAATGAAAAAGTTATGGCTATGTGTAACCCATATATTAAAGATGAAGAAACTAAGAAATTAATAGAGGGAATTTTAGGCGTGAATAGAGATTTTATAGGAGAAAGTCTAAAAGTAATAAAGGATAATTATAGTTCTTATGATGAATACTTTGAAAAAGAATATGACTTAAATAAAGATGATTTAAAAAATTTAAGAAATACATATCTATATTAAGCTTTTATTGATTAGTTATGTATATTAACTTATTTGTAGATAAATTTAATTTTATAATCTGAAGTATTAAAAAGCTGTGCAATCTAAAAAGCAGATAAATTAAGTGATTTTATTAGTGATAATGGATTATTAAATGAAGAAGAATTTGGTAGGGGTTCAGATGGAGTATTTTAATTAAGTGAATAATTAAAAAATATTACATTAATAAAGAATATGAAGATAAGTTAAAGTATAGATAAAGAGGTTTTGTATATAAGCAAAACCTCTTATATTTTAATTTATTAGTAGTAAAAAAATATTTAGTAAAAAGAAAGAAAAAAATTTAAGATTTTGTATAAAAAGTGGAATAATGTAAATAATGACCAATAAGGAGTGATGAAAATGAAGATAAATAAGAAGTTTTATTTTACAATGTTTATTATAGGAATTATTGGTCTATTTTTTACTAGCTATTATTTTGTATCAGAGAGTATTAAAAATAGAAATTTAAATAATCAATTTGAAAGTACTGCTGAGGAAACTGTTGCTAGTCAAGGAGAAAGGGCACTTAGAGAAGATCTAAAAGTATCATTCTATACAGGTGAAACTAGAGATAAGACTACTACAGTCAGTGAACTACTTAAAGAACTTAATATAGAAAAAAATCTTACAGAAGAAATTCTTTCAAAAGCAGTATTATCTAATGGTTATAAGCTAGCTAATAAATCAGATGATACTTTTGTATACAAAAGAGAGAAGGAGGATTCATTAAAGCCAAATACATATTATATAGGCGAAAGTGATGGTTACCTAGCTATTTACAAAACGGATGATAAAGGTACTATAAAAAAAGAAAAAGTATATTCAGAAGATACTCCTATAGATATGCTTAGAGATATTGATGTAAATAAGCTTAAAAATTATAAGTATTTTAATAGTACAAAGCTTGAAGATGTTGAAAATAAAATAACAGAGCTAATTACCTAAAAACCTCTTAATTTAATAGTAAAACTTATCTTGCGACTAGAGGAATTTTAGTCAAACTTTTAAGACCTAGCAATAAAGATTGCTAGGTCTTAAAATATTTTTAAAAATAATATGATTTGTTGAAAGATTTTGATTAAAATGATAAAGTAATAAGTAGACTTATATGGGAACATACTTTCACCTAGACACAGGAAGGGGGAACCTTAATGTACGAGTACATAAAAGGTAAATACGTAGGAATAATAAAGGATTATGTTGTTGTTGAAAATAATGGCATAGGATATAAAATATATTCTTCAGGAATTTCAATGGCTGGAATGCCAGCTATTGGAGAAGAGGTCATGCTTTATTTAGAGCAAATAGTTAGGGAAGATTTTATTGGATTATATGGTTTTTTATCTAAGGAAGAACTGAAAATGTTTAATATGTTACTTAGTATAAATGGTGTTGGAGCAAAAGCTGCATTGTCACTTTTATCAATAAGTAAAATTAATAATTTAAAATATGCAATAATGACTAGTGATGATAAACACCTTTGTAGAGCACCAGGAATAGGAAAGAAGACAGCTGGAAGAATTATCTTAGAGCTTAAAGATAAGCTAAAACCTGATGAATTCTTTGATGAAGATAGTGATGGTAGTCAAGGGTTAGATGCAAATAATGATGATTATGGAATTAAGATATCAGAAGTTCTTGGAGCACTTTTAGCTTTAGGATATAGTGAGAAGGAAGCTAATATGGCAATAAAAAATGTTAAAAAAGATAGCACAGTAGAAATTATGATAAAAGATTGTTTAAGAGTATTAATGGGTTAGGTGATTTAAAATATGGAAAGAATTATTACGCCAGATGAGCTTAATGAAGATTTTAATGGTGAATTAAGCTTAAGACCTCAAAAAATAAGTGAATATATTGGGCAAGATAAAGTAAAAGAAAGATTAGATATTTTTATAACAGCGGCAAAAAATAGAGGCGAAGCGTTAGACCATGTTCTTTTATATGGACCACCAGGTCTTGGTAAAACTACTCTAGCAAATATTATTGCAACAGAAATGGGTGGTAATTTAAAAATAACATCAGGACCAGCTATAGAAAGAGCGGGAGATCTAGCTGCAATTCTTACGACACTTGAAGATAATGATGTTTTGTTTATAGATGAAATTCATAGATTAAATAGAAATGTAGAAGAAATTCTTTATCCTGCTATGGAAGATTATGCACTTGATATAGTTATTGGTAAAGGAGCTGCTGCAAAATCTATAAGGTTGGATCTTCCAAAGTTTACTTTAATAGGAGCAACAACTAGAATTGGAATGTTAACCTCTCCTCTTAGAGATAGATTTGGGGTATTATGTTCTATGGAATACTATACGGAAGGGCAGTTAAAGGATATTATTGTAAGAAGTGCATTAGTTCTTGGGTGCGCTATAACAGAAGAGGGTGCAGCAGAGATTGCAAGAAGGTCAAGAGGTACACCAAGAATTGCAAATAGACTTTTAAAGAGAGTTAGAGATTACTCAGAAGTTAAGGCGGATAATCTAGTGAGTTTTAAAGAATCAAGAGAAGCTTTAGAATTATTAGAGGTTGATAGCCAAGGTTTTGATAGAGTCGACAATAAAATATTAGAAGCTATTATTGACAATTTTAAAGGTGGGCCTGTTGGAATAGAAACTCTTTCTTATTTTATAGGAGAAGAACTTGGAACTTTAGAGGATGTATATGAGCCATATCTTCTTCAAAGAGGCTTTATAGTAAGAACTCCAAGAGGAAGAGTTGCAACTGAAAAGGCTTATAAACATTTAGGAAGAAAATTTGGTGTTGAGAATAAACGAGGAGAACAAAAAAGTTTTTTTAAATAGTAAGGGAGACGAAAGATATGAAAGTAAGCGATTTTGACTTTTATTTACCAGAGGAGTTAATAGCACAACATCCGTTAGAGAAAAGAGATACATCAAGATTAATGGTTCTTGATAAAAAGACTGGGAAAATAGAACATAAAATCTTTAAGGATATATTAGATTATTTAAATGAAGGAGATACCCTAATTTTAAACAATACGAGAGTTATGCCTGCTAGACTTATAGGGTGTAAGGAAGGAACTGGTGGTAAAATTGAGTTTTTACTACTTAAAAGATTAGATGGAGACAAATGGGAGTGCTTAGCAAAACCAGGGAAGAGTGCAAAACCAGGAAGAAGATTTGAATTTGGAGAAGGAAAACTTAAATGTGAAGTTTTAGAAGTCTTAGAAACTGGAAATAGAGTTATAGAGTTTGAATATGAAGGTATATTTGAAGAGGTTTTAGATTCTTTAGGAGAAATGCCACTTCCTCCATATATTCATGAGAGACTTGATGATAGAGAAAGATATCAGACAGTTTATTCAAAAGAAACAGGCTCAGCAGCAGCACCAACAGCTGGATTACATTTTACTGAAGAATTATTAAAGGAAATAGAAGATAAAGGAGTAAATGTTGCATACCTTACTTTGCATGTAGGGCTTGGTACATTTAGACCGGTTAAAGCTGAAACAATTGATGAACATGTTATGCATTCAGAATTCTATCAATTATCAAAGGAAACAGCGGATATAATAAATAATACTAAGAAAAATGGTGGGAGAATAATATCAGTTGGAACAACATCAACCAGAACTCTAGAAACTATTGGTGATGAAAATGGATTTGTAAGAGAATGTAGTGGATGGACTGATATATTCATATACCCAGGATATAAATTTAAAGTTGTAGATAATTTAATAACAAACTTTCATTTGCCAGAATCAACTTTAATAATGTTAGTATCTGCACTTGCAGGACAAGAACATGTATTAAATGCGTATAAAGAAGCAGTAAAAGAAAGATACAGATTCTTCTCATTTGGAGATGCAATGTTTATAAAATAACATTTAGGATAAATTTAAAGGAGTGAAATTTTTGAGTAAAAGATATACATTATTAAAAAAAGACGGAGATGCTAGAAGAGGTAGATTTGTTACACCTCATGGAACAATAGAGACACCTGTATTTATGAATGTCGGAACTTTAGCAGCTATTAAGGGTGCGGTTTCAAGTATGGATCTAAAAGATATAGGATGTCAAGTAGAGCTTTCAAATACATATCATTTACACCTTAGACCATCAGATAAAGTTGTTAGAGAAATGGGTGGATTACATGAATTTATGAATTGGGATAGACCAATTCTTACTGATTCAGGTGGATTCCAAGTATTCTCATTATCAGGAATTAGAAAGATAAAAGAAGAAGGAGTTTACTTTAATTCACATATAGATGGTAAAAAGATTTTTATGGGACCAGAAGAAAGTATGCAAATACAAAGTAATTTAGCTTCAACAATAGCAATGGCTTTTGATGAATGTATTGAAATACCTTCACCAAGAGAATATGTAGAAAAATCAGTTGCTAGAACTACAAGATGGCTTGAAAGATGTAAAGCTGAGATGGATAGGTTAAATTCACTTCCTGACACAATAAATAAAGAACAGATGCTATTTGGTATAAATCAAGGTGCAACTTTTAAAGATATTAGAATTGAACATGCAAAAACAATTTCTAAGATGGACTTAGATGGTTATGCAATAGGTGGGCTTGCAGTAGGAGAAACTCATGAGGAAATGTATGAAGTTATAGAAACTGTAGTACCTTATCTTCCACAAGATAAACCAATATATTTAATGGGAGTTGGAACTCCAGCTAATATATTAGAGGCAGTTGAAAGAGGTGTAGATTTCTTCGATTGTGTTCTTCCTGCAAGAAACGGAAGACATGGCCATGTTTTCACTAAAGATGGTAAGATAAATATAATGAACAAAAGATTTGAACTAGATAAAAGTCCAATAGATGAGGGATGTCAATGTCCTACTTGTAAAAATTATACAAGAGCATACATAAGACATTTATTTAAAGCAAAAGAAATGCTTGCTATGAGACTTTGTGTTCTTCACAATCTTTATTTCTATAATAAACTTATGGAAGACATAAGAAAAGCTATAGATGAAGATAGATTTAAAGAATTTAAAGAACAAAAGCTTAAAGAATGGAATATAAAAAAATAATTCTATGAATTGTACTTCATAAAGTGAAAACTTGGTTGACAACAAAAAGAAATAACTGTAAACTCATTTTATGGAATAGTATTTAATTCCAACGAAGAATAATTTTAGCGCGAAAGGAAGTAGAACAATGGCAATTTTATATCAAATACTACCATTAGTATTAATATTCGGACTTTTCTTCTTCATGATAATCCTTCCAGAAAAGAAGAGAAAGAAACAATATAGCCAAATGATGGATGCATTACAAGTTAACGATGAAATAATGACAAGAGGCGGAATTGTTGGTAAAATAGTTCAAATGGATGAAGAACATGTTGTTATCGAAACTAGTTCAGATAGAACAAAGATTAAGTTAGTAAGAAATTCAATTGCAAGTAAAGTATATAAAGAAGAAGCAAAAGCATAATATAAATATCCATCAGCAATGTTGATGGATATTTTTTTTGTATTCAAATAATATATTTTATTAAATATATTATAAAAATATATAATGAAATATATATTTATTATATATTTTTAAGAAAAAGTATGTTGATTGAGAAAGAAAATATTCATTAATCGACAAATTTTAATATATAAGACTTATTAAGAAAAACTTATAATGGCTACATAATACTTTATTAAGGTAAGTTATTATGTTATAATAAAAATCGATTTACGAAATAAAATACCAATAAATGTAAAGATCCAGTAGGAAAAATAGGATATTATATCATTAAATTGGGAATTATAATATGAAGATTAATACTTAAATGACGAAGGGGGATAAAGATGAAAGGAAAAGGAAAAAGCACATTTATTTTCACGCTTTGCACCTTAGCTATCATAATTCTTGCGGCTGTATGCTTCAGGGGCGTTAAGGTAGGCGGATGGGAGGTTAAATCTTTCAATGATACAATAACAAAAGGATTAGACCTTCAGGGTGGAGTTTCAGTGCTACTTGGAATTCAGGATGAAAACGTAAGTCACGAGGATTTACAAAAAACAAAAGATTTAATTCAGCTAAGAGTTAATAAACTTGGAGTAGCTGAAACTGTTGTTACTACAGAAGGTGACAATAGAATTAGAGTTGATATACCTGGAGAATATAATTCTCAAGGAATAGTTGATGCTTTAAGTAAAACAGGAGATCTTACATTTAAGGCACCAGATGGAACAGTTATATTAACTGGAAAAGATGTAAAGAAAGCATCTGCAACTATTGATCAACAAACTAATAAGCCAGTAGTTTCCCTTGAGTTAAATGATGAGGGTACAAAGTTATTTTCAGAAGCTACACAAAAATACTTAGGAAAACAAATTTCAATAAATATGGACAATGAACAGCTTACAAATCCTACAGTTCAAAACCAAATAACTAATGGAGAAGCTGTAATAACTGGAATGAGCAGTGTAGATGAAGCTAAAAATATTGCAGGACTTATAAATTCAGGAGCACTTCCAGTTTCAATAAAAGCTCTTTCACAACAAACAGTAGGAGCACAGCTTGGAGCATCAGCATTACCAAATGCTATGAAAGCTGGTGTTATTGGTATATGCTTAATATTTGTATTTATGATTCTTTATTACAGAGTGCCAGGAGTTATTGCAAGTATAGCTTTAACATTATATACAACATTAGTACTTTTAGTATTTGTTGAAGTAGGTGTAACACTTACATTGCCAGGTATAGCAGGTTTATTACTTACTATAGGTATGGCAGTTGATGCAAATGTACTTATATTTGAGAGAGTTAGAGAAGAACTTAGGAATGGAGTTTCAGTAAAATCCGCTGTAAAAAGAGGATTTGATAATGCGCTTTCATCAATAGTTGATTCAAATGTAACAACAATGATTGCAGCACTAGTATTATACTTTTTCGGTTCAGGCTCAGTTAAAGGATTTGCAATAACATTAATGATAGGTATAGTTGTAAGTTTATTTACTGCACTAATAGTTACTAAATTCTTAATGAATCAAGCTTTAAATGCTGGATTATTAAGTAAGCCATCTCGTTTTAGAGTGAAAGTGAAAAGGGGGTAAAGCTATGCTAAAGATAATTGAACATGCAAAGATATGGATTGCTTTATCACTTGCTGTTATAGTAATTGGATTAGGGTTTATGTTTACAAGAGGTCTTAATTTTGGAATAGACTTTAAAGGTGGTACTCAAGTAGTATTTAACTTTGGTAAAGAATTTGATAAAGCAGCAGCAGATAATATTGTTAAAAAATATTCACCAGAGGCTGTAACTAATACTGTAAATAGTACAGAGTATGAAATTAAAGCTCCAGACTTAAGTAGTCAAAAGGTTAATGAAATATATGATGAATTCAAAAAAGATTTTAAAATAGGTGATAAGGCTTTAGTTTCACAAAATGAAATTGGAGCATCAATAGGAAAAGAATTAACACAAAAAGCATTTATAGCATTAGCTATAGCTTTCGTGTGTATGCTTATTTATATAGCAATAAGATTTGAAATAAAGTTTGGTATAGCAGCATTAATTGCTCTATTCCATGATATATTAATTACATTAAGTGTATATGCGATATTCAATATCACAGTTAACTCACCATTTATAGCAGCGATACTTACTATTGTAGGTTACTCAATAAATGATACTATAGTAATTTTTGATAGAATAAGAGAAAATTCTAAGTTTATGAGAAGAACTTCTCCAACAGAAATTGCAGATAAGAGTTTAACACAAACTATGTCAAGATCAATTAATACTACACTTACTACATTGATCACAATAATAGCAGTTAATATTTTTGTTCCTACAGTTAGGGAGTTTTCATTCCCACTTATAATTGGTATAGCTACAGGAGCTTACTCATCAATATTTATAGCATCACCAATGTGGGTTTGGTTACAAAAAAAAGGAACAAAAAAGAAGGTAGTAGAAGCATAATTTATTGATTACGACAGCGAAATATAAACCTTCAAAACTAAGTTTTGAGGGTTTTTTATTTTTTTTTCATAAATATTTGTCAAATGACCTGTTTTAAATTATAATATTATTGTTTTCTAATTTTATGGAGGAGATAGTAAGTGATGCGTAAGTTTTGGGAGAGCATATATTGTCCTAATTACATAAGAGGATATAACCCCTTTATTTTAAAAGACATGAACAAGTCTATAGAGCGTCTTGTTACTGCTATTAATAATAGGGAAAAAATCATTATATATGGAACAAACACTGTTGATGGTATTTGTGCAATTGCTTCCTTAAGCTTAGTGCTAAGATACTTAAATGCAGATGTAGAGTATTTAATACACGACGGAGGGGAAGAATGTAAAGAGGTAGGCTCTTTTGATATAAAGACTAAAGTTGATTTTCTAGGGGGAGAATTACTTATTACTTTAGGGGTGGATTTAGTTTCACAGATTGAAGTAGAATTATGTGAAAGCCTTGGAATAGATTTAATTGTTCTTGAAAATAAAAAAACAGAAGAGAAGAGAGATTACATTTACATAAATCCTAGACAAAAGTCATGCCAATATAGGTACAAGACGTTATCTATAAGTGCGTTGACTTTTAAGCTAATGCAAGCAATAGCTATTTATTACAATATGAAGAGTATTAATAAATACTTGGATCTAATTTTAATTGGTACGAAATGGGCAGGTTCTTCAGCAAGAGGGGAAAACGCTGTTTTCTTAAAAGAAGGTAAGAAGTTTTTAGATAACACGAATAATATTGGATTAAGAGCAATAATTAATTTTAATAATATAGAAGAACTTGATGATGAGAATATAGAGAAAATGATAAATTTAATTACGCCAACTACAAGTGCAGTTGGTATGATTAATAATGCTAGAATCGTTTTAGAATTACTTACAACAAATGATGAGGATAGAGCGGAACAGATAGCGAAATATTTATACAATACGAGAATACGCCAAATATAAAATTTAATTTGTAGGTGAAATTCTTAAAATATTGGAGGAATTAGTATGAATTTAAAAGACAAAATAAGAGTAATTGATAACTTTCCAAAAGAAGGAATAAGCTTTAAAGATATCACTACATTAATAGGTGATGGAGAAGGGTTAAGAGCATCTGTTGATGCAATAGTTGAACATTTAAAGGACAAGAATATTGATGTAGTAGTAGGACCAGAGGCTAGAGGATTCATATTTGGAGTTCCTGTTGCTTATGCTTTAGGAGTAGGATTTATACCAGTTAGAAAGCCTGGAAAATTACCAGGGGAAACTCTTTCAATAGCTTATGATTTAGAATATGGTACAGATAATTTAGAGTTACACAAAGGTGCAATTAAAAAAGGACAAAGAGTAGCAATTGTTGATGATTTATTAGCTACAGGTGGAACTATTGAAGCAGTTGCAAAACTTGTAGAACTTGCAGGTGGTGAAGTTGCATCATTGGATTTTGTCATTGAACTTACTGAATTAAATGGTATAGATAAGCTTAAAGGTTATGATGTAATGTCATTAACAAAGTACGATCTCTAAAATTATTGAAAATGATTTGATAATATTATATAATAATAGATAATGGCTGGTTAGAAAACCAGCCTTTGATTTTAAGTAATTATAGTTTTTTAGACTATTTTAAGGAGAGTAATCCTAATGATAGAAAATTTAGTTAAAGTTATAAATGAAAATTGTAACAATGTTGATATCGAAACAATAAAAAAAGCATATAATTTAGCAAAAGAGGCTCATAAAAGTCAAAGCAGAGAATCTGGAGAACCTTACATAATACATCCAATAGATGTAGCTTGTATTTTGGCTGAACTAGGGATGGATACAAGTACAATTGCTGCAGGTCTTTTACATGATGTAATTGAAGATACAGATTACACCTATGAGGATATGGCTAAGGAATTTAATGAAGAGATTGCAAATTTAGTTGAGGGTGTTACAAAACTTGGTAAAATCAAATATAAGACTAAAGAAGAGCAACAAGCTGATAATGTAAGGAAAATGCTCCTTGCAATGGCTAAGGATATAAGAGTAATAATTATAAAATTAGCAGATAGACTTCATAATATGAGAACCTTAAAGTTTATGAAAAAAGAGAAGCAAAAACAAAAGGCAAAGGAAACCTTAGACATTTATGCTCCACTTGCACATAGACTGGGGATGTCTAAAATTAAATGGGAATTAGAGGATTTAAGCTTTAGATATCTACATGAAGAGGAATATTATGATTTAGTTCATAAAATCGCTGAGAAGAGAATTGAAAGGGAAGAATATATAGATTCCGTTATAAAAGATTTACATGAAAAGCTTGAAGATTCAGGAATTGATGCAGATATAGAGGGAAGACCAAAACATTTTTATAGTATTTATAGAAAGATGGTTAATAAGCATAAAAGTATTGAGCAGATATTTGATTTAACAGCAATAAGGATTTTAGTTGATTCTGTTAAGGATTGCTATGGAGTATTAGGTATTGTTCATACTATATATAAGCCTATTCCAGGAAGATTTAAAGATTATATAGCGATGCCTAAACCTAATATGTATCAATCTCTTCATACAACTGTAATTGGGCCACAAGGAAAAACCTTTGAAATTCAAATAAGAACTTTTGAGATGCATAAAACAGCAGAGTATGGTATAGCTGCTCACTGGAAGTACAAAGAAGGTAGTAGTGATGAAGAGAAAGGTATGAACTTTGAAACAAAGCTTGCATGGCTTAGAGATATTTTAGAATGGCAAAAGGAAACTTCAGATGCGGAAGAGTTTATGGAAGGATTCAAAATAGATTTATTCTCAGATGAAGTATTCGTATTCACTCCAAAAGGAGTTGTAATAAACCTTGCCAGTGGATCAACACCAATAGATTTTGCTTATAGAATACATACGGATATAGGAAATAGATGTGTCGGAGCTAAAGTTAATGGGAAAATAGTTCCTTTAGATTATAAGCTTAAAACTGGAGAAATAGTAGAGATAATAACCTCAAAAACTGCTAAAGGGCCTAAGATGGATTGGCTTAATATTGCAAAGAGTAATCAAGCTAAAAGTAAAATAAGGCAGTGGTTTAAGAGAGTTAAAAAGGAAGAAAATATCGAAAAAGGTAAGGAACTTTTAGAAAAAGAGCTAAAAAAACAATGTGTAAATTATCATGATATCGCAAAAGGTGATGTATATGATAGAATGATGAAAAGATATAACATTCATCAAATGGATGATCTTTATTCAAGTATAGGTGTTGGAATGATAACTGCATCTACATTTGTTTCAAGACTTAAAGAAGATAATATAGATGAAAAAGAGAAATATTCTAAAGAAGCTGTAGAAAAAAATATTGAAGAACAAATACAAAAGAGTGAAAGAAAACAAGAAAAAGAGAAAAGCTATGGAATAGCAATAAAGGGTCTTAATAATATTATGGTAAGATTCGCAAAATGTTGTAACCCGGTTCCTGGAGATGATGTTTTAGGATATATCACAAAGGGAAGAGGTGTATCAATCCATAGAAAAGACTGTAACAATCTAAAAACTTTAATAGAGACTGAACCAGAAAAGATAGTTGAAGCAAGTTTTGGAAGAGCAGAAGGATCTGGTTATGTTGCTGAAATACAAATAAAGACAGAAGATAGAATGGGGATTTTATCTGAAATAATGGTTGTTATTAGTGAAAAGGGATTACCACTTAATTCATTAAATGCTAATTCAGCAAAAGGAAATATAGCTATTATAAATATAAAGGTTAAAATAAACTCAGTTGAACAATTAAAAGAATTTATGAAAGCTATAAGAAAGATTAAAGGGGTAATAGACGTATACAGAATGAATAATTAAAAAAGGATGTGTTCGTTTTGAGAGCAGTAGTACAGAGAGTTTCTTCATCAAGAGTAAGAGTAGATGGAGAAGTAGTAGGAGAAATTAATTTAGGGGTAAATGTTCTAGTTGGCATTTCAAAAGAGGACTCTGTAGAAGATTTAAAATACATAAAGGATAAGATAATAAATCTTAGAATTTTTGAAGATGAAAATGATAAGATGAATCATTCTTTATTAGATGTAAAAGGTGATATATTAGCTATCTCACAATTTACTCTTTATGGTGATTGTAGAAAAGGTAGAAGACCTAATTTTATGAATGCTAAAAGTGGAGAAGAAGCTAAAATATTATATGATAAATTTATAGAGATGTTAAAAGAAACAGGTTTAAAAGTAGAAACAGGAGAATTTGGAGCTCATATGCAAGTTGATATTCAAAATGATGGGCCAGTTACTATTCTACTAGATAGTTTCAAACAATTTTAATCTTAAGGAGATGCTTTTATGATAATAAAAACAATACCAGCAGGAATATATGATGCAAACTGCTATATAGTAATTGATAATGATACAAGAGAAGCTGGGATCATTGATCCAGGTGGAGATGAAATAAAACTTGAAGAAATAATAAAAGGTTTAGATATAAAGCCTAAATTTATTTTATTAACTCATGCGCATGTTGATCATGTTGGAGCTGTTGAATATTTAAGTAAATTATTAAATATTCCATTCTACATGCATGAATCAGAAGTAAAGTATATAGAAAATGATAATTATGTCTTTGGAAACATAAGAAAAGCTGATGGTTATTTAGATGAAAATACAGAATTATATCTTGGAAATCACAGAATTAATGTTATCCATACACCAGGACATACAGAAGGTGGAGTTTGTTTCCTAATTGATAAAGATTTATTCTCAGGTGATACATTATTCCAAGGTGCAATAGGAAGAACAGACTTTTCAGGAGGAGACTTTGGAAAGATAATAAGTAGTATAAAGACTAAGTTATTACCTTTAGGTGATGATATCACTGTATATCCAGGTCATGGACCAAAGTCATCAATTGGATTTGAAAAGAGAAATAATCCATTTTTAACTTAAGGAGAAATTATGATAATTAATATAGGATTAAATGATTTAAAATACAGATATGATGTCTATCAAATGTTTAATATATATTTTCCTCTAGATGAATTAAAGTTTCCAGAAGCGGCAGACTTTGATTATATAGTAAATATAGAAAATGATGAAATTATCTTTAAAAATTCAACTTTAGAGATAAAGGAGACAGTTGGAGATAATATAAAGGATTCTATTAAGAAGGCTATATTTAAAGGGCTTAAAGAAATAACTAATGATGTTTATCCTTGGGGAACTTTAGTAGGAATAAGACCCTCTAAGATTGCTTTAAAACTTCTTAATGAAGGAAAGAGCGAAGAGGAAATAATAAAATATTTCTATGATAAGCATATGGCAAGTGAAGAGAAAGCAAAACTTTGTATTGATGTTGCAAAACTTGAAGAAAAGTTTGTAAAAAAAAATAATGAAAAGATTGCTATTTATATAGGTATGGCTTTTTGCCCAACAAGATGTCTATATTGTTCTTTTGCATCTAATCCTATAGGAGGAAATAAGAAGCTAGTAGCTCCTTATTTGAATGCACTTTCTCATGAAATAGAGAAAATCAAAGAATATGTAGATAAAAAGAACTTAGAGATAGAAACAGTATATTTTGGAGGTGGTACTCCAACTGCTGTATCAAATGAAGAGTTTGAAGATATGATGAATAAGGTTTATAATTCTTTTGTAAGAGATAGAGAAATTTTAGAATTTACAGTTGAATGTGGAAGACCTGATTCAATTACTAGAGAAAAACTTGAAACGATGAAAAAGTATAAAGTTTCAAGAATAAGTATAAATCCTCAGACTATGAATGATGAAACTTTAAAATTAATTGGAAGAAATCATAGTGTAGAAGATGTCAAAGAAAAATTCAATATGGCAAGAGAACTTGGGTTTAATGATATAAATATGGATATGATAATAGGACTTCCAGGAGAAGGGCTTGAAGAAGCTTATAATACTGTAAGAGAAATAAAAAAACTTAAACCTGATAGTTTAACTGTTCATGGACTTTCATTAAAGAGAGGCTCAAGACTTTATGAGAACTTTATACTTAAAAAAGGTCTTGGAATTAAAGATCAAGAAGAAATAGCTAAAATGTATGATGAAAGTAAAAAACTTTCTAAGGAGTTAGGACTTAAAGCATACTATATGTATAGACAAAAAAACATGGTTGGAAATATGGAGAACCTAGGATATGCAAAGGAAGGAAAAGAGTGTATTTATAATATGCAGATGATAGAAGATACTCAAACTATAATTGCACTTGGCGCTGATGCAGTATCCAAGGTAGTTTTCTTAGATGAGAACAGAATAGAAAGATTCCCAAATGTTAAAGATGTTAGAGAATATGTAAATAGAATAGATGAAATGATAAAAGGTAAGATAAAATTACTAGATACATTATATAAATAGGAGGGAATTAAATGGAAATACAAGCACCTAAGGGTACTAAGGATATGTTACCAAGTGATGCTTATAAATGGCATTATGTTGAAAATATATTTAGA
The DNA here is from genome assembly GCF_019753795.1 of Clostridium sardiniense. Lineage (NCBI taxonomy): Bacteria > Bacillati > Bacillota > Clostridia > Eubacteriales > Clostridiaceae > Clostridium > Clostridium sardiniense. The sequence continues at coordinate 270,234 of NZ_JAIKTU010000004.1, read as the reverse complement.
GAAATATCAAAGAATTTTGGAATAAGAGAAATAAGAACTCCAATTTTTGAACATACAGAATTATTTTTAAGAGGCGTTGGAGAAACAACAGATATAGTTCAAAAAGAAATGTATACTTTTGAAGATAAAGGATCAAGAAGTATAACTTTAAAACCAGAAGGAACTGCACCAGCAGTTAGAGCTTTTATTGAAAATAGATTATTTAATGAGGCACAACCAACTAAGTTATTCTATATAACTCCATGCTTTAGATATGAAAAAGCTCAAAAGGGAAGATATAGACAGTTTCATCAATTTGGAATTGAGATGTTTGGTACTGAAAAGCCTTCAATGGATGCTGAAGTTATGGCACTTGCTATGACAGTATTAAATAAAATAGGACTTAAGGGATTAACTCTTAATATAAACAATTTAGGATGTCCAACTTGTAGACCTAAATATAATGAGGCATTAAAGAAATTCTTAGAAGATAATTATGACAATTTATGTCCTACTTGTAAGACTAGATTTGAAAAGAATCCAATGAGAATATTAGATTGTAAAGAACATAGTTGCAAAGAAATAACTAAGAATGCTCCAATAATATTAGATTATATTTGTGAAGAATGTAGTGATCACTTTACAAAGGTTAAGGAGTACTTAGATATTTTAGGAATAGAATATAATATTGATCCAGGTATAGTTAGAGGACTTGATTATTATACTAAGACAATATTTGAAATATTAAATTCTGATTTCACAGTATGTGGAGGAGGAAGATATGATAGACTAATTGAAGAAATAGGTGGACCTGAGACACCAGCAGTTGGTTTTGGTATGGGAATAGAAAGACTTATAATGGCCATCGAAAAAGAAGGAATAGAAATTCCAAAAGATCCAGTTGTTGAACTTTATTTAGCATCAAGAGGAGAAGAAGGAGCTAAGGAAGCATTTAAGTTAGCTCATGCTTTAAGAAATATTGGTGTAAGTTCAGAAATAAATCATGCAGGAAGAAGCTTTAAAGCAGAAATGAAATATGCTAATAAAATAGGTGCAAAATTTAGTGTTGTTTTAGGTGACGATGAGTTACAAAGCAAAGTAGCAAGATTTAAGAGAATGGAAGATGGAGAGCAGTTTGAGTTAAGCTTAAATGACTTAGAGAAAATAAAAGAAGTTATTAAAGAATAATTAATAGAAAGCTTAAAAATGTGAAAAATTATATTAAAATAGATATGGAGGAATCACATATGGCAGAAGCGCTTAGCGGTTTAAAAAGAACAATGATGTGTGGTGAACCTAGAGAAGAACATGTAGGTAAGAAAATTACTTTAATGGGATGGGTTCAAAGAAATAGAAAGCTTGGAGGATTACAGTTTATTGATTTAAGAGATAGAACTGGAATAATGCAAGTTGTATTTGGAGATGACGTAAAAGAAGAAGTATTTGAAAAAGCAAAGGGAGTTAGACCTGAATACTGTATCGCAGTAACTGGTGAAGTAGTTTTAAGAGAAGCTCCAAACAAGGATTTAGATACAGGACTTGTAGAATTAAAGTGTGAGGATATAAAAATTCTTTCAGAATCAGAAACTCCTCCAATATATATTAAGGAAGACTTAGATGCAGCTGAAAGTATAAGATTAAAGTATAGATACTTAGATCTTAGAAGACCAGATATGCAAAAAATATTTATGATAAGAAATAGAGCTTCAAAGGCAGTTAGAGACTATTTGGATAATAATGGATTCCTAGAAGTTGAAACACCAATACTTACTAAGAGTACTCCAGAAGGTGCAAGAGATTACTTAGTTCCTTCTAGAAATTATCCAGGAATGTTCTATGCACTTCCTCAATCACCACAAATATTTAAGCAATTATTAATGGTATCTGGATTTGATAAGTACTATCAAATAACTAAATGTTTCAGAGATGAAGATTTAAGAGCAAACAGACAACCAGAGTTTACTCAAGTAGACTTAGAAATGAGTTTTGTAGATCAAGAAGATATAATATCATTGAATGAAGGGTTAATTGCTCATGTATTTAAAGAAGTATTAGGACATGAGGTTTCTCTTCCAATTAAGAGAATGACATTTAAAGAAGCTATGGAAAGCTATGGTTCAGATAAACCTGACTTAAGATTCGGAATGAAAATTCACGATCTTTCTGAAGCAGTAAATGATGTTGAATTTAAAGTATTCTCAGATGCTCTTACAAATGGTGGATCAGTAAGATCACTTTGTGTTGAAGGTGGATCAACAATGGGAAGAAAAGATATCGATAGACTTGGAGAATTTGTTAAAACATATAAAGCTAAAGGGCTTGCATGGATTAAAGTTAAAGAAGATGGAATACAATCTCCAATAGCTAAATTCTTAAATGAAGATCAAATGGCTAAGCTTTTAGAAGCTGCTGATGCAAAAATGGGAGATTTAGTTTTAATAGTTGCTGATAAAAATTCAGTAGTTTTCCAAAGCTTAGGAGCATTAAGATTAGAACTTGCTAAAAAGCTGGATTTAATTAAAGATAAAAATGAATTTAACTTTACTTGGATTACAGAATTCCCATTATTTGAGTACAGTGAAGAAGAAGGTAGATATACTGCATGTCACCATCCATTTACAGCACCAATGGAAGAAGATTTAGAATTCTTAGAAACAGATCCAGGAAAGGTTAGATCAATAGCATATGACCTTGTATTAAATGGAGAAGAACTTGGTGGTGGATCAATTAGAATACATGACACTAAGCTTCAAGAAAGAATGTTTAAAGCATTAGGATTTACTATGGAAGAGGCATGGAATAGATTTGGATTCTTACTAGAAGCATTTAAATTTGGACCACCACCACATGGCGGATTAGCATTTGGTTTAGATAGAATGATAATGTTCTTAGCAGGAACTGAAAATATAAAAGATGTTATAGCATTCCCAAAAAATCAAAATGCATATTGCTATTTAAGTGAAGCTCCAAATATAGCTGATGAAAAGCAGCTTGAAGAGCTTGGAATTGCAATAAAATTAAAAGAAGAAAACGAAGAATAATAAAAAAAGACACCAAAATTTTGGTGTCTTTTCTATTAGATTTTTCAAATAATACTTATGACTATTAGTATTATTCCACTTAGCATTATCTCAAGACTATGAAACCTAACATCTATTAATGTTGTCCTTAAAGCATTATTTGCCCTATCTAAGGATTCTTTTTCATGATGAGTTATTTCTAAATTAGCTTGTGATACATACTGTGAATTACTTTGTCCTAGAGTATTAATACCATTTCCTATATGAGCTCCTCCATATAATGAAAAGCCACCAATTATGGATGTGATTAATCCAAGAATAAGGAAGATGTCAGCATATAAGAAATCTGTAATAATTTCAATAAAAAAGGCTATAAAAAGTAGTAGTAAAAGATAGAGAAGTAGGCATTTTCCTCTTTGTAGGATTTCATATTTTTTTATATTCATATATAGCCTCCTAAATACTATTCTTAATATGATTATATTCAAATAAAATATAAATTAACCATTTTTATATAATATTTTGAATAAATTTTTATTATTTGAGGAAAGATATTTTTTGAATAAATAACAAAGGAGGATATTATATGAAAAAACAACTTAAAAGAACAATACTTGTAGCTATTTTTTTCCTTGGGCTATTTGGGGTATCAGCTTCAGCTAATCCATTAAAGGATCCATTATTAATGGGGGAGATTAAAAAAGTTGAAAAATGTAATGATTCAGGTAATATTAGAGTAACTGTAGATGGATATATGAAAGGGTGCGAAACTTATAAAGGTCAAGTTCTTATAATAATTGATAAAAATACTAAGATACACGAAGGCTGTAAAAAAGAGTGTAAAGAAGAAATTAAATGTGAAGTTGGAGATTATGTTTCAGTAGTTTTAGATAAAAAGATTACTAAATCTATTCCTCCACAAGCATATGCAAAGAGAGTTCAAATTACTAAAAAGAAAAGTAAGTCAGAAAAACAAACTAGTGTTTTATATGACTCTTCTCGTATAGATGAAGAAAAAAATGAATTTGATAAAGAAGATAAAGAAATAAAGGATAAAGAAACATTTAAAGAAGATGATAAAAATAAAGAATTGAAAAATAATAAAGAAATTGAAAAAGATACTTTTGAAGAAGATGAAATCAAAAAAGACAAAATTGAAATTAAAGAATAATAATTATGTAAATGTTATAGAGGAGAAATATTTAAATTTCTCCTTTATAATATTTGTCGAATATGTACGAATTTATGGATTTATGAATAGTATGTATAAGAAAGCAATAAAAAGTAGGTCATTAAATAATGAGAGGGGATTTTCATATACATTCTAAAAGTTCTGATGGAGAACTTTCACCAAGAGAAATTGTAATATTAGCAAAAGGAGTGGGGCTAGATGCTATTGCTATTGCAGACCATAATACAGTAGATGGTGTAGAGGAAGCAGTTAAAGAAGGGAAAAAAAGAAAAATAAAAATTATTCCAGCATTAGAACTTTCAACTAGATATAGAGGTGAAAGAGTGCATGTTTTGGGATACTTTAACTATAAAGTATATAAAAATAAAAAATTTATTAAGGGACTACAACTTATTAGAGAAGGAAAAATAAAAGAATTTAGAAAAGAATATTTAAAAGATGATAGAGAAGAGAAACATAGAAAAAAATTAGCTGTAGAAGAGGGAATAGCTTTTTTAAAAAAATTTAAAGCAAAAGTTATTTTAGCTCATCCGGTTACTGTAAGAAGAGATTTACTACACGAAGTATTAAAATATGATTTTGATGGAATAGAGGCAATACATTCAAAAAATACTAAAAGTGATACAGAATATTTTATAAATATAGCGAAAGAAAGAGGGTATATTTATACAGCTGGGTCAGATTTTCATAGAATGTTTGATAGTAAAAATAAATATAGCATGTTAGGTTTTATTTATTTAGACTTAAAGGATATTGACAAATTATTTAGTTTTTGAAAAAATGAATTATAAAATAATTACGAAAGAGGAATAAAATATGAGCGAAATAAAATACATTTTAATGAGATATCCGAGCTTTATAGAAATTACTAATAACAATAATAAGCATAAAGGCACTTTTTGTAAAGAGAAAGCACTTAATAACTACAATAATTTGCTAAATATATTATCAGAAGAGGGTATAAAATATTATTTTTTAAATACTGAAAATAGCAATAGTGAAGTGTTTACTAGAGATATTGGATTTGCTTTAGGAAATATTATGTTTATTAGTAATATGAGAAGTGCAGGTAGAAAAAAAGAAACTGAAAAACTTATAGAATTTGTAAGAAAAAATAAGATAGAACATTATATTTTTGAAAATAATATAGAAGGTGGAGATGTGGTAGTTGGACATTCAACTATATTTGTTGGAATAAGTCAAAGAACAACTGAAGCTGGAATAGAAGAACTTAGACAATATATAGATGAAAAAGGGTTAAAATACAATGTAGTTCCAATAAAATTTGATTCAGAAAATAAATTGCATTTAGATTGTGTATTTAATATATTGGATAAAAAATCAGCAATAATAAGTGAATACGTTTATGATATTGATAAGATTGAAAATGAAATAAAAAATTTGTATTACATTTCTAATGAAAGTGCAGACAATCTTGGTACTAATGTACTACCTATTGGCAAAAAGAAGATAATATGTAGCGATACTGAAGCAACTAGGGTGCTAAAAAAAGCTGGATATAAAGTATTTTATTGTGAATACGATGAAATAGTGAAGGCTGGAGGAAGTATTGGGTGTAGTACGCTACCGCTTACATTATAAATTTAATAAAATATAAAAAATATTAATTAATATTCATAAAATAACATATAATGTTTAATATTAACAGAAGGAACAAAAAAATCTTTAATTATCTATTAAAATGAGGTAAAATGTAGAAGTAGAGTGTTATAATTTGGATATATGGGAGTGATATAATGGATAAGAAGAAGATTATGGCATTAATGCTGGCTACGTCTGCGGGTACTGGAGCAGTACTAATGCATGATACAGTCACAGCTCATGCAGATGAATATAAATCAACAAGTACGGGACAGGTAATAAATGTAACAAGTAGCCTTAGAGTAAGAGCAAGTGCAAATACTAGCTCAGAAGTTCTAGGTTATTTACGTAATGGAGAAAAAGTAAATATAATTGGAAAATCAGGATCATGGTACAAAATTGATTTCAGAGGAAATACAGGATATGTATATGGTGATTATATAAAGACAGGCTCAGGGAGTTCGGATTCAGGAAGTGCTTCTTCAGGCAAAGGAAAAGTTATTAATGTAACAAGTAGTCTAAGAATAAGAAGTGGAGCTTCAACAAGTCATTCAGTAATAGGATATTTATATGAAGGTAATACATTTGATATTATTGGAAAATCAGGTGGATGGTATAAAATAAATTCAAATGGGCGTATAGGGTATATATCAGGAGAGTATGTACAAGTAATTGGAGAAAGTAATAATAATAGTAATAATAATAATGGTGGAAATACCGATAATTCATTAGGTGGTAAAGTTGGACAAGTTACTAATGTAACAAGTAGCTTAAGGATAAGAAGCGGAGCCTCAACGAGTCATTCAGTAGTTGGATATCTTTCAAATGGAGATAAGTTTGATATCCTTGGAAGATCAGGTGACTGGTTTAAAATAAAAGCTAAAGGTAGTACTGGTTATGTTCATAAGGACTATGTAAAAATAATAGGCCAAGGAGATGACAGCCACAATAATAACAATAATAATGGTGGTAGCAACTCAGAAAGTGCTTCAGGAAAAGGAAAGGTTATTAATGTAACTTCAAATTTAAGAATAAGAAATGCACCAAATACAAGTAGTTCAGTTGTAGGATATCTATTAGCAGGAGATACTTTCGATATTCTTGGAAAGTCAGGTAGCTTCTATAAGATACGACATGATGGAACTACTGGATATGTCCATCAAGATTATGTACAAGTAGGTGGAGAAGGAAACAATAATGGCGGAAGCAGCAACAACGGTGGAAGTAGCAGTGGCAGTGAGTCACTTAGTGAGTATGGTAAGGTTGTTAATGTTTCAACTAGTCTAAGGCTTAGAAAATCACCAAATACAAGTAGCTCAGTTGTTGGATATTTATTTCCAGGTGAAACTTTTAAAATTACTGCAAGAGAAGGTAATTGGTATAAGGTAAATGCAAACGGTAAAGTTGGGTATGCAAGCTCAGATTATATAAAGATAATAGATAAAGATGAAGCTTCTACACCATCATCAGCATCATTTGATAGAGTTTATAGCATATTAAAACAGCAGCTTGGCTCACCATATATTTGGGGAGGTAAAGGAGAACTTATAACTAATGATAGTTTAAGAATGTTTAAAAATATGTATCCAAATGAGGCAGCACAAGGGAAATATAATATACCATCAAAATATATAAATAATGGATATAGAGCATTTGATTGCTCAGGATTATTGTATTGGGGCTTTAAACAAGTTGGAATAAGCATAGGTGGTTCAACATATGATCAGATAAACGCAGGAAGAGAAGTATCAGTAAGTGATGCAAGACCAGGAGATTTATTATTCTATGGAAGTCTTCAACACGTTGGGATGTATATAGGAAATGGACAATGGATAGAAGCACCTAAATCACATGATTATGTAAAGATAGCTAATGTGCCTTGGAGTAAAATCGGCAGAGTTAGAAGAGTTTTAAATTAATATAAATAAAGAGTCTTAGTTAGTTAACTAAGGCTTTTTTCTTTGGAATAAAAATATATCATGGAAAAATATGGATATTAGTTATATAATAAATTTATATCATAATTGGGGTACTTTAAAATGAGGGGGTCTATATATGAAAAAAATTAATATTGCTTTGCTTGGACTAGGGAATGTTGGTCGAGGTGTTTGGACTATATTAAAGTCAAATCGAGAAGAAGTTATGAAACGTTCAGGGTATGAGGTAAATGTATCAAAGATACTTGTAAGGGATATAGGGAAAGAAAGAGGAATAAATGTACCTAAGGAATTACTTACAACAGATTTTAATGATATATTAAAGGATGATTCTATAAAAATAATTATAGAAGTTATGGGTGGAATGGAACCTGCTAGAGAATATATGATTAAATGCATGGAGAAAAGAAAGCATATAGTAACAGCTAATAAAATGCTTCTTGCAACAGAAGGTGATGAGCTTTTTAAAAAAGCTGATGATATGGGGCTTATGTTCCAATATGAAGCAAGCGTAGCTGGTGGAATCCCTATTATACAAGGAATAAATGAGAGCCTAACTGCAAATAAGGTAGAGGAGATGTATGGAATAATAAATGGAACAACAAATTATATACTAACAAAAATGGAGCTGGAAGGTCTTAATTTTGAGGAAGCATTAAAAGGAGCGCAAGATATGGGATATGCAGAAGTAGATCCTACATCAGATATTGAAGGTTATGATGCACAGTATAAACTAGCTATATTATCTTCATTAGCATTTGGTACAAAAGTTGATGTGAATAGTGTTTATAGAGAAGGGATAACAAGCGTTAAATCAATAGACATAAAGTATGCAAAAGAATTTGGTAAAGTTATAAAGCTATTAGCAATAGTTAAAGATAGAAATGGTAAGGTTGAGATGAGAGTACATCCAACAATGATTCCTAAAAATCATCCTTTAGCAAATGTATATGATTCTTTTAATTCTATATTAATTAAAGGAAATGCAGTAGGAGATTTAATGTTTTATGGAAGAGGTGCAGGAGAATTACCAACAGGAAGTGCTGTAGTTAGTGATATGATAACAATACTTAAAAATGATGTTAATTCTGAAAATTATAATCATGTAGTTAAAAATAATTTGTGGGATAAGAAATTTAGAGATATTAGAGGTGTTGAGAGTAAGTATTATATAAGAATTAGAGTACTTGATATGCCAGGGGTACTTGGAGAAGTGACCTCAATTTTCGGAGAATATGATATAAGTTTAGGAGCTGTTATTCAAAAAATATCAAAAAAGAGTGAAAAAGAGGTTGATTTAGTTCTTGTAACACATACATGTAGAGAAGCGCAAATAATAAATACAATAGATGATATATATGAACTTAAAAGTGTTAAAAAGATAAAAAGTATAATGAGAATAGAAGATTTTGAATAATTTAGAAGCTATCACTATATTGGTGATAGCTTTTATGTATTTATTATTTGAATATAGTATAAAAAAAATATGAATAAATTTTTATACTATATAGTATTTATTATTACATTATGATATAATACAAACAATATAACGAAAAGGAGAATTTAGATTATGAATAATAGGGGAGATTTTTCTGATATTTTTGACATGATATCGAAATTTAAAAGGTCAAAAGACAATGTAACTAATATGGCAAAAGGCAAAAAAGCAAGTTTTAAAGGATATCTAAAATGGCTTGTTATATCATACTTAGTAATGGCAATAATATTATTTTTACAAAGTAGATTAATTTTAGATTTATCTATTAGCTTCTTAGCATTAATTATTCCATTTATAATAAGTAGTATTGCTTATGGTATAACACACTTTAGTAAAAAGTATATTATAGCTGGAGGAACGGGTATATTTATTTATGTAGCTCTTATGATAGTATTTAGTCCTCTAGTTAATTATAAAGCTCACAGAGATTTGATTGGGGAAGTTGATGGAGTTGAATTTTCAAGTCAAATACAACATATTGATTTAAAACAATTACCAACAATAGATAAAGAACTTGCTAGTAAATTAGCTGACAAAAAGCTTGGGGAAATACCAAGCCTTGGTAGTCAGGTGTATATAGGAGATTTAACACTTCAAAGTGTAAATGGAGAACTTTATTATGTAGCGCCACTGGAGCATTCATCACTTATAAAGTGGATAACTAATTATGAAGGAACGCCAGGATATGTAAAGGTAAGTGCTACAAATCAAAATGATGTTGAACTTGTAACTGAAGTAGGTGGAAAACCGCTTAAAATAAAGTATTTAGAATCTTCATATCTTTTAACAGATTTAGATAGAGCAGCCTTTTTAAGAGATATGAAGGCAGCACATACAGATTATACCTTCGAACTAGATGATGAAGGAAATCCATATTGGGTTATTACAAGGTACGATACGGGTGTTGGAATTACTGAAGCTAAAGCTACAGGTGCATTAATTATTGATTCACAAACTGGGGAAGCAGAAGTATATGATATTGAAAATATGCCAAAATGGGTTGATAGAATACAGCCTGATTCATTTATCAAAGGATATATAGATAAATGGGGTAAGCTTGTTCATGGAGTATTTAACTTTAGTGATAAGGACAAGCTTGTATCTACAGAGGGAATGAATTTAATATATAATAATGATGAATGTTATTACTACACTGGTATAACTTCAGTTGGAAATGACCAAGGTTTAGTTGGATTTACTTTAACTAATACAAGAACAGGAAAGACAACAATGTATAAAACAGCAGGTGCAACAGAAACAGCAGCTATGAAGTCTGCTGAAGGTAAGGTACAACAATACAAATATACAGCAACATTCCCATATTTAATTAATATTCAAAATGAACCAACATACTTTATGACATTAAAAGATGCAAATGGATTAGTTAAAAATTATGCCATGGTTAATGTTAAAAATTATAATACTGTAGCAGTTGGAGATTCACTTCAATCAACTTTAAATAAATATTTAGAGGTATTAACTAACACTAATATTTCATTAGAAGGAAGTAATAACGCTAAGTCAGTTGAAGGTGAAATAGAGAGAATAGGATTAGTTATAAAAGAGGGATCAAGTATATATGATGTAAAGCTTAAAGGCTCAGATAATATATATTCAGTATCAACAGAAACAGCAAGAGAAGTTGCTTTAAGTAAGGTTGGAGATAAAGTTAAGATTGATTATATGAATGTTGGAGATAGTAGATATATAATAGTTAACTCTTTTTCAAATGTTAATACAGAAGTAAAGGATAAAGAAAAGGGCAAAAAATATAATACTGAAGCTGAGAAGCAAGCAGAAGTTAAAGAGTAATTTTAAATTAGGATCGTATAAGCATGCGTTAAGTGTTTATACGATCTTTTTTTGCTAAAAAATTTAAAATATATTGACATTTATTTTAAAAAGAGTATATACTGTATATATAATATATATACAGTATATAAACAGTATGTACTGTTTGTTAGAAAGAGGTGAGAGTTTGAATATCATTATTTCAAATACTTCAGGAGTACCAATATATGAACAGATTGCAAAAGAGATAAAAAATGAGATAGTATCTGGAAATATTAAAGAAAATTCACCACTGCCATCAATAAGAAGTCTAGCATCTGAACTTAGAGTTAGTGTGATAACCACTAAGAGAGCTTATGAGGAGCTTGAAAAGGATGGATATGTATACACACTTCCAGGGAAAGGATCTTATGTTGCAGAACAAAATAAAGAACTTTTAAGAGAAGAAAAATTAAGAGAGATTGAAGAAAAACTTATAGAGGCGATAGATATTTCAAATAGTATTGGATTAGATTTTGATGAATTAGTCTATATACTTAAAACTTTAAAAGAAGTTTAAATTAAATAAAAAGGAGAGAATTTAATGAGTAATTATATTAATGCATTAGAAGTTAAGGATATAAGCAAAGAATATAGAGGGTTTTCTTTGAAAAATGTAAGCTTTTCTATTCCAAAAGGATTTATAATGGGACTTGTAGGTCCAAACGGAGCAGGAAAAACAACAATAATAAAATCAATAATGAATTTAGTAAATTTAAAAAGTGGATATATAAAAGTATTCGATAAAAATTTAAAAGAATATGAGGTAAGCATAAAAGATAGAATAGGTTTTGTTTATGATGATTGTTGTACATTTGAAGATTTCTCCATAGATGAAAATAAGAAAATCATAGCACCATTTTATTCAAAGTGGGATGAAGAAAAATTTAAATTTTATATAGATAAGTTTAATTTAAATATTAAGAAGAAAGTAAAAGAGCTATCAAAAGGACAAAAGATGAGATTTTCATTGGCAATTGCTCTTTCACATGGTGCAGAGCTATTGATATTAGATGAGCCTACATCGGGATTAGATCCTGTTTTTAGAAGTGAATTATTAGATCTTTTATTTGATTTAATAAGTGAAGAAGAACTATCAATTCTTTATTCAACTCATATAACAACAGATTTAGAAAAACTTGCAGATTATATAACCTTTATAAATAACGGTAGAATAGAATTTTCAAAAGAAAAAGATATGCTCTTAGAAGAATATGTAGTAGTTAAAGGTCCTATTGATGTTCTTGATAGTGAAATTAAAAAAGATTTAGTTGGTGTAAGAAAATCAAGGTATAATTTTGAGGCTTTAAGTAATAAACGAGATAAACTTAAGAATGAGTACGGAGATAAGCTTATTTTTGAAAGAGCAAGTTTAGATGATATAGTTATTTATTATTCAAAAAAGAGAGGGGAATAGCTATGGGAAATTTACTTAAAATAGAATTTTTTATTCAGAAAAAGTTTGCTAAATCATTTATAATAGCATTAATATTTATGTCAGCAATTTTTATAGTGAATGGAGGATCAGAAAGTATATATATTATGGGATCATTTATGATATTTTATTTAATAGTAAGTACTATTGAATTGTCAAAAAGAAATAAATTTCAAATATATTTAAGTTCTTTACCAATAAAGAAAAGTACGTATATATTATCAAAATATATAAGTGCTTTAATTTATATTACTTTTATTAATATATTAACTTATATAATGTATAGGTTAATAAGTATTATTATTCCTCCTACTATGGAAGTGAATACTGCAGTTATAATTCTTGCTATTTTTATTGAATTACTTTATATATCAATACTTGAGCCTATATTTATAACTATTAATTATAAATACTATAAGATAGCTAATATTATTGCTGTAGTAAGTTTTTTTATAATATCTAATATATTAATAGATGGATATTTAAATGGAGATTTTGCAGATGTTATATCAGATAATATTTTATTAAATCCTAAGCCTATACTCTTATTAATAGGAGCAATAGTATCTATAATATCATTTATAATTAGCAATATAATTTATAATAGAATGGATGTGAAATAATATGAAAAATTTGATTTTAAAGGATATAAAGGTTCAAAGATTAATTTTCTTTATCTATTGTCCATGGGTAATTGTAACGAGTATTATTTCATTATTTGAATATAAAGTTGAAGGACAAAGTATAGAAAGTTTTATAGGAAATTTAATGATGTTTTTTGTAATGGGGATACTGATTTTTCCCATAGCTAGTATAAATTATATAATTGCAAAGAATAGTTCTAAAGGTGGAAGTATAAATATGCTATTAAGATCACTTCCTATAAGATTAAAGGATATTGTAATAAGTAAGGCAGTAACCCCTATAGTTATTTTTATCATATATTTAACTCCAAATATAATTATACAGGCTTTAATTTCATATTATTTTGGTATAAGTAATGTAGTTAATTGGGGAGTTGTAGGTATAATTTTTATAATATTTTATACATTATCTGTATTAAACTTTTATATAGAATTATTATATCCAAAGAGTACTATGCTATCTTATACTAGAACTGTGCCTATATTTATAATTGCCCTTGGTATTAACGTATTTAAGAAATTTTTTGTATCTAAAGAAGAATTAACATTTATTTCAGAGAATTTAAATGTTGTTTTAATATTATCAAGTCTAATTTTAATAGTAGCGGCTATGTTATCATCGAGAATTATATTAAAGAAATTTAAGAGTATAGAATTATAGGGATTTTATGGTTTTTAGTAGGTTATTTTGCAGATTGTGAAATAACCTTATTTTTATTTATGAACTAGTAATGAAAAATTTGTCCTGAATTGATAAAAAAGTTGATAAAATTATCTGTATAATAAAGGGCATATAGTGATAAAATTACCATTTTATGATAAAGTTAAGTTGATTTATTTACTTAATTATGGAAGAGGTGGAATTTTTGAATTTACATAGAAGAATATCAACTTATACTAAGAACCTAACTAGACTTGAGAAGGAACTACTACATGAACTTCTGGAAAATAAAGAGAGGTTCACTTACAAAACCTTCACAATAGAAAATATAGCAGAAATATTCACTACAAGTACAAGTACTGTACATAGACTTTCTAAAAAGTTAGAGTATAAAAGCTTTGTACAATTTAAGGACGACTACTTTGAAAAAAATAAGCTTATAGAGGACAATAAAGAGTTCTCTGATAACTCCTATATAAATTCTATAATGGAAACCTATAAGCTTGTGACAGAGAGTCAACAGGATGAAATTGTAGATAAGATGGCGAAATGCAAAAAAATCACTATATATGGTATGGGAATGAGTAATTATTTAGGTAAGATATTTCAAATTAAATTACAACTTCTAGGAATACCAGTAGAGCAACACGATGATTCAAGATTTATGAGATTATCTAGTAAGATATTAAAAAGAAATGAGGATCTTGTATTTATGCTATCAAGAAGTGGAGAAACTCCGGAACTTTTAGAAGTACTTGTTGAAACAAATTTAAAAGGAGTGGATGTCGTACTTATAACAGAGTCAAGGGGATCAACTTTTGAGAGACTTTGTAGATACGTTGTTTATACAGGACATTCTCATGATTCAGATGAAAATGTTGATACTAGATTAAATGTGCATATAGCTATGGATCTCATAATAAAAAGATTTATAGAAAAGTATAAAATGAAAGGGTAAGTATGTACAATTTTGATGAAATTTTAGATAGAAAAGAAAATAATACAAAGAAATGGAATAGAGAATATATACAAAAAAGATTTAAAGATGCAAAGGAGCCATATTATCCATTATTTATTGCAGATATGGATTATAGACTTCCGGAGGAAATAAGTAAAGGTTTTATTGATATTGTTTCAAGAGGAGATTTTGGATATTTTGATATAAAGGATGAATTTAAAAGTGATATAAAACATTGGTATAAAGTAAAACAAGGTTTAGATGTTAATTTAGATGATATAGTTCCTATAGTAGGAGCACTTACGACTATGAATGTAGTACTAGGTGAAGTTTTAAATTACAATGATAAAGTATTAGTTTTTACTCCAGTTTATGGACCTTTTAAAGACATAACTTTAAATAATAATTTAGAATTAATTAGAGAGCCTTTAGAAATTAAAGAAAATAGATATTTTATTAATTTTAAAAGGTTAAACAAAAAGATTAATGATGAAAATATAAAATGTATATTACTCTGTAATCCTCATAATCCGTCAGGTCGGATTTGGAACACAGAAGAATTAAAAAGGATTTTAGAGATTGCAAAGAAAAATAATGTTTTAGTTATTTCCGATGAAGTACATGGAGACTTAGCTCTTTATAATAATAGTTTTTCTTCGATCTATAAATTAAAAGAAAAATTTGATAATTATATAGTTATAGGATCTCCAAATAAAACATTCAATATTGCATCATTAAACGTAGGATATGCTTTGATTTCAAATGTTAATTTAAAAGATAAAGTATGTGAAGGAATGATGAAGCGTAAGATACACTTAAATATATTAGGAGCAGAGTTTTCAAGTGTTTGCTATAAAAATGGATATCTATGGGTAAAAGAATTAATTGAAAAAATAGAAAAAAATATTGATTTAGTAAATAAATACTTAAGGCATATTGACTGTAGTATTATGATTCCAGATGCCGGATATTTAATATGGGTTAAGTTTAATAAGATAGATGATAGTCTTAAATTTTCGATAGATCTTGCTAAAAAGACAGGGGTTCTTCTGGAATGTGGGAATAGGTTTATTGATGATTATAAAGGTTTTTTGAGAATAAATGTAGCAACAAATAGTAGTATATTAGAAGAGGCAATGAAAAAGATTTTAGAGTTTTATAATGAAATATAAAATTAAGAGGTTTATCTAGTTTTTAGATAAACCTCTTTTAAATTTAATAATAATTTAAAGAAGTATGTGAAATTTATCAAAAAATATTAAATAAATAAAGTTAAAAAGATAAAATAATTAATTGAAATAGAATAAATGGAGAAATTTCTCTAATAAAGGGATATATTGTTAAAATGTAAATTGATATAATTAAATCGTACATAGTAGATGAGAGGAGAGAGGGGTATGGAGAAATTTACGAATTTAATTGAGGAAAAAATGGTACCTGCGGTATCAAAAGTTACAAGTATGAGGTATTTTAGTGCATTACGATCAGGGTTTTTAGCTGTAATGCCACTTACAATTATCGCATCAATATTTTTACTTATAACTAGCTTCCCAGTGGAGGGGTATCCAGAATTTATGGCAAGTATTTTTGGTGAAGACTGGGTTTCATATATATCACCAGCTTACAAGGCTACTTTTGATATGATGGGATTTATGCTTTGTGGTACTTTAGCTTACAAATTATCAGAGGATTATGAGCTTGATAAATTATCAGTTATGATACTTGCACTAGTTTCATATATAATAATAACTCCTAAAATAGCCATAGCACCAGAATCAAGGGAAATAGTTTCAGGAGTACTTCCAATGGCGTGGCTTGGATCTAAGGGGATATTAGCTGCAATTTTTATGGGAATAACTTCAACAGAGATATTTAGATTTGTAGTTAGAAAGAAAATGGTTATAAAATTACCTGATAGTGTACCTCCTATGGTATCAAGATCATTTAGTGCACTTATACCAGGAGTATTAATTATAGCGTTTAGTCTTTTAGTAAATGGACTAGCTTTAGCAGCAGAAACATCACTTCACGAATGGATATATGAAATGCTTCAAGTTCCACTTCAAGGATTAACTGCATCTATTGGAGCTATAACTATAGTTGGGTTACTTAATGGATTATTGTGGTGGTTTGGTATCCATCCGGGGGTTGTTAATTCAGTAGTAAATCCAATGATTACAGCAAATACATTAGAAAATCAAAAATTGTTTGAAGCTGGCAACTTAACTCTTCAAAATGGTCATATTGGTACAATTCAAATGATTGATCAATTTGCAACTATTGGAGGAGCAGGTATGACAATCGGATTAATAATATCAGTATTGCTTGTTGCTAGATCACAAAGACTAAAGATGCTTGGAAAGCTTAGTGCTGTGCCTGCATTATTCAATATAAATGAACCATTAGTATTTGGTCTTCCTATAATATTTAATCCATTAATGTTAATACCAGTAGCATTAGCACCTACAGTTTCTATACTTATTGCATATTTTGCTCAGAAGATAGGATTTATGCCATTATTTAATGGAATACAAGCTCCGTGGCCAACACCAGGAATATTTAGTGGATTCTTAGTAGCAGGATGGCAAGGGGCAGCAGTACAAATTATATGTATATTAGTATCAACTATGATATACTATCCATTTGTTAAAGCTTTAGATAATCAATATAGAAAAGAAGAGTTAGTAGAAGAACAAAATAATTTATAAAGAAATTAAAATTTATATTATATTTTAACTCATGCATTTAATAACTTAACAATAAAATCATAAAAGCCTACTTAATAATTATTAAGTAGGCTTTTATAAATGTAGTTTGTTATATAATCTAAAATTTAATTAGTCTAATTCTAAAAATTCTTTATTAAAATTAAAATCTACAATAGTACCACTAACAGAAGATAGATTTTTAAATAAATCTTCTTTTTCTGTAGGAGCAATTACTATTATTTTACCTATATTAGCTCTCCTTGCAGCTTCAACACCAGATATAGCATCTTCAAAAACAATACAATCTTTAGGATCTAAATTAAGTGCTTTAGAAGCTTTTATATACATATCAGGTTCAGGCTTACCAAGGATTGTCCCGTCATCAAAGATTATCTTATCGGTATCAAACCATTTATCTAGATTAAATTTTTCTATAAAGAATAATACATTTTCTTTACCAGATGCTGTAGCTATAGTAAAAGGAATATGTTTTTCCTTCAAGTAATCAAATAATTTTGTAGCACCAGGTGCTAGTTTAAATGAAGCTATATCATCTAAGCACATATCTCTATAAACTTTTTCTTTCTCTTTAGATAAGGTTTCAAAGCTATTATCAGTAAAAGTTTTTTCGAGAATATACTCTAAAATCACTTTGTTTGTTCTACCATGGACATTAAGTCTAATTTCTTCATCACTTAATTCATGTCCCCTAAGATCCTTTGAGAATCTCTTCCATGCAAGTTCATGCTTTTCTGAATCCCAAAAAAGAGTTCCATTAAAATCAAATATTATCCCTTTGTATCCCATAAAATACTCCCCTCATAATTAAATTGGCAATTATATTATATCAAAACATTTATAATACTAACAGATGGTCTAATATATTTAAAAAATACATATTATCTAATATTAATAAATAGAGGTGTTAGAATGTATTATCAAAAAATTAGTAAAGATGTAAAAATAGCGGTGAATGATATAAATCCAAGTGGAAATCCTACTGTGTTATTTATTCATGGTTGGCCCTTAACTAGTGAGGTATTTGAGTATCAATATAACATATTACCTAAATATAATATACGTTGTATATCAATAGATATTAGAGGATTTGGAAAATCAGATAAGCCTTTTGAAGGATATTCTTATGATGATTTAGCTGATGATTTATATAAAATAATAAAAAATATAGATGTTAAATCTCTAATTCTTGCTGGGTTTTCAATGGGAGGAGCAATAGCTATTAGATATATGGCAAGACATAAAGGATATAAGGTATCGAAACTTGCACTCTTAGGAGCAGCAGCACCATCTTTTACAAAATACCCTGGATATCCATATGGAACTTCAAAAGAAGATGTTGATGTTATTATTAAAGCAATATATAAGGATAGACCAAAAGCTATAAGTGATTTTGGAAAAAAAATTTTTGCAAGCAATGTAAGTGAAGAATTTAGAAGTTGGTTTTCATTAATATCACTTAAATCTACAGGATATGCGACAATAAAGACAGCTATATCTCTTAGAGATGAGAATATGTTTGATGATTTAAAGTGTATAAAGGTACCAACTGGAATATTTCATGGAATGTTAGACGAGATATGTCCTTTTGAGTTTGCTTTAGAATTAAATAAAAATATACATGGGTCTACCCTATATGCTTTTGAAGAGAGTGGTCATGGGCTATTCTATGATCAACTAGATGAATTTAATAAAAGGCTTATTAAATTTATATGTAAATAAAACTAAAATAGCTAGAAATATAGCTCTTTTAGTTTATAAATAATAATATATTAATCTAAAGATGAATTAATATATTCAATTCCATAATTATGCATATTTTCAAGTATAGGTATTATTTTATTACCTATATCAGTTAATCCATATTCAACTTTAGGAGGAACTACTGGATAAACTTTTCTGTATATTAAATTATCCTGCTCTAAACTTCTAAGTTGGTTAGTTAGCATTTTTTGTGTAACATCAGGAAGCTTTCTTTTTAATTCACTGAATCTTAAAGAACCATTAGTCAAATACCATAAAATAAGTATTTTCCATTTTCCTGAAACCAATTTATGTACTAAAATCATGGGACATGATTCAGGTTTTTCACAAATTTCATTCATGTGACACTTGTCATGAATGCTTAAGTCTTTGGTCATTATATAAGCACCTCATATTTTATATTTATTACATTATATCATAAATTAATAAAAAATATTTTTAAGTATATATATGAAATATTATTAAGGTTAAAGTAATTACAGTATCTTTTTGTATACTATATATAAAAAAAGTGCCTACTTGTTGAAAAGGTATATAAGTAATATACTTTTCTCATATAAAGAGAATAGTAAAATATATTTAGTAAATAATAAAGCATGTTTAAAATAATATATTTACAAGAAAAAGTATACATGAAGGAGAGAGTAAAATGAGTAAAGTATTATATATAAAAGCAAATATAAAACCAGAAGGAAAATCAAGAACTTACAGTATATCAGATGAGTTTATTAATGAGTATAAAAAGAATAATCCAAATGATGAAGTTATAACTTTAGATTTATATAAAGAAGGTATAGATTTCCTAAGAGGAGAAGATTTAAGCGTAGTATTTGGACCTAAAAATGAAGAGAGTAGAAATCATAAGGTACTAAAGTATGCATATCAATTTAAAGAAGCAGATAAATATGTTATAGCAGCGCCAATGTGGAACTTAAGTATTCCAGCCATATTAAAAGCTTATATAGATTATATAAGTGTAACAGGAATAACATTTAAATATACTGCAGAAGGTCCAGTTGGATTATGTGAAGGTAAAAAGGCTCTATTTGTATCATCTAGAGGCGGAGATTATTCAAATGCTATTACTTCAAATTTTGAAATGGAAGAGAGATATTTAAGAACTATATTTGCTTTCTTCGGGATAAAAGATTTCAAAACTATAATAGCAGAAAATGTAGATGTTCAAGGTATAGATGTAGATAGAATTGTAAATGAAGCAAAAGATAAATCAGATAAATTAGCAAAAGAATTTTAATAAAATAAAAAGAGGATTCATATCTTTAATGATTTTTAATCATAGGGATATGAATCCTTTTTATTATGTAAAAATTAAATATAATTCTAGTGAAGTATATTTATAAATAAAGTTATAATGGTTGAATTGACAAAGTCTATAAATAAGCATCCTACAATTGGTACTGTAAAATAAGCATTTGGAGCAAATCCAAATTTACTTGTTAATGCATCCATGTTTGCAATAGCATTAGGCGTTGCGCCCATACCAAATCCACAAATTCCAGATGCAAATACAGCAGCTTCATAATCTTTCCCCATAACTCTGAAGGTTATATAGTAAGCAAATAAAGCCATAAGGGCAGTTTGTCCAATTAACATTATAATCATAGGTATTGCTAAATCGAAAAGTTCCCATAGCTTTAATCCCATTAAAGCCATAGATAAGAAGAATGATAGACTAATTCCACCTATAGTTTCAATTTCTTTTTCAACAAGAGTAATATTTCTCATATCACATAGATTTCTAATAATAGCAGCAGCTAGCATAGCACCTATATATGATGGGAAAGTAAGTCCTAAGGCTTGAATAAGTCCGGAGATTATTGAACCAAGTCCCATGGCAATAAAAATTAAGGAAATACCTTTCATAAGCCTGTTATTACAAAGAAGTGCTTTATTATCTTCATGAAAATCACTTACTGGAATAGATTTATCGTGAGATTCCTTTGGCGTTTTTAAATTTTTACGCTCTATCAGATTTTTAGCAATAATACCACCAATTAAACTTCCCATAACTAGTCCAAAGGTCGCAGAAGCAAAAGATACTGTAGTTGCACCAGAAATACCCATAGACTCTAATAGTGGTCCAAAGGATCCTGCTGTTCCATGTCCACCTATCATTGGAATAGAAGCTGTAGCAAGTCCAAGCAATGGATCTAAATTAAATAAAGATGCTAAAGATACACCTAAAGTATCTTGAGAGATTACAAGTAGTGTTGATAAAAGCAAGAATATTGCTACACTAATACCACCTTTTTTTAATATTTTAATGCTAGCTGTAAATCCTATACTAGTAAAGAATGCAGTCATAAAAATATTTTGTAGTGTAGTATCTAAAGATATAGTTGCAATATTAGTAACTTTTAAAATAAGAACTACTATTGCAAAGATAATGCCACCTATAACAGGTGATGGAATACAGTACTTAGATAATACTGATACTTTATTTTTTAAATATTGCCCCATATAAAATACCAGCGTAACTAATGCCATTGTTTGAAAAATATCAAATTTTAATTCCATATGTTTTGCCCCCTTTAAGAAATGTATTTAATAATTATATAAAATATAATAAATATTAATATGCTATTTTTAATATACAGAATCTTTTAAT
Organism: Clostridium sardiniense; assembly: GCF_019753795.1. Classification (NCBI taxonomy): domain Bacteria; kingdom Bacillati; phylum Bacillota; class Clostridia; order Eubacteriales; family Clostridiaceae; genus Clostridium; species Clostridium sardiniense. The sequence goes on along the minus strand of NZ_JAIKTU010000004.1, from coordinate 248,359 downwards.
GGTAATTTTACAATAATTTTAATAAAATTAAAAGTTTTTTAACAAAGATTAAACATAAGGAAAAATATTACAATAAAATAATATTAATAAGTAAGGTATAAAGCATAATAAAAAAGATCTACCTAATTGATATAAAAACAATTAGATAGATCTAAATATTATAATATAAATTAACTCTATAGAGAAATTTAATGTAATAGATTTATAAATAGTGTAATTACAGCTGAATTTACAAAATCTATAAATAAACATCCTACAATTGGAACTGTAAGATATGGAGTTGGTGCAAAGCCAAACTTACTTGTTAATGCATCCATATTTGCTACAGCATTAGGAGTAGCGCCCATACCAAATCCACAATTTGCAGATGCAAATACAGCAGCTTCATAGTCTTTCCCCATAACTTTAAATGTAATAAAGTAAGCAAATAATCCCATAAGAAGCATTTGCCCAACTAGCATTACAACCATAGGGCCTGCTAAGTCAAATAGTTCCCATAATTTTAGTCCCATTAAAGCCATAGATAAGAAGAATGAAAGGCTTATTCCACCGATAACTTCTATTTCTTTTTCTTCAAGTTTTACATTTTTAATATCACATAGATTTCTAATAATAGCAGCAGCTATCATAGCACCTATATATGATGGGAAAGTAAGTCCTAAGTTTTGAATAAATCCTGAAATTACTGAGCCAATTCCCATTGCAATAAATATCCAAGAAACACCTTTCATAAGTCTTTTATTACAAAGAAGTGCTTTGTTATCTTCATGGAAGTCGCTTACTGGTATAAATTTATCGTGAGATTCCTTTGGGGTTTTAAGTTTATTGCGTTCAATTAAATTTTTAGCAACAAAACCACCTATTAGGCTACCCATAACTAGTCCAAAAGTTGCAGAAGCAAATGATACAGTAGTTGCTCCAGCAACACCCATTTCCTCTAAAAGAGGTCCAAATGAACCAGCAGTTCCATGACCTCCAATCATAGGAATAGAGCCTGTACAAAGTCCAAGTAAAGGATCTAAATTAAATAATTTTGCAAGTGATGCACCTAATGCATTTTGGGATATTACTAATAATATAGAAAGGAATAAAAATATTATTACGTTAAGTCCTCCCTTTTTTAGTATCTTAATGCTTGCAGTAAACCCAACACTAGTAAAGAATGCAGTCATAAATAAATTTTGAAGAGTAGTATCTAAAGTTATTGTTGCAATATTAGTTATTCTTAAAACAAGAACTAGCACTGCAAATAGAAGCCCACCAATTACTGGTGCAGGTATACAATATTTTGATAAAAACTTTATTTTACTTTTTAAAAAATTTCCTAAATAAAAAACAACAGTAGCTAATGCCATTGTTTGAAATATATCAAATTTTAATTCCAATTATGTTCCTCCTTTGTGATTACAAATTAAATGCAAATTTTGAATTATCTATTAATAATTTTACTATAGTTTTAATAATAATTAAAGTATTTATGAAAAAATGAGAAATTTACCGTCTTATATAATAGAAAATACTTAATAATAATTAAGGTTAGAAAAAAATAACAGAATATTAAATGAAGAAAAGACCAACAAAATGTTGATCTTTAATTATATATTATATTAATAGTTATAAATTATATTATTTTAAAAGTCAAACTCTCCTAAGAATTTTTATAAATAAAATTAGTATAGCAATCAATATATAAATAAAAATAAAACTTATATTTATATTACAATTCCACCTATTAATTATAAATAATTTAAGAAAAAGAGCTAGCTTTTATGCTAACTCTTTAAATTCTAGAATTATTATATGATTTTTAATGTCCAATCTTCACAGTTCCAAATCTCTGTAACTATATCTCTATAGAATTCAGGTTCGTGGGATACTAGAAGTATTGATCCTTTATATTCTTTTAAAGCTCTCTTAAGTTCATCTTTAGCATCTACATCTAAGTGGTTAGTAGGCTCATCGAAGATAAGAATATTAGTTTCAGTATTAAGTATTTTACAAAGTCTAACTTTTGCAGCCTCTCCTCCAGATAAAACTCTTATCTTAGATTCAAGTTGTTTAGTAGTAAGTCCACATTTAGCAAGGGCAGCTCTTATTTCATATTGAGTTTTGCTTGGGAACTCATTCCAAACTTCTTCTATACAAGTATTATTATTTTCTTCTCTATCTTCTTGTTCAAAATATCCTATATTTTGATAATCTCCAAGCATAACTTCACCAGATAGTGGCTTAACTTTTCCAAGTAAACTCTTAAGTAGAGTAGACTTACCAAGACCATTAGCACCGACTAAAGCTATCTTTTGACCTCTTTCCATATAAAGATTAAGAGGTTTTGTAAGAGGTTCATTATATCCAATTACTAAATCTTTAGTTTCAAAGATAGTTTTTCCTGATGTTCTTGAATATTTAAAATCAAATTCAGGTTTTGGTTTTTCTTTTGAAAGCTCTATTCTATCCATTTTATCTAATTTCTTTTGTCTTGACTTTGCCATACCAGTTGTTGCAACATTTGCCTTATTTCTAGCAACGAAATCTTCAAGTCTTGCTATTTCTTTTTGTTGCTTTTCATAAGCTATTTCAAGTCTTTTCTTGTTTTCTTCATGTTTTCTCTTAAATTCATAATAGTCACCAACATATCTTGTAAGTTTTCTTTCTTCAACATGATATATTAAGTTAATAACATCATTTAAAAATGGTATATCGTGAGATATAAGTATAAATGCATTTTCATAACTTTGTAGATATCTCTTAAGCCACTCTATATGTTCTTCATCTAGATAGTTAGTAGGCTCATCTAGAAGTAATATGTCAGGATTCTCTAAAAGAAGTTTTCCAAGTAGTATTTTAGTTCTTTGACCTCCTGATAAATCATCGACATCTTTTTCAAGTCCTAAATCTAAAAGGCCAAGACCTTTTGCGACTTCATCAACTTTTGCATCTATCATATAAAACCCATTATTATCAAGCATATCTTGAATAACAGCAGTTCTTTCAAGCATTTTGTTTAGTTCATCTTCTGAAACCTCACCCATTTTTTCATAAAGTGAATTCATTTCAGCTTCTAAGTCAAATAAATATCTAAAAGCTTCTCTTAAGGCATCTCTGATAGAAGTACCTTTATTTAAAACAGCATGCTGGTCCATATATCCAACACGTACATTGTTTGACCAAATAACTTTTCCTTCATCAGGCATAAGTTTACCTGTGATTATATTCATAAAGGTAGACTTACCTTCACCATTTGCACCAATAAGCCCAACGTGTTCTCCCTTTAAAAGTCTAAAAGAAACATCTTCAAAAATAGCTCTATCACCAAATCCATGGTTCATCTCTTTAACAGTAACTATACTCATTTTATCCTCCTAAAAATATATTGCTAAGAATAAGTTTAATAGTACCATTATATTTTGTAAAGAAAAAGTGTACAATATTAATGGCTTTTAAAATTAAAAAAAATAATGTAGAATATAAGAATGAAGAAAATACCACCTAGAGGTATAAGGAGGATGTTCTAAAATGGAAAATGATAAAGATATGTTAATTTTTGATGAGCATAATGAAAAGCTCAGAAAAGATATAATGAATAGACTAAGAAGGATCGAGGGGCAAGTTAAAGGAATACAAGGAATGATGGAAAAGAATGCTTGTTGCGGTGATGTTCTTGTTCAAGTTGCAGCAATAAGATCTGCCATAAACAATGTTGGTGGATTAATTATAGAAAACTATGCTATAAATTGTTTAGGATTTGAAGAAGGGTCAGAGGAGCAAAAGAAGGTTCAAGTACTGGTTAAAAAGATAAATAACTTTGTAAAGTAAGGTATATAAGGGAGTAATAGTGATGAATAATATCATTAATATAGTTATTTTAATTATAGGGTTTATTCTTTTAATAAAAGGAGCAGATATTTTTGTTGATGGATCATCAAGTATAGCAAAAAAGATAGGGATACCATCAGTTATAGTTGGACTTACTATTGTTTCACTTGGAACAAGCGCACCAGAACTTGCAGTAAGTTCAATATCAGCTCTTCAAGGAAATAATGGAATTGCAATAGGTAATGTTTTAGGTTCTAACATATTTAATACATTAGTTGTGCTTGGAGGTACAGCTATTGCAATGCCACTTATAATTAGAAAGAGAATTGTAAAGAGAGATTTTTTTGTTAATATATTAGTTGCAATAATACTTTATATAATTGCTTTTGGAATTAGTTTTAATGGAAAAGATGGATTAATATCAAGAATAGACGGAGTAATATTACTATTATTATGTATAATTTACACTATAGTGTTAATAAGGAGTGCTATTAAAGATAAGGGTTCTAGGGACACAGATATGGAGTCAAAAGTAGCTACTACTAATATAAGGATAGGACCAAATATTATAAAGATTATAGTTGGAATAATTGGAATTGTACTTGGTGGAAAGTTTGTAGTTGATTCAGCTACTAATATAGCCTATTCCATAGGAATGAGTGAAAAACTAGTTGGACTTACAATTGTAGCAGTTGGAACTTCTCTTCCAGAACTTGTGACATCTATAGTTGCAGCGCTTAAAGGGGAAACTGAAATTGCAATAGGAAATGTACTCGGATCTAATATATTTAATATATTACTTATACTAGGATTATCATCAACTATTAACCCAATAGTTGTAACAGGAAATCTCTATATGGATTTGTTATTCCTAATAATAGTAACTATAATTATAGGAATCATAATATTCTTTAATAAAGATAAAGAGATAAAGAAGCTAAACAGACTAGAAGGAACAGTTTTAATACTTGTATATGTTGTTTATCTTTCATATATTATAATTAGAAATTAACAAAAAGAGCTTATATTAATATAGGCTCTTTTTATTTATAAAAATATAGCTTATATAAGATTAAACAATTTAGATAAATAATAAAAGAATCAATAAACTTATCATACTTAGAGAAAAACAAAGTAATAAGATACATTATTATAATAAAGGAAAAAAGTATTTTTTATTAATAGTTAAGAAGAACAATGATAATAATACTTATAAGAAAAATAATAAATATAGTATAAATTACTAGTTATTCTAGGAAAGAAGGAGTATAGAATGAAAGGATATTATTTAATGCCTCACCCACCAATTATGATACCAGAAGTAGGCAACGGGAAAGAGGAAGAGATAAGGGAAACTATTAAGTCTTGTGAAATTATAGGGAAAGAGATAAAACATAATAATATTGAAACAATAATTATAATAACACCACATGGGAATGTATTTAGAGATGGAGTATGTATAATAGATGATTATAATGTAGAGGGGGATTTAAGTAGGTTTGGAGTAAGTGATGTATATTATGATTTAAAGATAGATAGAGATATCACTAAAAAAATTTTAGAATACTGTATGGAAGAAGAAATTCCAGTAGTTAATTTAAATAAAGATAAAGCTAAATCATATAATGTAAGGGTAGAACTTGATCATGGAGCACTAGTTCCACTTTATAATATCCTAAGAAATAAGCAGTATAAAATAGTTCATATAACATATGGGCTTCTATCACCTATTGAATTATATAAATTTGGAATGCAAATAAAAAAGGCGGCAGAAGAAATGGGTGATAAGACTGCATTTATATCATCAGGAGATTTATCACATAGACTAAGTGAAGACGGTCCATATGATTATAGCCCTTATGGCAAAAAATTTGATAGAGAGTTAATAGGTATATTGGAGCGTGGGAATATAGAGGGATTATTTAAGATAGATGAAAAGTTAATTTTAGAAGCAGGGGAATGTGGATTAAGATCTCTTTATGTATTAGCAGGTGCATTAGATGGAGTGAAAGTTAAAGGGAACTTATTAAGCTATGAAGCACCTTTTGGTGTAGGGTATGCTGTTATGAAGTTTGATGTTAAAAATGGAAAGTCATTATATAATAATTTAATCTTTGAGAAGGAAGAGCGACACAGACGAAGAAAAAGAGAAGGTAATCCTTATACAAGACTTGCTAGATTAAATATAGAAAATTTCTTTAATACGAGAGTCTCTGTAAGATATAAAGATATAAAAGATGAAGAATTGTTAGGAAGTAGGAGAGGCGTATTTGTATCTTTAAAGATAAGAGGAGATCTAAGAGGATGTGTAGGAACTATAAAGCCTACAACAGAATGTATAGGTAATGAAATTATAAAAAATTCATTAAGTGCTGCATTTAATGATCCAAGATTTTCAGAGCTAAGAAAAGATGAACTGTTAGAATGTGATATATCGGTAGATATATTGCATGAAAGTGAAATTTGTAAAAAGAAAGATTTAGATCCTAAAATATATGGTGTTATAGTTCAAAATGAAGAAAATATGGGATTACTATTACCTAATTTAGATGGCATAGAAGATGCAGATACACAAGTTTCCATAGCCCTTCAAAAAGGAAATATATCTCCTTACGAAAACTATATATTAAAAAGATTTAAAGTAGATAGATTTGAGGAGGTAGATTAAAGCAGTGAAAGAAGCTCGATTCTATAATATAGAAGACGGAAAGATAAGGTGTAATTTATGCCCTCATAGGTGCTTAATTAAAGATGGTCATTTTGGAATATGTGGAGCACGGAAAAGTAGTTCAGTATGTGGAGAACTTAAATTATATACAATAAATTATGGTGAAATAACTAGTATTTCTATGGATAGAATAGAAAAGAAGCCATTATATGAATTTTATAAAGGAAGTGAAATATTATCTATAGGATCATTTGGATGCAACTTTAAATGTTCATTTTGCCAAAACTATTCTATTTCTCAGTATATGCCTAAATCAAAGAAAATGACAGTTGAAGAGGTTTCAGAACTTGTATGTTCAACTTTTGATAATCTAGGAGTAGCATTTACATACAATGAACCTAGCATTTTTTATGAATTTGTATATGATGTTTCAAAAAGAATAAAGGAATTGAATAAAGATAAAAAAATAGTTTTAGTAACTAATGGATATATAAACAAAGAGCCTTTTAAAAAATTAGCACCATTTATTGATGCAATGAATATTGATTTAAAAGGAGATAATGATTATTATAATAAATTATGCAAAGGCCGTATAGAACCTGTCAAAGATATTATAAGGGTAGCTAGTAAAAGTGGAATACATGTTGAAATTACTACACTTCTAGTTACAGGAGAAAATACAAATAATAGCTTTATAGAAGAGTTAGGAAACTTTATAGAAAGTATAGATGTGAATATACCTCTTCATTTATCAAGATATTTTCCAAATTATAAAATGACGAAAGAAATGACATCATTAGAAGAAATGAAAGATGCATATAGGCTACTTAGAGGTAAGGTAAAAAATATATACTTAGGTAATGTTACTGAAGAAGAAGAGAAATATATAAAGGAAATATAATTTTTAAACAAAAATGGTATGTAAGATTTAAAGTATCCTACACGCCATTTTTTCAAATTCTAATAGATAGTCAGTTTCAATATAAATAGATTTAGTTGTAATTAAAACAGCATATCCATGAGCAATACTCCACATAGATAAAATAATAGTTATGTAATCTTTAGGATCTATATGTATATCTTTTAAATATTTCAATGAAGCATCTTTAAATAAAATAAAAGCATTTTCCTTTGATGAGTTGTTAAAATCATTATTAGATGAATTAAAAATTTCATGGTTTAAAGAAATTGGATACGTATTTTCATTGAAAAATAAAAACTTAAGGTAGTCTGGATTTTCAACCATAAATTTCACATATTCTTTTCCAAGAGTTATCATAAGCTCTTTTGAATTCCCATTAAAATCTTTTAAGACAGAATTTAGTGAATTATAAAATTTAGAAGTTACAGTTTCCAAAATACAATTTATTAACTCTTCTTTATTTTTAAAGTGCTTATAAGGGGCACTATGGCTTACATTACAAAGAGAAGCAACTTTTCTTAGTGAAAATCCGTCTAGTCCTTTTTCGTTTAATAATTTTAGCCCGTTATAAATTAGTGATTCTCTTAAGTCTCCATGGTGATATTTATCTATTAATACTTCTTTCATATACCTCAGTCCTTTAAAATAATAATTTTTATAATTATAACACAAGAAGGTTGACAGTGTAAACATACAGATATATAATGGGATTAAGTTGACGGTGTAAACATGGAAAATGAAGGAGAGTATATGAAAATTTTAATTTTAGTTGATAAAGAAAATAAGGATAAAATTTTAAGATATGAAATTATAAGCTTTTTAAAAAAGGAATTAACAAATTTAGAAGATTTAAATCTAATAGATTTAAATGAATATGATTTAAAAAGTTGCATTGGATGCTTTGGGTGTTGGGTTAAGACTCCAGGATTGTGCGTTATAAAAGATAAAGGTGAAGAGATAAATAGAGAATTTATTAATTCAGATTTTGTAATATATATTGGAAGAATAACATATGGATCATATTCAGTTACATTAAAAAGAAGCTTAGATAGAGTTATACCAAATATATCTCCATTTTTTAAAATAACAAATAATGAAGTTCATCATAAACCTAGATATAAAAGATATCCAGAATTAATCCATGTTGGATATTGTACTAATATAACAGAAGAAGAAAGATATACATTTAAAAGTTTAGTAAAGGCTAATGAAGTAAATCTTCAAAAAGATAAATCAGATATATTTATTGTAGAAAACATAGAAGATATAAAGGAGTATTTGAAAGATATACCAAGAATTATTAAGGGAGATATAAAATGAAAAAAATAGTTTTTATTAATGGAAGTCCTAAAGGTAAAAAAAGTGGAAGTGAATATTTCTTAGAGAGGATAGAAAGTGAATTAAATTTATCAGATAATAGTATTAAAATATCAAAGATCAATATAAAAGATAGAAGTAGTAAGAGAGATAGTTTTAAATTAATAAAAGATAGTGATATAGTTGCAATTGCATTTCCATTATATGTAGATACTCTTCCTTCTACAGTTATAGAATATTTAGAAGAATTTGATGATTGGATTAATATAAATGGATATAAAGTAAATAAAGTAAATTTATATGGATTAGTAAACTGTGGCTTCTATGAAGGAGAACAGACAAAAATTGCAATAAGAGTTTTAAAAAATTATTGTAATTCTTTGGGGATTAAATGGTCTGGCGGAATTGGAATAGGTGCTGGGGAATTTTTTAGTGGATCACCAAATATACCTTGGCAAGCAAAGGTAAAAGAGGATGCAAGGTTAGCTTTAGATATTATGAAAGATAGCATTATAAAAGAGAAAGCTATGCAAAAGGATATATTTGTTACAGCAAAATTAAATAAAAGGGTATTTTTACTTGGTGGAAGTTATGGTTGGATTTATCAAGGAATAAAAAACGGAGTAAGTATAAAAAGTTTATGGAATAAGCCACATATAAAATAAGAAATAAATAGGAGGATAACATATTATTCTCCTATTTATTTGCATTTATTTGATAATAGATATCAAATATGTATGAAAATGTATGAGAATATATTGAAATTACTGAAAAAATAGAGAAGGTTATATAATAAAATAGAAAAAATAGAAAAAATATAAATAAATTTATTCCAAGTTTATGCATAAATTATTCATTTTGGATAGTTAATATTTTAACGTGATAAAGCAATGAATAGAGAGAATTTTACATTATTATATTATTTAATAATGCAAGTTTTAATTCATAGAATGAATAAAATTGAAAAATGCTATGCATTTTATTCCATAAAATGGTTTGTAAGCGTTATAACAGGTATATATAATAAAAACTGTAAACAGTGTTAATCAATTGTGATTGACCCCGCAGAATTGTTTGCAAATTACAAAAGAAAAAGGAGCGATAATATTATGGGAGAAAGAGCTTTAAATGTTACCTCAGAAATTGGAAGATTAAAAACTGTACTATTACACAGACCTGGAGAAGAGGTTGAAAATTTAACACCAGATTTGTTAGACAGATTACTTTTTGATGATATTCCATATTTAAAAATTGCAAGAGAAGAACATGATGCATTTGCACAAACTTTAAGAGATGCAGGAGTTGAAGTTCTTTATTTAGAAGTACTTGCTGCAGAAGCAATAGCTACTGATGAAAAAGTAAAAATGAAATTTATAAGTCAATTTATAGATGAAGCAGGAGTTGAAAGTGAGTCTTTAAAAGATGCTTTAACTAGATATTTCTTAAGTTTTGAAAATAAAGCTATGGTTGATAAGATGATGGCAGGTGTTAGAAAAGAAGAACTTAAAGAATATAATAGAGATTCATTATATGACTTAGTAAATAACACTTATCCATTTGTTTGTGATCCAATGCCAAATCTTTATTTTACAAGAGATCCATTTGCAACAATTGGACATGGTATTACATTAAATCACATGAGAACAGAAACTAGAAATAGAGAAACAATATTTGCGAAATACATATTCGAAAATCACCCAAGATTTAAAGGTAAAGAAGTTCCTTTCTGGTTTAACAGAGATGAAAATACTTCAATTGAAGGTGGAGACGAATTAATATTATCAAAAGATACTTTAGCAGTTGGTATTTCACAAAGAACTGATTCAGCTTCAGTTGAAAAACTAGCTAAAAGACTATTATTCAATAATGATTCAACATTTAAAACTGTACTAGCTTTCCAAATACCAGTAAGTAGAGCATTCATGCATTTAGATACAGTATTTACTCAAGTTGATTATGATAAATTTACAGTTCATCCAGGAATTGTAGGACCTTTAAATGTTTATGCAATAACTAAGGATCCAGAACATGAAGGAGCACTTAAAACTGTAAAAGAAGTAGATACTTTAGAAAATATATTAAGCAAATATTTAGATAGAAAAGTTACATTAATTAAATGTGGTGGTGGTGATGAAATCATCGCAGCTAGAGAACAATGGAATGATGGTTCAAATACTCTTGCAATAGCACCAGGTGAAGTTGTAGTTTATTCAAGAAACTATGTAACAAACGGAATATTAGAAGAGTATGGAATAAAATTACATGTAATTCCATCATCAGAACTTTCAAGAGGAAGAGGTGGCCCAAGATGTATGTCAATGCCACTAATAAGAGAAGATTTATAAAAATAGCTTATTAAAAAATTAAATATAAAAAATACATGTAGTGTTTACTCTCTTTGATTCAATTAGAGTATGGAGAGTAAACACTTAGGTTTAAAACTAAGGAGGAATTTAAAATGGCAGTTAATTTAAAAGGAAGAAGTTTTTTAACATTAAAGGATTTTACACCAGAAGAAATTAGATATCTTTTAGACTTATCACATGATTTAAAAGCTAAAAAGAGAGCAGGAATTTTAGGAGACAGCTTAAAAGGTAAAAATGTAGTATTATTATTTGAAAAAACATCAACTAGAACTAGATGTGCTTTTGAATGTGGAGCAGCAGAAGAAGGAGCACATGTAACTTTCTTAACAAATTCACAAATGGGTAAAAAAGAATCAATAGAAGATACTGCAAAAGTACTTGGAAGAATGTACGATGGTATTGAATTTAGAGGATTCAGCCAAGCAACTGTTGAATCTTTAGCAAAACATGCAGGAGTTCCTGTTTGGAATGGATTAACTGACGTAGACCACCCAACTCAAATATTAGCTGACCTTCTTACAATAGAAGAACATGCACATAAACCACTTAGTGAAATAAAGTTAGTATTTACAGGTGATATAAGAAATAATATGAGCTATGCTTTAATGTATGGTGCAGCTAAAATGGGAATGCACTTTGTAGCATTAGGACCAAAGAGCTTAGATCCAGATCAAGAAATAGTAAAAGAAATGCAAGAATACTCAAAACAAACAGGAGCTATAATTGAAGTAACTGATAATGTTGATGAAGCAGTTAAAGGTGCTGATGTTATATATACTGATATTTGGGTATCAATGGGAGAAGATGAAAACTTATATCCAGAAAGAGTTAAATTACTTTCACCATATAAAGTTACAAGAGAAATGATGAATAAAACTGGTAATAAGAATACATTATTCATGCATTGCTTACCATCATTCCATGACTTAGATACTGAAGTTGCAGTAGATATACAAAAGAGATTAGGATGCGACATTAGAGAAGTTGAGGATGAAGTATTCAGAAGTAAAAATTCAGTAGTATTTGATGAAGCTGAAAATAGAATGCATACTATAAAAGCCGTAATGGTAGCTACAGCAGGAAAATAATCAACATTAGTCGGCTATTAATTAATAGTCGACTAAAATTTTCCCTAAAATCAAACTGAATAAGGAGTGATAGTAATGTCAGAAGAAAAATCAACTGGTGAACAAAGGAATCTTGGATTTGCATCTCTAGCGGCATTAATTGTTGGATCTATGATAGGTGGTGGAGCATTTAATTTACCATCTGATATGGCAAGAGGAGCAGGTACAGGCGCAATTATTTTAGGTTGGATTATAACTGGTATTGGTATGATAGCACTTGCTTTTGTTTACCAAACATTAGCAAATAGAAAGCCAGAGCTAAGTGGTGGTGTATATAGTTATGCAAAAGCTGGTTTTGGTGAGTACATAGGATTCAACTCTGCATGGGGATATTGGTTAAGTGCATGGATTGGTAATGTATCTTACTCAGTATTACTATTTGGAGCAATTGGATATTTTGCACCAGTATTTGGAGAAGGTAATAACTTACCATCAATTATTGGAGCTTCAATATTAGTTTGGGCATTTACTGCATTAATACTTAAAGGTGTAAGTGGAGCAGCCCTTGTAAACTTAATTACTACTATAGCAAAATTAGTGCCTATTTGTGTATTTATAGTTGCTGCAATATTTGCATTTAATTTACATAACTTCACATTTGAATTCTGGGGTACTACAGATATAGGGAGTGTACTAGATCAAGCAAAGAATACTATGTTAGTAACATTATGGTGTTTTATAGGTATTGAAGGTGCAGTAGTTGTATCTGGTAGAGCTAAAAAACAAAGTGATGTTGGTAAAGCAACTGTAATAGGACTTATAGGAACTTTATGTATATACCTTTTAATTTCATTAATGTCTTTAGGGGTAATGAATAGAGTTGACCTTTCAGGACTTAACAATCCATCAATGGCATATGTTTTAGAGTTTGCTGTTGGTAAATGGGGAGCAGTTCTTATAAATATAGGTTTAATAATTTCATTATTTGGATCATTACTTGGATGGTCATTATTATGTGCTGAAATTCCATTTGTAGCTGCAAAAGATGGTGTTTTACCTAAGATATTTGCAAAAACAAATAAAAATGGAGCACCAGCAGCTTCATTAATAATTACAAATATTTTAGTTGAAGTATTTTTAGTATTAACATTAGTAGCTAGTAGTACTTATCAAGCATTATATTCAGTAGCAAGTACAGCGATACTTGTACCATATCTTTTAAGTGCCATGTATGGACTTAAGCTTACAATAACTGGAGAAACTTATGATGTTAATCCAGTAGGAAGAACAAGAGATAAAATTTGTGCAACGATTGCTACTGTATATGCTATATGGTTATGTTATGCAGCCGGGTTAAAATACTTATTGCTATGCTTTATCCTTTATGCAATTGGTATTATATTCTACTATATTGCAAAGAAACAAAATGATAAAGATGGAAAAGTATTTAAAGGAACAGAATTTGGAATTGCAATAGGAGTAATTGTAATTGCTATAATAGCGGTAGTTTTACTAGTAAATGGAACTATAAGTATATAAAACTTACTAAACAAAAGATAAGAGCTATATAAATAGAAAGCTATATAAACAAAAGATAAGTAGATTAAAAGCAAACAAAAGATAAAGATAAAAAATATTAAATACTAAACAAAAGATAAAAGTATAATTTGGAAATTGTAAGGAGGAACAAAAGATGAAAATAGTTTTAGCGTTAGGTGGAAATGCATTACAATCAGATCCAAAGGATAAAAGTGCAGAAAGTCAATTAAAGACTTGTAAGGAAACTGCAAAATCAGTAGTTAAATTAATAGAAGCTGGACATCAAGTTTCAATAGTACATGGCAATGGTCCACAAGTAGGACAAATACTTGCAAGTATAGAAGCAGCATATCAAGCTGATCATAATAATACACTATTCCCATTTGATGTTGTAGGTGCATTCTCACAAGGTTATATTGGATATCATTTGCAAAATGCAATTTTAGAAGAATTAAATAAAAAGAATATAAAAAAATCAGTTGAGACTGTTGTAACTCAAGTAGTTGTAGATAAAAATGATAAAGGATTCCAAAATCCAACAAAACCAATAGGGTCTTTCTATACTAAAGAAGAAGCTGAAAAGCTAGAAAAAGATAAAGGATATGTAATGAAAGAGGATGCTGGAAGAGGCTATAGAAGAGTTGTTGCTTCACCAAAACCTATTGATATTGTTGAAAAAGAAGCTATAAAGACAATGGTTAACGATGGATTCGTAGTTATTGCTTGTGGTGGTGGTGGAATACCAGTAGTTAGAGAATGCGATGAGCTTGTTGGAGTCCCAGCAGTTATAGATAAAGATTTTGCAGCAGAGAAATTAGCAGAAATACTAGATGCTGATATATTATTAATACTTACAGCAGTAGATAGAGTTTGTGTAAATTACAATAAACCTAATCAAAAAGAGTTAGTGGAAATTAATCTTGAAGAAGTAGACAAGTATATTGAAGAAGGTCAATTTGCTCCAGGTAGTATGTTACCTAAAGTTGAAGCTTGTAAGAAGTTTACAGAATCAGGAGAAAATAAAACAGCTATTATTGCATCACTTAAGAGAGCTAATGATGCCTTAGTTGGAGAATCAGGAACTAAAATAGTAAGATAGTATTAATTTAAACTTAAATTTAATGATGCTAAACTAAAATTGGGATGTTTAGTTTAGCATCAAGAAATAGTATTTTACGAAGAGGAGTAGAGTATTATGGAAAATGAACTAAAGAAAAGAAGACGCGAAGAGATACTAGATATAATAGAAAATGAAGAGATTGGTAAACAAGATGAATTAGTTATGAAACTAAAGCGCCGTGGAATTAATGTTACTCAAGCTACCTTATCAAGAGACTTAAGAGAGATGCATATAATTAGAAAGCCAGCAGGTAATAAGGAATATAAATACATAATAGTTACACGAGAAGATGTTGGAAAGAGATGTCAAAGTGTATTTAAGGATGCAGTATTGAGTATCTTTATACAAGAATATTTTATATCAGTAAAAACAATGAATGGTATGGCTGCAGCTGTAGGAGAATTAATTGATAGATTAGATGATAAAAAAATAGCTGGAACAGTTGCAAGCAATAATAATGTACTGGTTTTATGCCGAAGTCATGAATACGCGAAACATGTATATAAAGAATTAAATGATTTGAGACTTTAAGTATTTTTGTATATTCTTACTTTAAATATAAGAATATTTATAAATAAGCATAATAAAATAACAATCCTAATTATAAGGAATATATTAAGTAAAAAAGCTTAATATATTCCTTATTTTTATTTATATAGGTTTTTATTTTTCGGTGATATAAAAAGACTAATATAAAATTTGCGTATAGATTTATAATTTGTATAGCATATATATGTAAAATAATGTATATTTTACATATATATGATTAATTAAAAAATTTATTTAGGAGGAAATATGAAAAAGAAAAATATTTTAATAGTTATAGCCATAATATCACTATCAATGCTTGTAGGGGGATGTAGTATTAGATTTGGAGAGGGTTTTAGAACTAATAATACGGAAAATAAGGATCTTTTTAATGGAGAAGGGTTAAATAAAAGCATTAATATGGATGATTCAAAAAAGATAGATATAGAAATAGATTATGGAAATATAGCTATAATACCTTATGATGGAAAAGAAATGAAAGTTAATATTAATTTTGATGCAGAAGATACTATAGTAGAGAAGGTTGGAAATAAAGTAAAGATAGCAGATAAAAATATAAATTATAATTTAGACTTTAGAATATTAGAAGAAAGTGATAAAAAAAGAAATGTATCTATAGAGGTACCAAGAAATTTTAATGGAAATTTAGAATTTAAATGTGGAGCTGGAGTAATAAGTATAGAGGAGCTAGAGTTAAATAAGATAGATATTAAAGGTGGAGCAGGAAAGTTAGATATAAAAAATATAGGGTTTAAAGATTTAGATTTAGAACAGGGTGTTGGAGAAGTTAATTTGAATCTAGATAATAAAAGTGGAAATATAGATATTGAAGGTGGTGTAGGTTCCACGAATGTGAATATTAAAGAAATTGGAGGGAATATAAAAATAGAAGGTGGTGTTGGAGGATGTATAGTTGATATACCAAAAAATTCTCCAATTAAAATAGATACAGAAACAGGAATTGGAGGTATTACTATTCAGGAGACTGTAAGTGGAGAAAGTAAATATAATTTAGAAGTAAAATCTGGGGTTGGAAGTATAGTGATTAAATAATAAAAAGAGTGGAGAAATCCACTCTTTTTATTATGTTTTAATATGCAAAATAATTATATATACAAAATAATATTTCGTATATATAATTATTGACGAAATATTACTATTATAATATTATAGTTTTAGGGGATAGAAAAATTTGTTATAAATTTAAAAGTGAGTAAATTTTTCTAATGAATAAAAGAATATATAAGTAGGGATAAAACTTTGAAAGAATATAATTTAAAGAAAATATAGAGGATTTCATTAGTTATGTGCAGAAGGAAGTTAAAAAGTTAGGTGGAAATACTAGAATTAGAAGTAGTAGGGCGAAAGATGGATATACAATAACTGAAGGAGGAAATCTGTTAATAGATGTAACCTTTGAACACATTCAAGATGCATATGAATTAGAGAAAAGCTTGAAAAATATTTGTGGAGTTATAGATACTTCATTATTTATAACTAAAGTTAAAAAGGTAGTAGTTACAGGTGAAGAGAGAACTAGAATAATTTATAAAAATAAATAATTTATGAGGTGAAGGATATGAATAATATAAAATGGGCAATATTAGGACCAGGAACTATAGCAGCAGATTTTGCAGGTGCAATAAATGAAGTGAATGGAAGTATTTATGCAGTAGGCTCAAGAAGACTTGAAAAAGCAGAAGAATTTGCAAAAAAACATAATGTGGAGAAGGCTTATGGAAATTATGAAGAAATGCTAAAGGATGAGAAAATAGATGTAGTATATATATCAACTCCACATAGCAATCATTACGAATATATAATTGAAAGTCTTAAAAATAATAAGCATGTTTTATGCGAAAAGGCAATAACAGTTAATGGAGATCAATTAAAAGAAATAGTAGAACTTGCAGAATCTAAGAATTTAATTGTAGCAGAAGCAATGACTATCTATCATATGCCACTATATAAAAAGCTTAATGATATGATAAAGGATGGAAAGCTTGGAAAGCTTAAAATGATTCAAGTATCTTTTGGAAGTTGTAAGGAAAATGATTCAACTAATAGATTCTTTAATAAAGATTTAGCGGGAGGAGCTCTTTTAGATATTGGTACTTATGCATTATCATTCACTAGATACTTCCTTTCAAGTAAGCCAGAAGAAGTTTTAACAACAGTTAAAAAGTTTGAGACAGGTGTAGATGAACAATCAGGAATAATACTTAAGAATGCAGAAGATGAAATGGCTGTAATAACTCTTACAATGAGAGCTAAGATGCCAAAGAGAGGTATTATAGCTTGTGAGAATGGATTTATAACTGTTGATGATTTTCCAAGAGCAAATAAAGCCACAATAACTTATCTTGATGGAAGAATTGAAAATATAGAAGCTGGGGATGGTATGAAGGCTTTAATTTATGAAGTAGAGGAAATGAATAATTGTATCAAAAATAAAGAGAAGGCAGATGCATTAAATTTATCTATTGATGTAATGGATATAATGGATGAAGTTAGAAATCAATGGGGAATTAAATATCCTTTTGAATAAAATTATTTAATTAACTTCATATAATTAAAAAGGAGCAATGATAAATTGAAAAATAAAGAAAGAAGTGTATTAGATAAAATTTTTGCAGTTTATGATAATTTATATGAAGCAGAAAAGAAAATTGCAGATTATGTTATAAATAATCAAGAAAAAGTAGTTGATATGACAGTTTCAGAATTAGCATCTAAAAGTAATGTTAGTGAAGCTACTATAATAAGATTTTGTAAAAAGTGCAATTTAAAGGGATTCCATCACCTTAAAATAAGCCTTGCAAAAGAAATGGTTACATCGGAAGAAAGTAAAATATCAAATACTTTAGATATAAATAATATATCAGGATCTATTCAAAATATATTAGCTAATAAGATTGAAGAATTAAAACAAACTGTATCTATGATGGATGAAAAGGAAGTTAAAACTATTTTAGAGACCATTAAGAAAGCAAGAATTGTTCAATTCGCAGCAGTTGGAAATACAATACCTATAATTTTAGATGGTGCATATAAATTAAATCAAATAGGAATAAGAGCTGTGGCAAATTCAATATGGGAGAATCAACTTGCTTTTTCCTATAGTTTAACTGAAGAAGATGTATTAATAGCTGTATCGAGTACAGGATCTTCTAAGAGAATTCTAACATTAGTAGATGTTGCAAATGAAAAAGGTGCAACTACAATTTGTATAACAAATCATGAAAGTTCTCCCTTAGCTAGTAAATGCAAATACAGAATAAACACATCTACAAGAGAGAGGTTATTTTTAGATGAATTTGCTTTTTCAAAATTATCTACTATGGCTGTTATAGAAATATTATTTTTATTATTAGCAGTAGATAAAAGAGATGGGTATACTTGTATAAGTAGTCATGAACAATCTATGGTAGATGATAAATTTTAATATTTAGAAGGTATTGAATTGAAAATTCTATACCTTCTTATTATATTTATAAGTAAGGAATAGAGCAAATTTATGGAGGATGATTATATGGTTAGTCTTAGCTATCTTACAAAAGATGATATAGAAATTGTAGTTGAAATTTATAATTCAAATACTAAATTTTTAAAAGAGCATTTAGATAAAGAAGAGGTAGATAAAGAGTTTATTGTGAAAGAACTTAAAGAAATGAAAAAAATGAATTTTGATAGCTTTAAGATTTTATATAATAATAATGTTATTGGAATATGTGATGTGAGGTTTGATAGTGAAACTTATTTATCTCTTTTAATGATAGATAATAAATTAAGAAATAATGGATTCGGAAGTAATGTGTTTTATGAAATAGAGAAAATGGCTAAAGAATTTAATAGTAAATCTATAAGAATTGATGTAGTTTATGGATATGATAGTAATGTTACTGAGTTCTGGATAGATAAAGGATTTGTAATAAAAGAAAAAGTAAAGTTTAATTGGGATAAAAAAAGTTTAGATGCTTATATAATGTTGAAATA
Organism: Clostridium sardiniense; assembly: GCF_019753795.1. Taxonomy (NCBI): domain Bacteria; kingdom Bacillati; phylum Bacillota; class Clostridia; order Eubacteriales; family Clostridiaceae; genus Clostridium; species Clostridium sardiniense. Next base: position 228,999 of record NZ_JAIKTU010000004.1, on the reverse strand, counting down.
TATATAATTAAAAATTATACATATCAATAGTATTATTATATAATTATTATAAATTATAGTATTAAAGGAAAAGAGGATAACTAATGAATAGATTAAGAGATATGTATGAATCATATATAGATGAATTAGATAAAGAAGGTGCCATAGAAGAAGCTGTAGATTATGAAGATTATGCTTACATGTATTCACTTCACTTAAGAAGATATGGATTTAACACAAATGATGAAGAAGGGATAAATGAAGCATTAGATGAGAATTATAGATTATTACATCTAGATTTTGAGGAGATAAGAGAAAGCGGAATTTATGTAGCTCCAATGACATCAGAATTACCTTTATTCAATATTAAGAAAGCTATTAATGAAAGTAATTGCGATTTAGAATGTTTTAATGTAACATCTATGGAAAATTCTAAAGAATATATAGAAACTTATTCTGGAATTGTAGATATTGATTTAAATAAGATAATAAGTGGGAAAAGCTCTCTAAGAGTAAAGGATGGGTATAGATTAATTCTTTATAGAATTAAAAATAACTTTGAAGATAAATATAGGTTACATGCATTTAGGGGATATGGAATGATACCTATGCCATCTCAAGATAATTTAATTGATACATACTTTGAGGGCGTAGACTTAGAGTTAAATCAAATGGAAGATTCATTTATGAATGCAATCAAAGGTGATAAAACTCCAAATAGTTATATGGAAGCTATATTGTTATTTAATGAGATTAAGGAATTAGAGACAGGTAATCTAAGTGATATTGTTCTTTATGGAGAAAATAGATATATCAACAATAGATTTATTCCAAAAGAGCCTATGCTTTATGAAGTTAATAATCAAAAGATTATAGAATATTATGCATATGTACAAGATGAGAGTAGAGAATTAGATACATTTTCTAAAAATATAGTATTATTTGAAGATGGAGATTATAGCTTGAAAATGGCTAAAATGATAGAAGGTAGTGTTAAGAATTAAATATTTTGAATTATAATATTTATCCTCTTTTTAATGATTATATTAATATGTAAAGTATAATATTACTCTGACTTAAATTTAGAAACATTAGTATTACTGGGATTTGTAGCGATTAGTAAAAGATAAAAATACATTTCGTCAAAAATTCGTCAAAAATTAAAAAATATTTGATATTAAGTCAGATGCCTTATTATACATTTCGTTAGTTACATGTGAATATACTCTCATAGTTTGTTCTACATCGTGTCCTAGTATGTAAGCAGCAGTTTTAAAATCTAACCCATTGCTTATTAATTTTGTAGCATAAGTGTGCCTTAATTCATGTATGCAGGTATTAAAGTTTTTTCTTAGTTGTTTATTTAAATTTACAGTTAACCCATTAAGGGAAGATGAATATATTAATCGCTGATCTAAGTTTAAAGGTAAAGCATTCTTTAAATTAATTAAAATATTTTTAGTAGTAGATGGCAACGGAATAGTTCTGTTTGAGTTTTTACTTTTTACAGTAGTAAAACCGAATTTGCCATCTTTTTTCTTTTGCCATTGTTTATTTATATTTATAGAATTATTTTTAAAATCTATATCTTTCCATGTCAATCCCATAATCTCACCAACTCTGCAACCACAAGTTAATCCTAAAAGAGTTGTTATAAAATAATCAGTATTATTAGATTTTGAATAAAATTCTAGTATTTTATCAGATTCATTTTCACTCAAAGCTCTTCGAGAAGTATCCTTTTTTATGGTTGGTGTATCTAAATTAGACATATCTATGATTGGTATATTATATTGTTTCTTTGCAAAGTTCATCATAGATTTAAAAATAGTTATTTTCCCATTTAGAGTACTAGGAGAGACTGTGTTTATTAAGTCATTAATACATTTTTGAACATGTGCTATTGTTAAGTTAGAAACTAAAATGTTGTCTAGAGAAAAGTTATTTAAACAAACTTTATAATTTTTATAAGTGTTTAGTGATTTGTGTAAATAGATATGCTCTAAATAATACTTTTTTAATTCTCCAATTGTAAGATTAGAAAGTTCACAGCTATTAAATTTTGATAGTTCTTTTAATTCAGAAACTAATTTGTCGGCGTATTTTTTCGCTTCTCTTTTGGTTTCAAAACCTTGTTTAGATTTTTGTTTCCATTTTCCTAATGTATCTTTATAAGAGACTATTAATTGAATTCCTTTATCTTTTTTTCTGTAAGTTATATTGTAGTCCATAGAGTTCAACTCCTTTCTAAGAATGTATGTTCTTTAAATTTTCTAAAATAAACAGTTAGTATGAAAACTTAACTGTTTATTTTAGAAAGCTTTACCAACTAATAGTATTGGAGTGAAATAAATTATATAATGATCTACTTGATACATTATTCCATACTTAGCTTTGTAGTAATCTATAGCTTCACTCAAATACTCTTCTGTTACATGAAGGTATTGGGACATTTCAAATTTAGTTCTACAACCGTATTCAAAAGCATTTATAATACCAATTAAACCTATTTTTTTATCATATCCCCATCGTCTAGCAATTAATTCTTGTTTATAATTATCAATATTATTTTCTTGTTCTAATATATCACCAACTGTAAGGTGATAGTGTCCTAGTTCTTCTGCTAGAACACAAGCCTTTTCTATATCATTTAAATTATTATTTATAGCAATTCTATTTCCATAGCATCGACCTTTTTTAGTTCTCATCTTGATTTCTTTTACAATTATTCCGAGCTGTTCAGCTTCTATTAATAATTCATCATATGTCAATCTCAATCACCTTCTTAAGCTTTTAATATTGATTTATCATTTCCAAAAATCATCATTTTTCATAATATCATCATCATGTTTGTAATCTTCTTCTGTAAAATCTCCTTCGATTTCATGTGCTGCATTAGGCATTAAATATTCTTTGCTTTCTTCTTCCCATATTTGTTTTTGATATTTTGGCATTTCTACTAAATCTTTTGTATATGTAATAACTTTCTTTTTCCCTATATCATTTAATTCCTTAAAGTTATCTAGTAAAGTTTTTTCATATAAGTTTTTATTATGTTTATTGGCGAATTCAAGCATTTTAGATTTATAAATTTCAAGTTCTTCTTCTTTGGTTTTATATTTAGATAAACCAAGTAAATAATCGAGAGATACATTGAAGTAATTGCAGAGTATTTTAGCATTTTCCATGGATGGGTCAGCTTTATTATTTTCCCATTTTGAAATTGTGCTTTTAGCAATACTGATTGAATAGAGTGTTTTTATATCTTCAATCATTTTATCCATAGATACATTTTTCTCTTCCCTAAGATGTTTTAGTAAATTACCTAAATCATACATATAAATCTCTCCTTAAAGTTTCTTATAACGAAATTATACTTCTTATGTTTTCTTTTGTAAACAAAAATATAAAAATATTTTAAAAAAGTTGTTGACATGGAAACTGGAAAGTTGTACTATTTAGTCATAGGATGTTTCCTAAACACTAACAAAGCGAGGTGAAGCAAATGGAGAAACAAGGATATCTTAAATTAAAAGGGTTTTTAGTAGAAAATAATATAAAACAAAAGGTTGTAGCAAATATGTTGGGAATGTCAGTTCCAACATTTAATAAAAAATTAAATGGAACAGGCGGAGATTTTAGCGTAAGAGAAGCTAGGACTATATGTAAAGAGTTAAATGCAGGTGTAGAAATTTTTTTTAATTAATATGTTTCTAAAACGCTAACAAGGAGTGGTTGAGAATGAATAACTTAATGATTTTTGAAAACAAACCAGTAGAAGTATTTGAATTAAAAGGACAAGTTTTATTTAATCCATATCATTGTGGAGAATGCTTAGATTTAACAGAAGAAGGGATTAAATCAGCTATTAAAAGAATGAATAGCAACCAGGTAATTAAGCTGAAAAATGTAGATATTTCTAAAGGTTCAAATAAACCCTTTAGAAAATTGCACAATACAGGAGAAAATTTCTTAACAGAAAGTGGAGTGTACAAATTAATATTTAAATCTCATAAGAAGGAAGCTGAAAAGTTTCAAGATTGGGTTACTGATGAGGTATTACCACAGATAAGAAAAACAGGTGGATATATTCCACTGGATGAACAAATGGACGATGAAGAGTTCATGGCGAGAGCTTTAGAAGTTGCACATAGAACTTTAAAGAAGAAAGATGGACTTTTAAAAGCTAAAACAGAAGAACTTGAAGAAAAGAATAGGTTTATAAATCAAATAGCTGTTAGTGAAAATTCTTTAAAGGTAGAAGATGTTGCACAATTAGCTTCAAAAGATGGAATAAAAATAGGGAGAAATAGACTATGGGCTAAATTAAGAGAATGGGGGCTTATAAAACAAAATAGTAAATATGACCCAAAACAAAAGTATATTGATAATGGCTATTTTGAAGTTGTAGAAGGAGCAAAAGAAACTTATAAAGGTGTATTTACTTATAAAACAACTAAGGTCACCGGAAGAGGACAAGTTTATATAATAAATAAACTTATTAAAGAAAGTAAAATAAATGCTTAGGGGGATTTTGTGATGGAAAGATTTTTAGAAATAGATAATAAGGTTATTAATTTAAGAGATATAAGACAAGTGGAGTTTATATCAGATGATATTTACTTAGGGTTATTTCCAAAAGACGATGATGGGAAAATATTAGTTGATTTTATACCTTTTACTTTTGCAAAGATTCATACATTTAATAAAGAATTTATAGAATTAAAGATTGATTTATATGTATTACAAGAAGAAGAAACAGAAGATGATTGGGTAAAACAAAATAGGTCATATATAAATATTCCAATGGATAAATTACATGAAATTCTTAATCCTATAAAAATTACTGGCATGGAATATGAAATGTATTAATGGAAAGGAGTGATAGGGAATGAAGATAACACCTATTAAAATAAGAAGAATTAATGCAGGACTTGAAACGGAGGAGGCTTATAAAAAGTTAGAAATAAGTAAAAGTACATTTTATAAAATAGAGCAAGGTCATGGAACGCCTAGTGCTCAATTAATAGCAAGAATAGCGAAGTTATATAACTGTAAAACAGATGATATTTTCAAAGATTTAAAGATTACAGGGTGATTAGTTATGGATAAAACAATGATAAGCAGAAATTCATTAGCAGAAAGATGGGATTTAGATTCTAATACCATATATCGATATGAGAAAGATGGTATTATAACAAGAAATCCTAATATACCAACACCTAGATATAGTTTGGAGGAAATAGTAGGGATAGAAGAGTTTGAAAAGAATCCAATGTCACCATATGAAAGAAGACAATTAAATAGCGAGATAAGTAAGTTGAAAAGAGAAAATGAGGAATTAAGAGAGTTTATATTAAAGATTTCATCATTTGGGGTTGAAGGATTGAGTATGTTAAATAAATTCAAAGAGAAGATGGATTAGTTTAAAAATGGATATAGGTAACTTCATTGTATACGAAGCAACACTTATGTTTATAGGATTGAGTTTATTAGAGAAGTATTATATAAAACCTCTAATAAATAAATATATAAATAAATTTTAGGAGGAAAGTAAAATGTGTAAATTAGAACAATGTCCAAGATGTAAAAATGAGAAATTAGAGGAAGGTCAAAATTATTGTCAGATATGTGGTTTGGATTTAAAAAGAACTGCTCAAGAAGTGCCAGTTCAAGAGCAGTTGCTAAATTTGCTTGATGGAATGCCTTTATATAAATGGGAACAGTTAAAAATTTGCATAGATAGAGAATTTAAAAGTCAAGCAAATAAAACGGCTTTCCAAAAAAGTAATACCTTCAAGAAAACTTTAGATTTGGAGTTTAATCACTAACAACTTGAATTAATGATGGATGAATTCTGTAGTTTTTGTTATCATATTGTACATTTATGTAATCATATTCAAACATATCTTGAATTTCTTCATCAATATAAGTTAAGGGTTTACGGTTGTGAAGTAAACCTTCATCAGTGATATCAATCCAATTTCCAAGCAAACATGCATATACACGTTTCATAAAATCATCACCTTTCATAAATATTTCAGTTTGCTAGAACTGATACTTAAATTATAAAAGTTGATTAGTGTTCATATTGAGAAATAATAAACCTTATCTAGCCGTTCTATCATTTTAAGTCCTTTATTACAAATATAAATGTAGCTGGGATATGTTTTTATAAAGCCATCGTTTTTTAGCTGGTTTAAATATTCTTTTTGCTTAGAATCATAGATTAAAAGATCTAAGTAAAAAAAACGTTGAGTAGATTGTGACATATTATCGATAAGAAATTTTAGCAAATCATATTTATTTTTAATCATTAAAACACTACTTTCATGATATATTTCAAGTCTTACAAACTGATAATTTGATTATATAAATTGGTTAATAGTGGTACAAGTAACAAATAATATATTAAGTAATATTTAAGAAAAGATTTACAAATAATTCTAAGTAATGAAAAAGGAGAGATGAAAATGTCAATAAATCAAACACAAGAAAGAACTAATAACATCAAGGAGGGTATTGATATGAAGAAATACGTATTAGAAGAATTTAAGGACAAGTTTAGCGAGATAGGAAGTCGTATTGAAATAGGAGAACATCCAATGCTAGGTGGAATTATAAAAGAATGGACGCAATTAGGAGTTACAATGATTGAACTATCAGAAGGTGATAAGCCAGTAAATGTAAGTCTTTCAACTAATAATATACCTATATGGGGCGGAATAGATTTCGGACGCGAAAGTTTTGAGTTGCCAGGATATATAATCGGAAAAGATTTATGTGTACAAGGTATAGAAGGAAAGATGAATTTAGAGAGTGTTTCAACAGAAGAGTTAGTGAGTGAACTAATAAAAAGAATTCCGTTAAATGTTGAGAAGGCAGAAGAATTTATAAGACAGTGTTCAAGACCAATAGGTAAATTTCTTAGTATGAATCCTGCAATGTATTTAAATGCATATGTATATCCAAACGAAGTTAAATTAAATCGAGTACGATTAACAGAAAGTCCTATAGGAAGTATGTTATGTATGAAGTTTTAATATTATTCTTAGTCCCTGCCTTAATTGGCGGGGCACTAGGATACAGAATATTTGATAAGTATCATGGGGAGGGATAGATATGTATGCATTGTATAAGGGTGAAAAGATACTGTGCATGGGAACTATATATCAAATAGCAGAAGCGTTAAATATAAAAGTTAGAACAGTTCAGTATTATGGGACTAATGCTAATAGGAGAAAAATAAAGAAAAGAAATAGTAAAAATTCAAGAGTTCTAGTAGAAATTTAGGGAGGTAACAGAATGTTAAGAAGATTTTTAAGAAATATATTTGCTTGTAAAAAAACTAAATATAGAAAGCATTTTAAAGAAGTTTTAAGAATGGAGGATTGAATTATGGATAAATTAGAGATTGCAATAGAAGCAGTTAACTTATACTTTGAAGAAAATATTACTGCTAAAAAGGCAATAAAAAAAGCTGAAAAAGAGTGCTTTGGCGTCGACCAAAACAACCAAAGCACTAACAAAAATATTGTTGAGAATATTATAACACAGGAGGAAAGATAAATGAAATTATATGAATTAACACAAAATTATAGAAATCTTGAAGGGTTAGGAGATGAAGAAGGATTAACAGTTGAAATGATACAAGAAGCTTTAGGACAAGTAGAAGATGATATTAATATCAAGATAGAAAATACTTGCAAAGTTATAAAGGAAGTTGAAGCAGATACAGATGGAATTGATGAAGAAATAAAAAGACTTACTTCTTTTAAAAAATCAAAAGAGAACTTAGTTAAAAACTTAAAAGAATATATAAGCTTTGAAATGAAGGGCATTGGATTAAATAAAGTTGAAGGTAAATTATTTAAAGTATCATTCAGAAAATCTAAAGCAGTAAATATTATAGATCAATCAAAGTTAGAAGAACGTTTCATAAATAGAAAAGTAGAAGAAAAAGCAAATAAAAAAGAAATAATGAATGCTCTTAAGAATGGTGAGATTATAGAGGGCGCTGAATTAATAGAGAATAAATCATTACAAATAAAGTAGGTGAGAATATGGAACTTAAATTTAGAACTTTAAAAGAAAGTGAAATAGATGTAAGAGTAGCAACAGTAACAGAGAAGGGAGTAAGCTTACTACTTTATAAAGATGCTAGATGTGATATGAATATTCTTGATGAAGCAGTGGGGCCAATGAATTGGAAAAGAGCACATACAAGAGAAAATGCTAATTGCATAGTTAGTATTTGGGATGAAGATAAAGAACAATGGATAAGTAAAGAAGATACAGGAACAGAGAGCTTTACAGAAAAAGAAAAAGGACAAGCAAGTGATAGCTTTAAAAGAGCTTGTTTTAACTGGGGGATAGGTAGAGAACTTTATACAGCACCATTTATATGGGTAAGTAAAGAAAACTGCAATATAAAGTCTAAAGGAAATAATAAATGGACCTGTACAGATAAGTTTTCAGTAGAAAAAATTGCTTATGATGAAAATAAAAATATAGTTGGGTTATCAATTAGAAATTTAACTTTTAAAAAGAGAGCATTTCTAATAAAGCCTCCAGAAAAAGAAGGTGAGAATAATGTATAGCTTAAAGGTTGATATAAGAGAAAAGGATAAAGAATGTTTTTATGGATTAGAAGCAGGTGGACATTATGAACTTTATATTGAGGATGGAGAACTAAAAGTTAAATTAAAGCTTTCTTATAAACAATTAGATGAAACTATAGATAATCTTTTAGAGCAATGCGGAGAGAAGAGTTATTCAGAATTAGAAGAAGAAAATACATTGCTAAAAGCTAGATTAGAGGAAAGAAATAACTTAATAGAGCAGTATGAAGAATATAACGATGCAAGAATGGAGAAGTATTTTAATTCAGATGGAATCTTATAGGAGGTAAAAGGGTATGGCAAGGCCACAAAAAACAGGATTAGATTATTTCCCTTTAGATGTAGATATAGATCAAGATGATAAGGTTGCACTTATAGAAGCTCAACATGGAATTAAAGGTTTTGCTATTGTAATTAAATTATTAATGAAGATTTATAAGAACAGTTACTTCTATGAGTGGACAGAAAAGGAACAATTACTCTTTTCAAAGAGAGTTAATGTAGACATTAATTCGGTTAATGTAATCATTAATGATTGTGTTAAATGGAACTTATTTGATAGTAAGTTGTATAAAGACTACAAAATACTCACATCAGATGGGGTTCAACGTAGATATTTGGAAGCAGTAGGGCGTAGACAGAAGGTAAAAATAAATAAGAAATACCTACTTTTAGATGATGAAACAGTTAATGTATACAAAAACTTAGTTATTGTTGACATTAACAATGATTTAGATGAAGTTAATTCAAACATTAATCCCCAAAGTAAAGTAAAGGAAAGTAAAGTAAAGGAAACTAAAGGAGAGGAAAAGGAAGAAGCAGAAAAACTTGAACCTTTAATCTTTCCTTCTCCAATCCATGAAAGTATATATAAATTAGTTGGTGATGTTGGATATAGAACATGGTTTATAAAAAGTGAAATATCAGAAGATGATACCTGTATAAATATTAAAGCTAGTAATGATTTAGAAAAAGAAATAATAAGTACAAAATATATCTCTAAATTAGAAAAAACATTTAATAAAAGAATAGAGGTTAGTTAATTCGTAATTTTAGGAAAAAGTGAAATTAATAAAAGAGAAAGGAGATTTGAATTAATCCTAGGTAATAAGAGTGCGCACTCATTCAAAAGTGGATTAAATGAAAAAAGGATTAAATGTATTAAGTTTATTTGATGGGATAAGTTGTGGGCAAGTAGCGTTAGAAAGAGCGGGTATAAAAGTAAATAAATATTATGCTAGTGAAATATGTGATGATTCTATAAAGGTAACACAAGATAATTACCCTAACACAATTCAAGTAGGTGATGTAACTAAACTTACAAATGAGAAACTAAGGAAATTTCAAAAGATAGATATGCTGATTGGTGGAAGTCCATGTCAAGATTTAAGTAAAGCAAAACAAAATGGTTTAGGTTTGGCTGGTGATAAATCTAAATTATTCTTCGAATATGTAAGGATATTAAATTGGATTAGAAAAAATAATAATCCAGATGTTAAATTTCTATTAGAAAACGTTAAACCAAATAAAGAAACTATAGATATAATCACGAAAGAATTGGAATCACCAACACCAATAGAAATAAATAGTGTATTGGTTTCAGCTCAACGTAGGATAAGGTTATATTGGACAAATATTAATAATGGGAATATAAACCAACCTAATGATAAAGGGTTAAAAATTAAAGACATAATTTATGATAATAGTTATAAAAACTATAAAGATCCTAGAATTGAAAATACAAAAGTATTTACTAAGAATTATATAAAATATGATTTAAGTGGAAAAGGATATTACTCACAACAAGATAGGGCTTACTTTATGGATGGCACTATGTGTACATTGATGAAGTCCAATCCAATTAATAAATTAAATATATGGTTAGGTGAAGATTTATATAGAAGATGTAATCCTATAGAGGCAGAAAGATTACAAACATTGCCTGACAATTATACAAAAATTATAAAATCGGATAGTAAAAGAATAGGATTATGTGGCGATGGTTGGACTGTAGATGTTATATCTCATATATTCAAAAAATTAAATGAGGTTCGCAATACCAAGAAAGGATAAATAAATGAGAAAAGAATATTGTGAAGTATGTGGAGCTACTCATTTAGTTGAAGAGCATCACATAATAAAAAGAGGACAAGCTCCAGCACTTATTAATTGTAAATTAAATCATAAGTATTTATGTTATGAACATCATAGAGGCACTTATGGGGTTCATGGTAAGTATGGTAGTAAATTGGACCATGAGATAAAGACATCATTGCAAGATAATTTAAATTTGATGTTTGGAGCTGACATTTACTATGCAGTAGAACAAATAAAAGAGAAATTAGATATAAGTTTAAAAGAAACAGAACGCCTTATAAAGACTCTATTACCAATAGAGGGTAAATATAAGGGGATAGATATTATAAGGGCGTGCATGGGTGGAAAATTAGTTTTAGGGGGTGAGTATGAATTACAAAGGACAATATAAGCAAGATGTTATTTTATACAATAGCGTAGTAAATAGATATAGAAACTTAAAAGAGAATGATATTTTAGGAGCCTATCAGTTAATGAAAGATAGTCACATTCTTTCTGAAAGATGGAGTTTAATAAGAGAAGAATATAGAAAGCTTTTAAAACGTGGAGAGAAAAGCGAAGAAAAGGACAGGCTAGAGGATATGTACAGATTTCTAAAAGAAGTCCATACAGATTCTAGAATGGTTTGGAAATATGCCAAAGAAGGCTTTAAAAATAAGGAGGATTATTAAAATGGAAAACATGATTAATTTAGAAACATTTGCAGGTGGAGCATTAGCAGAAAAGGTAAATCTAGCTTTAAAACAGGTATTGGAAAATATATCAGATCCAAATACTGATTATGGTGTAAAAAGAAAATTAACTATAGATATGACATTAGTTGCAGATGAGTCTAGAGATTTAGCAGAAGTTGCTATTGTGGCTAAACCTAAGTTAGCACCAAGTAAAGCATTATCAACAAAAATTGTTATTGGAACAGATGGTAAAGGTGGAATATTGGCAAGTGAATATAAGAAACAAGTTCCAGGACAAAGTGTAATGAGAGTAGATGAAAATACAGGAGAAGTTCTTACAACAGGAGAAGAAAAAGCAGTTAACTTAGAAGGTATTAAATTAGTTAAATAATAAAATTTATATAAATTGAAAGGTGGAAAATAAAATGATAAACAAAGAAGCAATAGAGTATTTAGTAAACTTAGGAGAAAAGGATGATCCAATAATTCAATTAGAACAAGGAACATATTCAAGAGTAGGTTTAAGTAGAGTTACAGAACCAGTAGCAAGTTCACTTACAGTATCAACACTTACAGGATTAGTTGATTATATAAAAGGGAATGTAGATGAGTTAAAAGGTGAATTACTTATACAAGTAAAATCAGAAGAGGAAGTAAGATTGTATAGTCCTTTAAATGAAGATAGGGAAAGAGAATTATATATTAAAGCAGAAGCTATATTACCTAACAATGTTCGCTATGACCAATTTATAGATACAGAAAGATTTAATATAATGCTTCAAAGTAGTTTTGTAGAGGTAGGAGATAAAAATGCATTACTAAAATATACAGGACTTGTACAAGATGAAAATGTAAAGAGTATAGGTGATGATGGAGTAAGTCAACAGGTTACAGTTAAGACAGGTGTAGCAAGTGTAGGACAAGCAATAGTACCTAATCCAGTAAGTTTAGCACCTTATAGAACATTCCCAGAAGTAGAACAACCAATGAGTAAGTTTATATTTAGAATGCAAGATGGTCCAAGAGCAGCAATATATGAAGCTGATGGAGGGGCATGGAGAAATGAAGCTATTAATAATATAAAAGAATATTTATTAGAAGAATTAGAAGGTATAAGTAATATTAAGATAATAGCGTAATAACAAGGATTAAGGACATATGGGGATACAATTTTACCATTGTATTCTCATATGATAATCAAATGATAGAAGGTGCGTATGTTTGAAAAATGAGGGAAAGAGGTTCGAGGAAGATTTTAAGAAGTCAGTTTCAGAAAAGTATTTTATATATAGATTTAAAGATGGTACAGCAAACTTTAAAGGAACTAAAAATGAAAATGTAAGATTTCAAGCACATAATATTTGTGATTTTCAAGTAGTTACAGAAAATAAAGTTTTTCTATTAGAACTTAAGAGCTATAACGGTGTAAGTATTCCTTTAAGTGGAATAAGAAAGACTCAATTAGAAGAAATGTTAAAGGCGAGTAACTATAAAAACATAAAACCATATTTTATGTTTAATTTCAGACCATTACAGAAGGTTTATGCGGTTAAGGTAGAAAATGTACAAGAGTTTATAGAAAAGGCAGAGAGAAAGAGTATTCCTGTTAAATGGTGTATAGAAAATGGAATAGAGATTGATGGGATTAAAAAGAAAGTTAGATTTAGATATGAACTAGAATCTTTCTTTAAGGAGGAAATGTAAATGGAAGAAAAGTTAAAAGAAATTTTAAATCATTACGGAGAAGAAGCTCAAGCTAATCAATTGGTTCAAGAGTTAGGCGAATTGATTGTTGCAATAACAAAAGGTGATGTTGAAAATGCAATGGAAGAGGTTGCAGATGTAGAAATAATGTTAGAACAGTTTAAGAGCTTTGAAGCTATTGATAGAGATAAAATTGAGGAAATTAAAGAGTATAAGATAGATAGACAACTCAAAAGGATAGAAAGGGAAAAAGTAAATAGGTGAATTATTAATAGGTTAGTAATATGAGGAAAGGGTGAAGTAAATGGTAAATGTAAGAGATTTAGAAATGTGGAATAAAAGTCTATCTATGTTATTTAATAAATCTCCAAAAATAAAATATATTTGTGGAAAATGTGGTTCATACAATGAAACTAGAATATCATTAACGGCAATAAAATTAAATAGACCACACGTAATATGTGGATATTGCGGTGAGATAAATAATACAGGAATAAAATTAACTTAATTCGTAATTCCAAGATTAAGTGAAGAAAAGGAAGTGAATTAATTGAAGTATGATGTATTAACAGAATGTACTTGTTGCAATGATAAAACACTTTGTAGTGAGGAAGTAATAGAAGTTGATGGAGTTCAAGAGGTTTTACATTTCTGCGAATTTTGTGATAAAGAAATACAAGATATTTTAGATTATTATAACAACTGATTCACAATAGCAAGATAGGAGGAATGAAAAAATGAAGGGTAAAGAGCTTGTATTAAAAGCAGTTAATGAAATAGATAAAGATAAATTTGAACTTATAGATTTTACACCAATTATGGAGTGTGAAGAAATAGTTGGAAAGATATTAGGAGATACAACAATACTAAGACCAACTGGAATGACAGATAATGAATATAATGAAATATATGAAGGTGATATTGTAGAAGTTACAGTAGGGAATTTAACTCATAAAGCAGAGATAGTTTTTGAAATAGGTTCTTTTTGTATAGCTATGCGTGAAGATAATCTAAGAGATTTATTTCCTGATAATTGGAATGATAATGTAAAGACTTTAGGTGAAATATATTGGGAACAAGAATTCATGGAAGATAATTCAATAGAGTGCTTAAAAATTATAGGAAATCACTATAAAAATAAAGCATTAAGATTAGTTTATTAATTCACAATAGGCAAATAAAATGAAATTTTAATTAAGTTATATTCTGGCTAGGTAATAATTTTAAATATGAAAGGATGTGATGTACCCCCATCACATTAAATATATAGTACAGTACGCCTAGCCAGTTTATATAAATGAGGTGAAGAAAATGGAGAGAAGGATTATTTTTAGAGGAAAAGGTATTGATACCGATGTGTGGTTTTATGGAGGATATACTACAGAATGGAATGATGATGGTGAGGATAGTTTTTATATAACTGATGGGTTAGGTGCTATACCAGTAAAGAAAGAAACCGTAGGACAATATACAGGACTAAAAGATAAGAACGGAAAAGAAATATATGAAGGGGATATATTAAAGCACAACCATGAATCAGTAGGTGAATTAATTAGAGTAGTGAATTATAAGTATGGAATGTATGGCGTAGATGGAGAAATAATAGGGATAGAGGGAACGGTAGTGACAAGAAATCACATTCCTTTTGCAAATATTTTGACATACAAATATGAAGTTGTAGGGAATATATATGAGAATCCAGAGTTATTAAAATAAGGAGGTAATTATGGAAACTAATTTATTGAGCGAAGAAGAGTTGCTTAAAGATACAGAAGAAAAGCTTAAGACTTATTTTAAAAGAGAAAATATATTAAAAACACTAGACAAAAGAATCGAAAATTTAAAAGAAAGAATAGATAAGATAAACCATGATTTAAGAGAAGTAAATATTAGTATTCCAGAGGAAAGCAGAGCTATTACTTATGAGGAAAGAGTACAAACATCGGGTACAGGAATAAGCTATGCTGAAAGTACTGTGATGAATATAACAGCAAGAATGCAAAAGATACTAGAGAAAAGTAAGTTAGAATTAATTGATCTTGAAGAAAAAAGATTTAATATAGAAACAGATAATGAAGTAATAGAAGATAATATTAAAGAATTAAATGATGAGTTAATGGAAATAATTAAGCTTATATATGGCAAGGGAAGGACAGAGGAATTTGTTGCACAGAAATTAAAAATAGATAGAAGTAATGTAAATAGAAGAAAGATAGCTATATTAAGGAATGTAGAACATTGGTTTTATTGGTTTAATAAAAAATAGCGCACGAAAATCGCACAGAAGTCGCACGTCACTATTTACAAAAAGTAATATAATAAGTATATGGACAGATTGATGAAGTTTAATTGTTCATTTGTGATCCTCTTAATTATATATAGGCAGGGATAAAACCCTGCAACGTGGAGATATAGCTCAGTTGGTAGAGCGATAGGCTGTTAACCTATGTGTCGAGAGTTCAAGTCTCTCTATCTCCTCCATTAAAAATATGGTAAAATTAGATAACCCTTCGGAGGGGATTACAAAAAAAGAGTTGGTTGGTCTAAGCGACCAGACTCTTTTTTATTAAAGGGAATTCTATACTTTTGTAGAATATAATATATAAAAGTATAAAGGTGGAAAAGGGATGATTAAATTAAAAAATATTATTCAAGAATCAAAAGAGGTAAAGTCATGTGATGATACATTGGAACATTATAAAAATGTACATACGCTTTTAAAGTTAGCAATAAAGGATAAGCGAGAGATATTAGATATAAAAGACGAAGTTATTAAATATAAAGGTAAAAGAATTATAAAAACAACTATAATATTAGATAAAAAAATAATATTATTTACATAGTTCAATTAGAACTCTCATACTGGGGGTTCTTTTTTATTTTGAAAGAAGGTGAAGTGATGAATATACAAGGAAAGATAAATAAGTTAGTAAAGGGATTAAATATTTATGGATATATATACTTAGTAAATAGAGAACAATTTATAAGTAATAAAACAGGAAATGTATGTACTGTATATAAGTTATTTCACTTAATGGATGTAGAAGAGTATAACGAAATGTATCCAGAAAATAAGAAAGATCCTAATAAGTATTCTAAAGTCAAGGTAGAAATACTAAGTACATTTAAACAACAGGAAATACTTTTAAAATTAGTTGAGATATATAAAGAAGTAGGTGGAGCAGATGGATAATAAAAAGCTTACACCAAAACAAAAGGCATTTGCAGATTATTATATAGAAACTGGCAATGCTACAGAAGCAGCAAGGAGAGCAGGATATAGTAAGAAAACAGCAGCAGTAATAGGAACAGAAAACCTAATAAAACCTAATATAAAACAATATATAGATGAACGCCTAAAAGAAATAGAAGATAAGAGAATAGCAAAAGGTGAAGAAGTCCTCCAATATCTAACAAAAGTTATGAGGGGGGAAGAAAAAGACCAATTTGGATTAGATGCATCACTTCAAGATAGAACTAAAGCAGCAGAGTTATTAGGTAAAAGATATAGATTATTTATTGAGAAGGTTGAAACTAATGTAAATGCTAAAATTATCTTTGAGGGAGAAGATGAACTTGAGGACTAATAATGAGTTGAGAATAAGTTTGCCAAGTAAGATAGGTAAGGGTTACGGTACCTTTTGGAAGTTTAAAGGTAGATATAGAGTCGTTAAAGGTGGTAGAGGAAGTAAGAAATCAACTACTACAGCGCAGTGGGTAATCTATAATATGATGAAATATCCAAAGGCAAATACATTAGTAATTAGGAGAGTATTCAATACTCATAAAGATTCTACTTATACTCAATTAAAATGGGCTGCTAATAACTTAGGAGTATTACATTTATGGCATTTTAGTAAATCACCATTAGAAGCTACTTATAAACCTACAGGACAAAAAATATTATTTAGAGGTCTTGATGATCCAATGAGTATTACATCAATAACAGTTGAAGTGGGATATTTATGTTGGTGTTGGTTTGAAGAAGCGTTTCAAGTAATGAATGAAGATGATTTTAATAAAGTAGATATGTCAATTAGAGGTGAATTACCTAAAGGATATTTTAAACAAGTAACATTAAGCTTTAATCCTTGGAGTGAGAAGCATTGGTTAAAGAAAAGATTCTTTGATACTAAAGATGATAATATCTTAGCCTTAACAACTAATTATAAATGTAATGAGTTTTTGGGTGATGATGATAGAGAGATATTTAAAAAGATGAAAGAGAAGAATCCGAGAAGATATAAAATAGAAGGGCTCGGAGAGTGGGGAATAGCAGAAGGTTTAGTTTATGAAAACTTTACTGAACTTGATTTTAAGTTAGAAGAAATAAATAAGAGAAAAGGAATTATTAGTGTCTTTGGGTTAGACTTTGGATATACTAATGACCCAACTGCATTTATATGCTGCTTAGTTGATGAAAAGGCTAAGGAGCTTTTTATTTTTGATGAACATTATCAGAAGGCTATGAGTAATACAGATATAGTTAATATGATTAAGTATAAAGGCTATTCTAAAGAAAGGATAATTGCAGATAGTGCAGAGCCTAAGAGTATTGATGATATTAGAAAGCAAGGAATAAGAAGGATTAAAGCAGCTCAAAAAGGAAAAGACAGTATATTAAATGGAATACAAAACATCCAGGATTATAAAATATATGTTCATCCTAAGTGTGAAAATACAATAGTAGAGTTAAATAACTATGTATGGAATACAAAGGAAGGACAAGTTATAAATAAGCCTATAGATGATTATAACCACCTTATGGATGCTTTAAGATATGCTATGGAGCAAACAAAGAAAAAAGGTGGAATAAGAGTACTTAAATAGAAGGGAGTAGAATGTTTATGTTTGGATTAGGAAGACCAGTATCAACTAAAGGACCTATGAGTACTATTCAATGGTTAAAAGAAGAAATACAAGATTTTTTAAGTTCAGATAATAGAAAACTTATGCTTGTTGGTGAACAGTATTATAAGGTTGATAATGATATATTAAAAAGAAAGATCATTCAGCATACTGAAAAAGGTGATGTAGAAGCAGAATTTAAGGCCAACAATAAATTAGCTCATTCATTATACAAAAACTTAGTAGATGAAAAAGTAAGCTATTTATTAACTAAGCCATATACCTTCAAAGGTGAGAATGAAGTATATATAAATAAGGTTAAAGATACATTAACAAAATATTTTCAAGATATATTTAATGAACTTGGATATGAAGCATCTAACAAAGGGATAGGATGGTTACATGTATTTATTAATGACGATGGTAAGCTTGACACTATGGTTATTCCATCGGAACAAATAATACCTATATGGAGCGATAGAGGACATAAAAGGCTAGATAGATTAATAAGACTGTATGACTTAATAGTTTATGAGGGTATTAATAAGAAAACAATAACTAAAATTGAAATATGGTATCCGGATAAGGTTGAGTACTATATAAAGGATGGAGAGCAGATAATGCTTGATAGTGAAAAATACCTTGATATAGCTGGAGACATAGGACACTATAAGAAAAATATTGCAGGTAATAGTGAATATGCAGTATGGAATAGAGTGCCTTTTATAGCATTTAAAAATAATAGAATAGAGTTTCCAGATATAAAGTTTGTTAAAAGTCTAATTGATAACTATGATCTAAGCAGAAGTGAAGTTGCAAATTATATAGAAGAGGTAAAGAATCTTATTTATGTTCTAAAAGGATATGGTGGAGAAGACTTAGGCGAGTTTGTGGATAATCTTAATTATTATAGAGCTATAAGCATAGATGATGTACTTGAAGGAGGAGTGGATGTGCTTAATCCTCAAATGGATATAGAAGCTATAAAAGCACATTACGAACAACTTAAAAGAGATATTAATGAGTGTGGACAAGGTGTAAATAAAGATTTAGATAAATTTGGTTCAGCACCATCAGGTATAGCACTTAAGTTTTTATATAGTGGAATAGATTTAAAGTGTAATTCTTTAGAAGTGCTTTTTAAAAGAGGATTTGAAGAACTTCTATATTTTATAAATATTTATCTATCAGAGAGTAGTCAAGGAAGTTATAGTAATGAAGAGTTGGAAGTTATATTTAATAAAAATATAACTATTAATGAAGCGGAGACTATAAGCAATTGTGTTGAATCTAAAGGAGTAATAAGCAATAAAACAATACTTGCTAATCATCCTTGGGTTAAAGACGTTGAAGTAGAGCTTGAGCAACTTAATAAAGAAAAAGAAGACTTTGGAGTAGACTTCGATAAAATACCAGTAGGTGGAGAAGATGAGTAGGAATTCTGAATACTGGGAGAAAAGAATAGCTAAGCCGACGTGGGATATATACAATTCATTAGAAGAAAAAAATAGGGCATTATTAGAAATGTATCAAGAAGCATCTTTAAGTATATCAGATGAGATATACAGGGTTACAGAAAAGATTAAAACTGCTACCCCATCACGTTCAGATATGTATAAGTTTAATAGACTTTCGAAGTTACAAAAAAATATAAATATAATAATTAAAGAACTTGGAAGCAATGTTGAAAGCTTTGGAAAAGAAAATATGCATAAAGGTATTAAATTGAACTATGAAAGTATTATGAAAGCGTTAGGGGAGATTGAATACTCTATGCCTAACAAAAAAATAATGGAGCATATGTTAAATAAACCATGGCTTGGGAGCAACTTTTCTGAAAGACTATGGAAAAATACAAAGATGTTAGCTATGAATATGAATGATATACTTACAAATGGACTTACACAAGGTAAGACAGTAACAGAAATGGCTATACAACTTAGCAATAGAATGAATGAAGGTTTTAATGTAGCACACAGGCTTGTTAGAACAGAAACAATGCATGCATTAAATGAAAGTTCATTCCAAGCGTATAAAGATGCTGGATGTAAAAAAGTAGAATTCTGGGCAGCGGAAGATGAGA
This sequence comes from Clostridium sardiniense, assembly GCF_019753795.1. Lineage (NCBI taxonomy): Bacteria > Bacillati > Bacillota > Clostridia > Eubacteriales > Clostridiaceae > Clostridium > Clostridium sardiniense. The sequence goes on along the minus strand of NZ_JAIKTU010000004.1, from coordinate 208,993 downwards.
GAACGTGTCCAAGATGTGCATCAATGCATGGTGAGATATATACATTATCAAGTAGACCTATATTACCAGTACATCCGAATTGCAGATGTACTTATTTACCAGTCATAGAATAAAGGAGTAGGTTTTTTATGAAAGTTAATTGTGATAAGTGTAATAAAGAATTTGAAATTGACTTATTAATAGAGAAGGTAGAAGGAGATGTAAGAAGAGCTTATTTTAATTGTCCTAATTGTAATACTAAATATATTTCGTACTATTTAAACAACAGAATAGAACAGAGACAATTAAAAATGCAAAAATTAATGGTAAATGCATCTAGAATGTATGTCAATAGTGAAAAATACTTAAAAAATATAGAAAAGCTTAAAGTGTTAACAGAAGAAAATAGATTAGAAATGAAAAGATTAAAAGATATGTTTGGAGAGTGATTTTTTTTATGATGGATAAAGTAAGGTTAGAAAGTAAGCTTGAGAGTGTTGGTAAGAAACTTAAGGATAGGGATTGTATTAATTTAATTAGTAAAGATTTAGCTTTAGCTAGTTTAAGAACTATGAAGTTTGCCAATATGATGAATAAGGAGAATTAGAAAGGAGAATTAGATATGAAATTTGGATTAGCATTAAAAGCTATGAAAGAAGGCAAGAAAGTAAAACTTCCAGAGTGGGAAGGATATTGGGTTTGGGACAATGAGAAAGAATCTATCTTTATGCATTGCAAAGATAGAAGAGTATTAGATATTAGAGAAACTCAAGATGTTTATTTTACATTCTCTAATGTTTCTAGAGAAGATTGGGAGGTAGTTGAATAATGAAAAAATTATTTATATCTCAACCAATGAGAGGTCTTACAGATGAAGAAATATTGAAAGCAAGAGAAGAAATTCGTATTAAAGCAGAAAGAACTATAGGAGAACCAATAGAGTTAATAGATTCCTTCTTTAAGGATTATAAGCCTGTAGGTAATAAGCCTGTAGCTTATATTGGTAAATCTATAATGTTACTTGCTACAGCTGATGTTGCTTATTTTGGTGAGGGCTGGAAAGATGCAAGAGGATGTAAAATTGAACACGAAGTAGCTGTTCAATATGGAATTGATAGGATAGAAGATTAAATTATAAGAAAGGAGTTGTTTGAAAATGGGAAGTAAAGAATTTTTAAAACTATGCAAAGAGATTGTAGTAAATTATTTCAATGAACATGCAGATAAGACAGATAAGAAACAGATTACTGAGGAGGACGTTTTTATTGTATGGAGTTGTAAGACTTTACAAAACAATAAGGCTCTTGTAAGTACTATAGTATCAGATGGTATGTATTATGAAATTACGCATAATGGAGATAAGAAAGAAACTTATGTAGATGCTTATAAGAAATGGGAAAATTACAAAGTTGAAAGGTAAATGAGTCTTAGAAGTAAGGCTTTTTTATTTTGCCTTTTTAACTTTATTCAAGGCGTAAAAGAAGAAATAAGTAAACTATATTAGAGAAGCAAAACTCGTATAAAAGCGTAAATATAGGAGGTATTTAAAATGAATTTTGAAGAATTATTAAAAGCTCAAGGGTTAAGTGATGAACAAATAAAGTCAATTACAAAAGCTATGAGCAAAGAAAAAATTTATACAACAACAGAGGAAAAGGCAGATGACAGAATAGGTAAATTAAAATCTCAAAAAGAAGATTTAGAAGAACAACTTAATACTGCTAACACTACTATCAAAGATTTAAAGAAAAATAATGCTGATAATGAAGAACTTCAAAAGACAATTAAGCAGCATGAAGATACTATCAAAACTTTAAAAACAGATAGTGATACAAAGATAAGAAATTTAACTTTAGATAGTGCTATTAGTAACGCATTAACTAAAGCTAAGGCTAAACATTCTGATTTGTTATCTAGTAAGTTTGATAGAGATAAGCTAGTAATAAATGAGGATGGAACAGTAACAGGATTAGATGAACAACTTAAAGGATTTAAAGAAACATATAAAGATATGTTTGAGGTTACTTTAGGTGGAGGAACACCACCTAATCCAGATAATAAACCTACTACAATTACAAGAGATCAATTTAATAAAATGGGATATCTTGAAAGAGTTAAATTAAATCAAGATGATCCAGAATTATATAATACGTTAAAAGGAGAGGAATAAGATATGGCAGCAGGAACAACAAAATTAGAAAATTTAATAGACCCACAAGTTATGGCAGATATGATTGATGGGCAAATAGGTAAAAAGATAGTAGTAACACCATTTGCTAAAATTGACACTACATTACAAGGAAAGCCGGGAGATACTATAACAGTACCAGCTTATGCATACATTGGAGATGCTGAAGATGTTGCAGAAGGCGTAGAGGCAGGAACAACAATATTAACAACTTCAACTACAGAAGCGAAAGTAAAGAAGGCAATGAAAGCAGTTGCATTAACTGATGAAGCACTGTTAAGTGGTTATGGTGATCCTTTAGGACAAGCAACAGGACAGTTATCAAAATCTTTAGCAGCTAAAGTGGATAATGATTGTATGAGTGCTTTATTAGCAGTTAAAACATTAACTTACGATGGCTCAAGTGCTAAAATTGCATATAGTGGAGTTGTAGATGCAATAGATTTATTTGATGAAGAAACTCAAAAACCAAAGATTATGTTTGTAAATCCAAAGCAAGTTACAACTTTAAGAAAAGATCCAGATTTTATTGATGCAAATAAATACAATAATAATGTAATGATGACTGGTGAAATTGGTAATATAGCTGGAGTAAGAGTAGTTCCAAGTAAGAAGGTAGTCTTAGATTCAACAAGCGCTTTTTATTCTTGTCCAATTATAATATTAGAAGAAAATCAAGAAGATAATATACAAAATCAAGAGGTACCAGCTTTAACAATTTACTTAAAGAGAAATGTAAATGTTGAAAAGGAAAGACAAACATTAAAAAGAACTACAGTTGTAAGTGCAGATGAATTTTATACAGCGGTGGTATCAAACCCTAGTAAGGTTGTTTTAGCTAAGTTTAAAAAATAGAGTAGATTTAATATCTACTCTTGTTTTTGTAGGTGATAGTAATGGATAAGAATATTTTGGTAGAGAAGATAAGAAGAAGAAGTGTAGCAGCAAGAAATAAGGATGTTATGGTGATATTAGATTTAATCGAAGAAAGTCAATTTGATATATTAGACTATACGAATTTATCTGAAATGCCTGAAGGTTTAAAGGGAGCTTTGATTGAGTTAGTTATTATCAAGTGTAATAAATTAGGCAATGAGGGTATATCGAGTGAGAGTTATAGTGGTGTATCTCAGACATTCATTAGAGACTGGCCTAAAGACTTGAAGAGGAAAATAAGGAAATTTAAAAAATTGTCGTGGTGAGAGGTGTTTATCATGAGTATTAATGGAGATATGAAAAAACTTACGTTACAAGAGCTTAGAGAGATAACTACACCTTCTATGGCTCGAAAAAAGACATGGGTAGATACAGATGAGATCTTAATAGCTATCTACAATACAGATAGCAGAGTTAATACGAATAATGCTATGTACAATGAAAGTTCTCATATTGCATTAACATTTAATAAGAATATTAGCGGCAATAATAGGATTAAAGATGGAAGTAGAGTATATTCGATTAAAGGAGTTAACCCACAAGGAAGGTTAAATCAAGTATTTTTAAAGGTGATAGAAAATGTCTAGTAATTTTGTAAACAGCTGTGAAAAAGCTAAGAAGTTAATGGGATTACAAATTATGAAAAACATAAATAAGGTATGTTTAGTAGTTGAAAGAGAAGCAAAGAAAAACTGTCCAGTTGATCAAGGTCCATTAAGAGCAGCAATGGGACATGATGTTAATATCGTTTTTAGTGAGGTTATAGGAAGGGTAGGGAATACAATGGAGTATGCTCCTTATGTACATCAAGGTACAGGAATTTATGCTAAAGACGGGAAAGGGAGAACAACACCATGGAAGTACAAAGCTGAGGGTGGAAAGTATGATGGCTGGCACAAGACAGTAGGGCAAAGACCACAACCATTTTTAGAAAATGCTAAGATTAGAAGCATACCTATGATACAGAATATTTTGACGGAGGGATTAAGATAAAAAATACAATTGTAGAATATTTAAATAATAATAAAGAGTTAGTTAAATTAGTTGGAAAAGATAGATTTTTTGCATTATATACAACAGATATATCTAAGCCCTCTTTGGTATATTCTTATACTCCGATTATAAAGGATTATATTAGCCAGACACAGCTTGAAATTAAAATAATTTGGAGTGATTATGATGAGGTAGAAGCTATAGAGGAGTGCTTAGAAAAAATATTTATTAATAAAGAAAGCGATAGTAAATTTAAATTTTACAAGAACATAGCATTTAAAGCCACTAGAAGCGGTGGAGGAACGTTATTCAGAGACGATTTACAAATGTTTGAGAATAGCGTTATTTTTATAATCAAATTTAAAGAATAGAAAGGATGAGATAACATGGCAAATACAGATAAGCCAATAATTGTTGGAGCAGGAGAACTATATATGTATGAATTTACAGGTGATGCTATTCCGAAAGATGTAGAAATAGAAACAGATGTTCATAATGTAGGACATTGTAACTCAGGATTCAGTATTGATTACAAGCCTAAGAGATATGATGTTAAAAATCAATATGGAAGAATAGTTAAATCATTTATTACAGATGAAGAATTAACAGCTAAGACTGGGATTATTTCATGGGATTTAAATAAGCTGGCATTATTATCAACTGCAAAGATTACAGAGAATGAAGAAAAGACAAAGAGAACTTTAACATTTGGAGGTGGGGGATCACTTAAAAATGTACTTGTGAGATTTGTGCATGAGGAAAATGGTAAGCATTTAAGATTTACTATGATTGGACAAGGTGGTAATGGATTTGCACTAGATTTTGCAGATAAAGAGGTTAGTATAAATGCAGAAATACAAGCTATGGAATATATAAAGAACTTCTTAGCAAGTTTTGAGCAAGAATTATAGGAGGAATGTTTAAGTGCTAGATTTAGATTTAATAAATAATAGTAAGATGGATATTAAAATAAATGGTGAAATGGTGAAGGTGAATGAAGCGACCTACAGTATTGCAAAGAGAGTTAGGGCATTCCAAGAGTATGTAGCTAGTGAGGGAGTAGTAGAAGAAAAATCAGAAAAAATACAAGCTGAATTAATATTAGACTTCTTAAATAACAATGAAAATGGTAAGAAGTTTACTCAAAAGGATTTAGATAGTTTTTCTTTCCTTGGAATAAAAGCTGTCTATAATTTGATGATTGATTCAATTAGTAAAAAAGAAATAAACCCAAACTTAGAATCCCCTTACCAAGAGGAAAAATAGGGGAAGCTATAGTAAATAAATATTTCCCTAGTGAAAAATGGGAAGAACAGTATTATTGTGAAACTGCTGATATAAAAGCGGTAAGTGAATATACAGGTTTAAATTTCAATGAGATTTATAACCTGCCATATTCACTTTTTTTATTGTACAGAAAAGATGCTTGGTTAAGTGGTTTAAAAGGAACTGAAAAAGGACAAGAGTTTCTAGAAACATTATGGGGATTAACTCAAACTAAAGCTGATTATGAAGCTATAGGAAAATTTCAAGGAAAGGAGGAGAAGTAGATGGGAATTGCACTAGCTCCATTAGTTGTTGATATAAAAGCTAATTTATTGCCATTTTCAAATGGAATAGATACAGCATCAAGAAAAGGTTCAGACTTTGAAAGGCAGATGGAAGGTGTTAAGAGGGAGCTAAAGCTAACAGAGTCCGGTTTTAAAGTTGCTGGGTCAAGTGCTGAACTATTAGGGAATAAAACAGCAACATTAACTAATAAGCAGCGTGAACTAACTGAAAAAATGAAACTTCAATCAAGAGCTATAGATATAAATAAAGAAGCTTATAAAAAGATAGAAGATAGATTACAAAAGTATGTGCAAAAGAATGATAAATTAAAGAGTACTATTGAGAAGGTAACTAAAAAACATCAGGAAGCCGAAAAGACCTATGGTAAGGAAGCAGAGCAGACAAAGAAACTAGCAGATAAGTTAAGTAACTTAAATGAGAAGTTTGAAAATAATAAGAAAAAAATTCAAGCTACAACAGAAAAGCTAGATAATCAAAAGATTAAATTAAATGAATGGCAAGCAGAATTATTACAAAGTCAGAAAGCTTTAAATAAAACAAATAAAGAGCTTAAAGAATTTAATTTAACGAAAATGAGTGAAAAGTTAGGAAAGGCATCTAATGGATTAAAAAGCGTTGGTTCAACTTTGACAACAAATGTAACATTACCACTTGCAGGTATTGCAACAGTTGCATCTCATGTTGGTATTGAGTTCGAAGCGCAAATGGATAAGGTATCAGCTATAAGTGGAGCTACAGGAGATGAATTTAAAAGTCTAGAAGCTAAAGCAGAAGAAATGGGATCTAAAACTAAATTTAGTGCCACGAATGCAGGTCAAGCTATGGAGTATATGGCTATGGCTGGTTGGAAATCAAAGGATATGCTTGATGGTATAGAACCGGTATTAAATTTAGCTATAGCAAGTGGTGAGGATTTAGGAAGAACATCTGATATTGTAACAGATGCATTAACAGCCTTTGGATTAACAGCTAAAGACACTGCTATGTTTACTGATGTTCTAGCGGCCGCAAGTAGTAATGCCAATACAAATGTAAATCTTATGGGGGAAACATTTAAGTATGCAGCACCAGTAGCAGGAGCATTAGGATATAATGTCAAAGATACTGCACTAGCTATAGGTTTAATGGCTAACTCAGGAATTAAAGCTTCGCAAAGCGGCACATCATTAAGAGCTGGATTGACTAACTTGGTTAAACCAACTGATAGTATGTACGCTGCTATGAAGAGATATAATATATCAGTTACAGATAGTAATGGAAAAATGAAATCTTTCAGAACGTTCTTAGGAGAATTAAGATCAAGGTTAGGACATCTAGAAAAAGCTACTCAAACAGCTACTGTAGCTCAAATATTCGGTAAGCAAGCTATGTCAGGTTGGTTAGCTATAATAAATGCATCTCAAGGCGACTTTGATAAACTAGCAGAATCTATTGATAAATCAGAAGGTGCAACTGAAAAGATGGCGAAAACTATGGCTGATAATGCTAAAGGTTCTTTAGCTGAAATGAAATCAGCTTTAGAAGAAGCGGCTATAAAAGGATTTAAAGTTATAGCACCTTTAATTACAGATGTAGCTAAAGGGGTAGGAAGTCTTGCCAATAGCTTTAGTGAATTAACACCAGAAACACAACAACTTATTTTAAAGTTTGGAGCAGTAGCAATAGCGGCTGGACCAGTTTTAAGTGTTACTGGAAAACTGACAGGTGGATTTGTAAAGTTAATTGATCTTACTAAGAAACTTAAAACTGCAACGGTTGCAACAGGAGCTGTTATGAAGAGTGCTACAGTTGCTACAGAAGGGTTAGCGGTAGCTACTCAAGCATCAGGTGCAGCAAGTGGAGTTGCTGCTTTAGGGTTTGGATCAGTAGCGAGCGTAGCATTACCTTTAGTGGGGATTTTAGGAGCGGTAGCAGGTGGAGTTTATTTATATACAAAGAATACAGAAGTAATGTCAAGTAGTTGTTTACAAACTAAAGAGGAATTAGGATTAGTCGGGAATGCTTTACTAGCATTAAATGGACAGTATGCTTTATCAGCTGAGGAAATGGATAAAATGAATATAAGGCATAAAGAGTGGAGCGATAAAATATCACCTGAAACCAAGAAAGCATTAACAGAACTTTCAGATAAGGTAGCTACATTAAAGTTTGATTTAGCGCATGCAAATGGATTAGATGGTGTTATAAGTGAATCTGATATAAATAATTTAAAGCAAAGGACAAATAAATTATTTGATGAAACTATAGCGAAAATAAAAGAGAGAGCTCCGGAAACGCAAAAAGAAATGGCAGAAGCATTTAAAGCTGATGATGGAAAGTTAGATGAAAATGAAGAAAAATTAATGGAGTTCTTTAATAAATCACAGTCGCAGCAAATTGAAAAGATTAATGAATTATCAAAGAAAGCTAATTCAATTTATGAAAACGCAGCCAAAGAACATAGAGATATTAAAAAAGAAGAGCAGGATGAAATTAATAAATTGCTTGATGAAGCAGCTACAATACAGATGAATAATACAGTAAAAAATAATGATGAATTATTAGCAGCACAAGCAGATTTTAATGCTAGGATGAATAATCTAGATATGACTGGGTTATCAAATCTGTTAAAAGAAAAGGATAAGGCTAGAGATGCAGAGGTTCAAAGTGTAAAGACAAAGTATGATAAACAAATAGAAAATATAAAATTAAGTTATTCTCAGATGGATAGTGAAACACAAAAGCATGCAGATGCTGAAATTCTTAAATTGGAAAATTTAAAACGTGATTCAGTAAAGAAAGAGAATGATAAATATCAAGGATATATAGATGCAGCAAAAGATAAATATCCACAATTAGATCAATATATAAATACTGCTACTGGGGAGATTATGACTAAGCAACAAAAGCAAAATGCTGAAAACTTAGTTGAATACTCAAAACAGTTAGATGGCTTAGAAAAAATAAGTAAGACGGGATATTATGAGATTTATAATAATGTAACGAAGAGTATGCAGAAGTGCTATGTTGAAGTTGATGATTCAACAGGGGAAATAACGGGGTTATGGGAGCAAAGTGTTAATCGTATTTACGGAAATCCTATAAAAGCTAAAGACGATATAAAAAACGATATAAAGAATGGTCGTATAAACTTTACTGTTATAGATAGTGAATATAAAAAGAATAAGGATGCAGTAGAAAATAATCCTGTTAAGCCTAAATCAGAACAAAATAAAGGCATATTTGATTGGGTAAAAGATGCATGGAGAGATAATGTTCAATATGTTATAGATCATCCTATAAAATCATTTACTGATTGGGTAGGTGGATCAATTCAAAAAGCTCCTAATTTTCATTATAATGGATTAGATAATGTTCCTTTTGATGGATACTTAGCAAGACTTCATAAAGGGGAAAGAGTATTAACAGCTGATGAAAATGCTAGTTATAATAAAGGCACTGGAGATATACAAGTAACAAATAATTTTTATGGTAGAGTTGATAGTCCTTATGAGGTAGCTAAAGCAACTAAAAGAAGCATGAGGGAATTACAGTATTAAGGAGGAGTGGCATGGATAGTACAATTAAAATTATTAATTTAAAAAATAATAAAGAGATTAGTATTCAAAGTAGATTAAAAGATAGTGGAATAATATGTACTAATTTTAATGAAGGTGCTCCTCAAGGTGATTTTCAAAAGATAAAGGGAGTTAATCAATTAGGGCAGACTATAAATTCTACATCTTTAAGTGAGAGAGAAATAATTCTAGAAGGAATAATAATAGGAGATAATAGAGCGCAGGTTGAGACGATAAGAAATCAACTTGTGTCTATTTTAAATCCATTAGATGATGTAGTGCTTAAATATACAAGTGATTATATAGATAAAGAAATTGTATTAAGACCAGAAGTTGTGCCAGTATTTTCAGTTGGAGTATCAACAGAACAATTAGAAAGTTTTATGATAAATTTTAATGCTGCATATCCTTTGTGGGTAGATCAAAAAGAAACATTAGTTAATATTCAAACTTGGGAAAGTAATTTTGAATTTGAATTTGAGTTATCCAGTGAAGGCATTGAATTTGCAAGAAAAGGACCTAATGAAATTAGTTTTATAAATACAGGGCATATGGAAGCACCTATTGAAATGTATTTTTCTGCTCCTGCATTGAATCCTAAGATTACTTTAAATAATAAGGAATATATAAAAGTAAATGAAAAAATTAATGATGGGGAAATGTTGTATATATGCACTTCATACGGAAATACAAGAGTTGAGATTATAAAATCAAATGGGGAGAGAAAAAATGCTAGTGGGTATATTGATATATTCAGTAGCTTTTTTAAAGTACCAATAGGAGAAAATAATATAAGTTATAGTACGGATGGAGATTATATTCCACAATCAGTTTTAATTAAATATAAAAATCAATATTTAAGCTTATAGGAGGTGATATTATGGCTGAATTTGGAGGGTTTTTTAACAGTATAAGTGGAGATAGAAAATATAAATCAGAGGATTTTGCAAAATATTTTACAACATTTATGAGCACCGGAGTTAATCCTGCAATTGATAATTTAAGAGTTTATAAGAAAAATAATAATACTGTAGAAGTGAGGCAGGGTACAGCTAATATAAACGGATATTTGTATACAAATGATAATTTATTAGATAAAAGTATAGAAATTGGAACTACTAGAATAGATAGAGTAGTTTTAAAACTAGATATTATAAATAGAACATTGAATATACAAATAAAAAAAGGATCAACTACATCGCCACCTAATTTACAAAGGGATAATAAGATATATGAATTAAGTTTAGCTAAAATAAACGTAGGAGCATCTGATATAAATGTAGTTGATGAACGAGATGATAAAAATTTATGTGGATATATGAGCTTTACAGGAAGAACAGACACGCAAGAAATGTGGAATATATTCAATTCACAGTGGCAATCAAAACAAAAATTATGGGATGATTGGTTTAAGAATATGCAGGGCAAAAGTATTAGAGGTTTATATATACAAAGTCAAAAACCCGATGAATCAAAGGTGGGAGATGTATGGATACAACTATTAGAGTAATAGATAATAAATTTAATTTTTTAGGAATTATAGAGGACTATAGTTCCTTTTACTTTATAAGAAATTATTATCAAGCTAAAGAATTTCAATTAGTATGCTCTTTAAAGTATAAAGATATATTAAAAGACGGGAATATACTTTTTATTACACCTAATAAGCCGCTAATTGTTGAAACACCGATTATTGATGAAAGTAAAAAACAAATAACAGTCAAAGGTAGAGACTTGAAATCTATATTAGAAAGAAGAATAACAGTTCCACCTCCTGGACAAATTCATGATAGTTTTAAAGGAAATGCAGAAGATGTAATAAAACATTATGTAGAAACTAATGTAATAAATCCAGTTGATAAGAAAAGGAAGATTAATGAGTTGGTGCTAGCGCCATCTAAACACAGAGGTAAAATTGTTAGTTGGCAAAGTAGATACAAATATCTAAACTATGAAATTAACAACATAGGAAGTTCAACCGGATTAGGGTGGCAGGTCACATTAGATTTAAAAAATAAAAAGTTTATATTTGATGTAATAGAAGGAATTGATTTAACAACATCTAAAAGCAAGGTTATTTTTAGTGATGATTTTAATAATATTACTGATGTTGTCAAAACAAATGATTCAAAAAATTATAAAACAATGGGATATGTTGCAGGTCAAGGTGAAGGCGCTAATAGAGAAGTGGAAGAAGTATATAGAAATAATGAGATAGGACTGAATAGAAGGGAACTTTTTATTGATGCTAGAGATATAGAGGAAGGGGAGAAGGAAAAGTTAACTGATAGGGCTAAGGCTAAGTTAAAAGCTTTTGATTATATAAATTCAACAGAAAGTACAGTCATAAATACAAACTTTATTTATGAAAAAGATTGGAATTTAGGGGATATAGTAATAAGAAAAATGGATAGTGATTCTGAAAATTTAAGAGTTACTGAAATTACAGAGGTATATGAAAAATATTTTAAAATAGACGTGGTTCTAGGTGATATTATTCCCAATCCACTCGAAGATATAAATCAAGAAATAAATTCAACACCGAACTATAGTGGGAACAATGGAAGTAAATTATGGAGACCTAAAACTGATGTTGATGGTAATTTATCATGGTCATTAAATTCTTCGATTGAAGCTCCAGACATAATTAATGTAAGAGGACCGCGTGGAATCCGAGGAGAACAAGGCGAACGTGGACCTATGGGAGTGCAGGGAATACAGGGCATTCAAGGGATACAAGGGGAGCGAGGATTACAAGGTGTACAAGGAGAAAATGGACCGCAAGGAGAAAATGGTTTAACTCCAATGATAGGAACTAATGGAAATTGGTTTATTGGGAATGTAGATACTTTAAAGCCTTCAAGAGGTATTCAAGGTCCAATAGGACCTCAAGGATTGAAAGGTGATAAGGGAGAAACTGGACCGCAAGGAAGTGTAGGACCTCAAGGCTCAAGAGGTGAACGTGGTCCACAAGGAGTACAAGGACCTGCAGGTAATGGACAAAGTTATGTTGTTTTCCATGAGTTTTTCATAGCTACAGAAGGACAAACAAAATTTAGCTGGAACGATGGCTATACTTATCCAACTGGAATAAATGCAATAGCAATTTATCTTAATGGTATAAGATTAACTAATAATATATTTAAAGAAACAAGTGGAAACTCTATTGAATTTAAAATACCTTTAAGTCAAGATGATAAAGTTTTTATAGAAGCTATGCAAGCAGTTAAAGATTTGCAAGGACCACGAGGTCCACAAGGCAATATTGGACCTAAAGGAGATAAGGGTGAAAGAGGAGAAATAGGTTTACAAGGTGTCCAAGGGGAAAGGGGTTTACAAGGATTAATCGGACCTAGAGGAAGTGATGGAGCTACCCCAGAGATAGGAGCTAATGGAAACTGGTTCATAGCAGGAAGAGATACATTAAAACCATCAAGAGGTACTCAAGGACCTCAGGGGATTAAAGGTGATACTGGACCACAAGGAGCAATTGGGCCAAGAGGAACACAGGGTATTCAAGGTATTCAGGGTCCGAAAGGAGAAACTGGATCAATAGGAGCTCAAGGACCTAAAGGAATACAAGGAGAAAGAGGTATTCAAGGACCACAAGGGCCTAAAGGAGATAAAGGTGATGGAACTGAAATAATAGTATCTAATAATAGACCTGCTGGAAATGTTGGAGGTCGTGTTTGGATACAAACATATTAGAATTAGAAAGGAGATTTATATGGCAGTAAAAAAAGGAACTTATAAAGTTGATAATGGAGATGGAACTTTCGTTGATATAATGCTTAAAACTACAGCGGAACAAGTAATTTTGAATGATGGTAGAAGTGTACAACAAGTTTTTGGTAAAAAAAACAAGTTATGGACTGGAGCATGGGTACTTGCAGCAGGACATAAAGCAAGACTTAGTAAAAATATAAAAGATACTCCAAATGGATTGATATTAAGATGGAGTGCGTATACCAATGGTATAATTAGAGATTATAACTGGTGCGAAACTATCGTGAGTAAAGATGAATGGATGATTGGAATGTCTAGAGAATTAACAATGACAAATTCAAGAGGTATTCAAATTGTTAAAACTATATATATTACAGATGGTGGTATGGCGTTAATAGGTCATGATAATAATGATACTGGAGAAAGTCATGCAATGGTCTTGAGAGAAATAGTTGAATTTTAGGAGGGATATAACATGAGGTTTTTTGTGCAAGTAGACAAAGAAACTAAAAGAGTAGATGGGTATAGTTCATCAAAGACAGAAATAGATAAATTTATTGAAATAGAAATAGATAGCTCCGAACACGAGGAGTTAATACAAAGTCCAACCATATTTATTTACAATGAAGTTGATAACTTATTTATTAAAGATGAGGAATATAAGAAGCAACTAATAAAAGAGGAAGAAGATAGATTAACAATTGATAAAAAGATAGAATACTTAACTAAACAATTAGCTGATGAAAAATTAATAAGTATGAAAAAAGATTTAATTATAAATATGATTATACAACAACAAGCTCAAAATAAAATTGAAATTATAAAATTGAAAGAAGGTAACTAGTATGGAGAATATAAACTTTAAATTTTGGAAGATGGCATATGACATGGAATGCGTAGGTATAGAAATGCTAAGAGAAGCAGTAAAGACAGAAAAAAATAGATATGGAGATATAACTCCGGAAGAATTCAAAGTAATAACTGGCGAAGATTTTTAATATAGAAAGGAGCTTTTTATGGAAAGAATTCTTAAATATAAAGTAGATCTTTATAATAATAAAAATATAGAATTAGGATGTGTTAGTAAAAATGATACTGTGTATTTAAGTATTGATATAGAAAATATATCAAATGACACTAATAGTATAAAACTTTCTATATTAGGAAAAAGAAGTGATGAAACTTTAATTGAACAAAAAGCTAATGAAGATATGGTAAAAGAAAATAAGCTATATATAAAGCTTAAGAAAGAGTTTGTTAATGTAAAAGGTATAGTAAATTTAAATATAAAGTTAGAAGATGAAGAGGGTTCTATAACAGAAATAGAGCCTTATTTTTATGTCAATTCAACGCTAGAAGGGGAAATAGTAGAAGAAAAGGACACTATAGATACTCTTAAAGAAATAGAAGAGAAGGTAAATAATAGATTAAAAGAATTAACGCCAGAAAAACTAAAAGGAGAACAAGGGCCACAAGGATTACAAGGAGAAAATGGAATAACGCCTCATATAGGTGATAATGGCAATTGGTTTTTAGGTGATGAAGATACTGGGAGACCATCAAGAGGTAAAGGTGGAAGTGGAGAGATAATAGTAGATTATGTTCATGATAGTAATGAGGTTATAGAGATTTCAGAAATAGTTTATGATACAGCAACATTTATAACTAAAGAAAATCACGGACTTAAAAATGGTGATCCTGTAATGTTAGTGTACGGAAAAGGCTTTTTAGAAAAGTTTGATATTAGAGTTGTTCCTACAGAGTTAGAGCAAGAGAGTACAGTATTTGCAGTTAGCAATGTAACTACAAATAGTTTTAAAATAATAAGGAAAATAGGTTCATCATTGGGAACAGGCTTTAGTAGATTTACAAATTCAAGTTACATTGATGTATCTAAATTTCATTTTGAAAAAGCTCCAGGATTATTAGAGCTAGAACTTGTAAAGAAGTATAAAAATATTAGTATAGAAGTTTTTACTGTATTTAGCTCACCATTCGAAATTAAGTTTGAAAAGTTTATATCTAGTGATAGAGGGTATAGAGAAAAATTTGATCCATTAGTAAATAGAGTTAAAGGAAATATATTTACTAAAGTAGATATAGATTCAACCAAAGATATAACTATTATTGTTGCAGAATCTAATATAAATATGTTCAATAATTCTTCGGATAGATATTTTTCTAGAAATTATTACGGACATAAAAGTGGATTTAGCACAGAACTAAAATATATAGACAAGTTCACCTTAGATTTTGGAATACAAGATAGCGGAGGAGCTTATCTACCAAATGGAACTAGAATAAAAGTAAGAAATTTAGGAGGTATAGAAAATGATAGAAACTAAAAAATTAACTGTTAATGCAATGACTGGAGAAATGACATTTACTATAACTGAAACTGAAAAGATGAAAGAGGAAGAAAGAAAGAAATTACCAGAGGAAGAAATAGAAGAACTAAAAGTAAAACAAAAAGAAACAGAAGAATCCATAAACTTCTTAATGGAAGATGCACTATCAAGAGAATTATAGTAAGAAAGGAGGAATCAAAATGGGAAGTACAGTCATGTATAAGAAAGTAAAGGACCTATATTTAAAAGGTAGACTAAATGAAAGTAAGGTAGGAAATGCAGTAGAAAAAGGATGGATAACAGAAGAAGAAAGAAATGAGATTATAGCAAGTAAGAAAGATATTACAGAATAGAAAGGCTAGATAGTTATGCCAAAGGAAATTATGGATATAATCATCGGAAGTGGACCATTGGGTGTTTTATTTGTATATCTATTTTGGGACACTCGAAAAGAAAATAAAGAAAGAGAAGAAGCTTATATTCAAATTATAAAAGATAATAGAGAAAGAGAATTACAGCACATTGAAATAATAAATAATCTTTCTACAAAGTTAGATGTAATAAAAGAGATAAATGATGATGTAGAGGATATAAAGTCGGATATTAAAGATATAAAAAATAATACACAAAAATAAAGAAAGAGGGTAATCAAAATGAGTAAATACAGAAAGAAACCAGTTGTAATTGAAGCAGTTCAATTTGATGGAACAGATGAAAGTGTTGAATGGTTGTTACCACAATTACAAAGTGGGGAAATAGGAAGAGCTACAAATAAGCTATATGTAAAAACACTAGAGGGAATCCATACTGCGAATGTAGGTGATTATATTATTAAGGGTGTAAAAGGAGAATTTTACCCTTGCAAGCCTGATATATTTGAGCAAACATATGAATTTATAAAGTCTTAGAAATAAGGCTTATTTTTATATAAAAAAAAATTAAAAGAAAGAAGGTAATTAAAATGGAAAATATAATTAAATTTATACCAGAAAATATGTTAATAGTTGTAGCTGGGTTATGGTTTATTGGGTATTGCTTAAAGAAAAGTCCTATGAAAGATTGGAGTATACCTTGGATATTAATATTAGTTGGTATAATCTTCTCTGTAGGATTAAATATAGTAGATAAAGATATAACATCAAATCTATTAGTAACAGCAACACTACAAGGGATATGTTGTGCTGGCGTGGCAGTATTAGGTAATCAACTTAAAAAGCAGACAGAGAAAGAAATGGAAAGTGAAGATAGAGACATAAAAAAAATAGATTAAGGCAATAGAAGGAACTAGAGATAGTTCTTATTTTATTGCCTTTTTATATAAAAATTAATTAAAAGAAAGAAGGAATTAAAATGAGTAAATTAACAATGGGAGTAAATGATGGACATACTATTTCAGGACCAGGAAGTGGAGCAGTAGGTAGAATAGTAGAAGGTAAAGAAACAAGAATGGTTGGAGGAGAACTTAGAAGATTATTAGCTAATAGTGGAGTTAATGTTGTTAACTGTACTATAGATAAAGCTAGTAGCACATCACAAAGCTTAGAGCTGGTAGTAAGACAAGCCAATAGACAAGATTTAGATTGGTTTATAGCAATTCACTTTAATGCAGGTGGTGGTAGAGGTGTAGAAGTTTATACTTATAAAGGTAGACAATACGCTGATGCAGTAGAGGTATGTAAAAATATTTCTAAGTTAGGATTTATAAATAGAGGAGTAAAAGAAGGTACAGGCCTTTATGTAATTAGAAAAACAAAAGCTAAGAGTATGCTTATAGAATGTTGTTTTGTAGATACAGATGATGCAAATAAGTACTTACAAGTAGGATATAAAGCGATTGCGAAAGCTATAGCAGAGGCTGTAGTTGATACTGTTAATTCAACAGAACCAACTAAGCCATCAAATCCAAGTAAAAAAGAACTATGGGAATTATCAATAAGTGGACCTATAGTAAAAGAACTTCAAGAAGAGATAAACGACCAAGGATTCGGAAGTATAAAAGTTGATAGTTACTTTGGAGAAAATACATTAAAATGTTGTCCTATAATTAGATATGGAGCAAGGGGAAATATAACAAAAATAGCTCAAAAGAGATTAAATGCATTAGGATATAGTACAAATGGAATAGATGGAAAGTTCTTTGAGGGAACTAAAAAGGCTGTTATTGCATTCCAAAAAGCAAATGGACTTGATCCAGATGGTGTTATTGGTAAGAATACTTGGAAAGCTTTATTTAGAAAATAGTTATTTAGGTGGTAAGTTTATCTTACCACCTTTTTTATTATAGACATTTTTAGATTTGAATTATAAATTTATCAATATTTATATGGGTTATATTGTTATTATAAGAAAAATATTGTAGAATATTGAATGTTATTGTAAATATTATATCTAGGAGGTAAATATGAATACAAAATATAAAGCGTTGATTATTATAGCAATAATTATAGGGGTTATTTCAGCGGTTGTTCCTTTAGCTGGATTTGTAACTGTGCTTATTATGATTATAATGTACAACGAACTTAAAGAAGATGATAAGGCTATTTTAAGTAGAAAAGAAAAAGAAAGCATTTCAAGTAATTTAGATTCTAAAATAAAAGAAAAAGAAAGTGAATTAAAAGAAATAAAGGATAAGGTTAAGTTAGAACATATTAAAATTGATGAATTAAAAAATCAGAATAGTACATTAGAAGATATAGTTAATTTTAATAACGTTAGAGATACCCTACAACTTAAAATAGAATCATCAAAGGAAGAATTAAAACATATAAATGAAAAAATAAGTATGTCTAATGAGATATTAGATTATAATGAATTAGAAAAGGAGTTATACACTTTTCAGGTTGGAATATTTGAAAAAAAATATGAATATGAATTATCAGAAGAATATAATTTTCAATTAAAGGTAAATAAGGACAATCAAAGGGAGATTATAAGAAACGGACTAGCCATAACCATTAAAAATGTAGACTATATTTGGAATTATTCGATGAATAAATCTGAAAAAAACAGAGCTGTTAATAATTTATGTAAATTAGCATTGAGGGCATTTAATAACGAGTCAGACTTAGTAATAAACAAGCTAACTATTAGCAATATGGTTAATAGTAGAAAAAAATTAGAAAATGCTATGGTTCAAATTAATAAATTGATAGATTGTTATAATATTAGTATAACGAGTGAGTTTTTCAAGTTGAAAATAGAAGAGTTACAATTACAATATGAATATTTAGTGAAAATTCAAGAGGAACGAGAAGAACAAAGGGAAATAAAGGAACAGATGAGAGAAGAAGCTAAGGTTCAGGCCGAAATAGTAAAATTAGAGAAAGAGGCTCAAAAGGAAGAAAAACTGTATCAAAGAGCTTTGGAAAAAGTTAGAGTAGAATTTAATAAAGCAAATCATGAAGAAAAAGAAAAATTAGAAATGCAAATAAAAACTCTTGAGGAGAATTTGAAAATAGCTGAAGAAAAAATGCAAAGAGCAAAATCAATGGCTCAGCAAACAAGATCAGGATATGTATATGTAATATCAAATGTAGGATCATTTGGTGAAGATGTCTATAAGATTGGGTTAACAAGAAGGCTAGAACCTATGAATAGAATTAAAGAACTAAGTGACGCTTCTGTGCCTTTTAAATTTGATGTACATGCTATGATTTATAGTGACGATGCTCCAGCTTTAGAAAAAGAATTGCATAATAAATTTAATTCTAATAGATTGAATAAAGTTAATTTAAGAAAAGAATTTTTCAAGGTGAGTTTATCAGATATAGAAAAGGTTGTTAATAATAAATTGAACGGAGATATTAGGTTTACCAAAATGGCAGAAGCTTTAGAGTATAGGCAAAGTTTAAAAATGTAAGCTTGTAGTATTATTTAAGTAAGAAAGTATAAATAAAACATCATTCAATACAGAATGATGTTTTATTGTTATAAACACAATTAAATATAAGTCAATTATATAAAGTTGGTTTTATTTATAGGTTTACTTAATTCGTCAAAAATTCGTCAAAAAAATATTTGAAATAATAAATAATACATAGACACCTATAAAGATAAAAATATCTTTATAGGTGTTAATACAACTGAGGTAAAGGTAAAATAATAGTATTAAAAAATTGTAAATAGAGTAAATATGTAAAGTATAATATGGTACAATATGTATATATAAAAGGAAAGGGGAGAAATACTAGTGAAAAAAGGGAAGTTTAAATTATTAGTATTATCAATATTAATAATATCTGGCTTTATGCTAGTTGGGTGTGGCAATAACAGTAAGCAAGATGAAAATAAAGAGCAGGGAAAGAATGTAGAAGAGAGTAATAATAAATCTACAGAAAATAAGAATGAGGGTAATAAAAAAGGTTTACCTACAGTTACTATTGAAGTTAAAGGATTTGGAACAATGAAAGGAGAATTATATCCAGATAAGGCTCCAAATACAGTTAATAATTTTATAGCATTAGCTAATAGTGGTTTCTATAATGGGTTAACATTTCATAGAATAATTCCTGATTTTATGATACAAGGTGGAGATCCAGATGGTGTTGGTACTGGAGGACCTGGATATAGTATTAAAGGAGAATTTTCTTCAAATGGTTTTGATAATGATATAAAGCATACAGAAGGAATACTTTCTATGGCAAGGTCTAGAGATAAAGATTCAGCTGGAAGTCAGTTCTTTATTATGACAAAAGCAGCATCACACTTAGACGGAGAATATGCTGCTTTTGGAAAGATTACAGAAGGGCTTGATGTGCTTCATAAGATTGAAAGCATTAAAACAGGAGCTAATGATAAACCAGAAGAGCCTGTAGTTATTGAATCAATTAAAGTTGATACTAAAGGCATAAAATATAAGGAACCTGAAAAAATGAAATAAATATAAAAAAGAAACTTCTTAATTTAATAGAAGTTTCTTTTTAATTTATTATAAAATAAAAGACTATGAATATTTAAATCCTTATGAATTGATATTAATATAAAAATTTATATTAAAATATACAATATAATTATGCTAACTAATAACAATACAGCAACTATAGAATATGAAAATAATAAATTATCAGTATTAATTACTTTAGGCTTTTGATTTTCATAAATATTAACTTTATTTATATTTTTCAGAACATCTAAATATTTAGTTGATAAAGGAGTATATTGTATTTTTGAGTGTCCCTTAATTTTCAATTCTATTATTGGATTTTCATTGTGTTTAAATACATTTATAGAAACTATACTTTCTATAGGTATCTTATTTAAAGAAACTTTTTCAAAGTTTTCTTTTGTATTAATTAAATATAAATTTTTATTAGTTAATACAAATATGGTATTCCATATCCATTCATCAGAAAATAGATATCCAAAAAGTCCTCCACCTGAAATTGGACTTTTTCTTTCTTTTTCAGCACTACAATTTGTTGTTTCAAAATATCCCTTAATCAATTCACTGTCATCTAAAGAATTTTCAAGTTCAAATAAATTTTTTTTAAGATTAATATCTATTAAGCTACTCATAGTTATACCTTCCTTATGTTATTACAAAAACTATGTAATTATAGTGCTATTATTTTATTATATGAAATATAAGCTTGATACTTGACTAATCTAAGGTATTAGCTTATTAATGATTGGTGATTAATTTATACTATAAATATAAATAAGTAAAATCTATAAGTGAATGCATGTTCAGCATGAAGCATTTAAAGATTATAATGATATGTAGATTATAGAAGAAAAAATATTATTTTAAATTTAAAATATCACAAAATATACATAGAATATTTTTATTTAAATCTTAATTATGAGATACAATGAATTTATAAATAAATTCACATTAATGGAGGGTTTGATATGAGAGATGGAGTAGTAATTTTATTTCCAGAAGGAGAAGTAAAGCAGGTAGATAGTATTAGAGAAGCAATTGGTATGTCTGAAGAATTTAATAAATATAGCATTGAAGAATACTGCAAGCAATATGATTTAGAATATGATGATTTGGCAAAAGGTGAAGCAAATTTTGCATCAGGATATGAAAACGGGATTATTAAAATGTTTAATACTAATGATGTTATTAAAGAAATAAAAGATTCAGATATATTAAAGTGTGAAAAGAATATTCTTTTAAATAAATTAGAACATAGCAACAAATCACTTAAATTAGAAGATTATGAAGGGTTAGATACCATATTAGAAACATGTGAAGAAATTGAACTTGATGATCACTATGATGATATTTAAGAATATATGATGAAAATAAAGAGAAGCAATTTAAGAAATTTATTATTGAATTGCTTCTCTTTGTTTATGATATAATTAAGATGTATGAAAAGTGTATTTTACAGGGATATTATGACAAAATAGATATAAATTTATATCTAAGGTTTGAAAGGTGGATTTATAACAGTATGTATAAGTTAGTATGTATAGATATGGATGGAACGTTATTAAATAAATATCATGAGGTAAGTGAAGAAAATAAAAAAGCCCTTAAAGAAGCAACAGATTTAGGAGTTAATATTGCAATATCAACAGGAAGAATCTTTGCATCAGCAAGAATATATGCAAAGATTACTGGAATAAAGGCACCTTTAATATGTTCAAATGGAGCTTATATAAGGGGAAAAGATACGGATGAAGTTATATTTAAATCTGTATTAAATAGAGAAGCCTTAGATAAAATATATGAGGTAATAAAAAAACATAAATTTTTAGCTTATTTTGATACACCTTATGGAATAATAAGTGATACTAAAATTCCAGAAGATGATAGCCATAGAGTAATGAATGAGTGGGTAGATATAGATGAACAAATTAAGTTTTATGAAGTAGATGATTTTAGAGATGCATTTAAAGAATATGAATCTGACATATTAAAGCTTATAATAATAGAAGATGAAGATAGCAGCACCATTAAAGATGCTAAAAAAGATATAGATAAATTAAGTGATTATGTAGATATAGCTTATTCATGGGGAGGGTGTGCAGAACTTACGGCAAAAGGTACGTCAAAAGGGAGTGCAGTTAAAATATTAGCAAAAAAACTTGGAATAAAAAAAGAAGAGATAATGTGTATCGGGGATAGTGGAAATGATTTATCAATGCTTAAAGAAGCAGGATTTTCTGTTGTCATGGATAATGCATCGGAAGAAATTAAGAAATATGCTGATTACATAACAGGTACTAATGAAAATAGTGGAGTGGCTAAAGCGATAGATAAGTTTATTTTAAAAATTTAATTGATTTCATGAAAGAATTCTGATAATATAATATGGTAAAATTAATATATACTCATTTGTATAAGGGAGTAGTTAGCTCTATAATGAATTGTGAAGAGTTATTAAGTCAACATATTGAACGGGAAAGGTTCTGGCTTAATATTAAATAGCGAGACTTATGCGTAGTTTTTTTTGCTACGCATAAGTCTTATTTTTTTGTGATAAATGAGTAGAATAAATTAAGAGGAGAAATTATATGAGTTTTTTATCAATTTTTATGACGGCAATAGGTTTATCTATGGATGCATTTGCTGTGGCACTTGCAAAGGGAATGAGCCTTAAGAAAAATTTACTTGAAAATGCTTTAAAGATAGCAGTATTTTTTGGTGGATTTCAAGCTATAATGCCATTTATAGGGTGGTTTGCTGGAAGGTATTTTAGAGATTATATTGAATCTTTTGATCATTGGATCGCATTTATTCTTCTTGGAGCTATTGGTGGAAAGATGATTTATGAATCATTTAAAGGAGAAAAAGAAAATTGTAGCCTAGATGAAGATGACATAGCTAATGAAGTTTCAGTTGAAGAAGAATTAATAGAAGAAAAAGGATTAAGTAATAAAAATTTAACACTACTTGCAATAGCCACAAGTATTGATGCATTAGCCGTAGGGGTAAGTTTTGCATTTTTAAATGTTAGTATATTACCTGCAATCTCTATAATAGGAATAACAACTTTTGTATTGTGTATGATAGCTGTTTTAATTGGAAGAAAGTTAGGCTGTATTCTCCAAAAGTATGCAGAAGTTGCTGGAGGAATAATTTTAATACTTATGGGATTAAAGATACTTATTGAACATATAGGTTAATATTATAAAGACTTAGAGAGAATTTAATATTTATATATCTAAGTCTTTATTTTATGAATTATATATTTATTAACTTGTATAAAAACAAATTACAATATTAGATTAAGTAAATAAATTATAAGACCATAATAAGCGTTCCCGCAGCTATTAAAATACCTCCAAAAATTGATTTAACTGTTATTTGCTCATTTAGTATAAAGAATGCTAAAACAATTGTTATTATAATGCTTAATTTATCTATAGCAACAACACTTGTTACTTGCCCCATTTGTATAGCTTTATAATAAAATAACCATGATAAGCCTGTTGCTAGACCTGATAATATTAAAAAAAGCATACTTTTATTTGATATGTTTTTAATATCTTTATGAGTTCCAGTAGTAAATACAATTCCCCACGCTAAGATTAGGACAACAATTGTACGAATAGCAGTTGCTAAATTTGAATTAATTCCATTAATACCAATCTTAGCAAAAATTGAAGTTATTGCAGCAAATACAGCAGACATAATAGCATATACAATCCACATGAAAGACTCCCCCTTCCCAATATATTAAGAATGCTTATATTATAGCATAAATATTAAAATATACGAAAATGAAAATCATTATCCTTTAATAAAGTAATATATTAAATTAATATATTACTAAATTTTATATTAATTTATATGATAAAATATAATTATTATAATTATGAAAAGGAGTTGTAAATATGTCAGTGAAAATGTTACACACATGTATAAGAGTTATGGATTTAGAAAAATCTTTAAAGTTTTATAAGGAAGGTTTAGGACTTATAGAGACAAGAAGAAAGGATTTCCCAGAGCATAAATTTACTCTTGTTTATTTATCAAATGAAGTTGACGGATATGAAATAGAACTTACTTATAACTATAATACTGAAAAGCCTTATGAAATAGGAAATGGATTTAGTCATACGGCTATTGGAGTTAAAGATTTAGAAGGAATGAGAGAAAAACATATTTCACTTGGATATAAAGTTACTGATTTAAAAGGATTACCAGGTGAGAAACCTAAATATTACTTTGTAACTGATCCAGATGGATATATGGTAGAAGTTATAAGAGAGCAATAAAGTTTAAAAGTGTAGTATATATACTACACTTTTTTAAATTTCATTATTAAAAGTAAAATTATATATACTTGTTCAAATTTTATATATAGTATAATATAGGGATTATATTATATATAAAAATGAATTAAATAATTTATTTAGATAAATTTACTTAAGATAGGAGTAAGATTTTATGGCAAAGGTTATAGTCGTTGGAGGAGGACCTGCTGGTATTATGGCAGCTATTACTTCTTCAAAAAACAATGAAGTAATATTAGTTGAAAAAAACAATGAAATTGGTAAGAAACTTAGACTTACTGGTGGCGGAAGATGCAACATAACAAATAATAGAGATATTGAAGAATTTTTTGATAAGGTAGTAAGTAATAAAAAGTTCTTATATAGCGCCTTTTATGATTTTTCTAACTTAGATATTTTAAACTACTTTAGTGAAAATAATTTAAAGTATAAAGTTGAATATGACCAAAAGGTATATACAGAAAGTGATAAAGCAGAAGAAGTAATTGAGATATTTAAAAAAGATCTTGCAAAAAATAATGTTAAGATAATGTATAATACAGAAGTCTCAGATTTAATAGTAGAAAATGAAGAGATTAAAGGTGTTATAGTTAATGAAGGAAAAAAGATATATGCAGATAAAGTTATAGTAACAACTGGTGGAAAGAGCCATCCTCAAACAGGTTCAGATGGAAGTATGTTTGAAATTTTAGAAAGACACGGGCATACAATAAAGCCTTTATATGCAGCACTTATTCCATTAGTTACAAAAGAAGGGTTTGTAAAAAATCTTCAAGGTGTTTCAATGAAAGAAGTTATATTTACTACTAAAATAAAAAAGAGAAAAATTGAAACTGTTGGAGATATGATCTTTACTCATTTTGGTATATCAGGTCCAGGAGTATTAAAATTATCTTCCTATATTAATAAGGAACTAGAAAAAGGTGAAATGGAAATAAGTTTAGATTTCTTATCAGATAAATCTAAAGAGGATATATCTAAGATAATTAGAAGTAATCCTAATAAAAGTATACTAAATAATTTAAAAGGGTCACTTCCACAAAACTTTATAAAAGAAATTTTAGAAATTCTAAACTTAACTGAAGTTAAGCCTAGTGACCTTAAAAAAGAAGATGAACTAAAGCTTATTAATTATATAAAAGAAATGAAACTTACAGTAAAAGAAACACTAACTATAAAGGCAGCCATGGTTACAAGTGGAGGAGTTAATGTCAAAGAAATAAATGCTTCAACTATGGAATCTAAGGTAATAAAAGGATTATTCTTTGCAGGAGAAGTTATGGACGTTGATGCTGAAACAGGAGGATATAATCTTCAAATAGCATATTCAACAGGACATTTAGCTGGAAGTGATTATTAAATTTAATTAAAAGGACAGGATTTTTAGATGAGAATAAATAAACTACTTAGCAATTATGGCATTTGTTCAAGAAAAGAAACTAATAGACTTATTGAGGAGAACAGAATAATAGTTAATGGAAAGCTATGTATTAAAGGGCAATGGGTAGAAGAAAATGATGAAATACTTTTAGATAATAAGCCTTTAAAACCTATAGAAAAGGTATATATAGCACTAAATAAGCCAGAAGGGATTACTTGTACTGCCGCAGAAGATGTAGAGAATAATATAATTAAGTTTATGAATTATAAGAATTATATATTTCCTGTAGGAAGGCTTGATAAAGAATCTGAAGGCTTGATAATAATGACTAATGATGGAGATGTCGCAAATAAGATATTAGAGTCTGAGAATAATCATGAAAAAGAATATATAGTTAGAGTAGATAAGCCTTTTAATGATGATTTTATATATGGAATGTCAAATGGAGTAGAGATATTAAATGTTAAGACAAGACCCTGCAAAGTTAGTAGAATAAATGATGATACTTTTAGAATAATATTAACCCAAGGTCTTAACAAACAAATAAGAAGAATGAGTAGAACTTTTGGATATACCGTTATAAGTCTTAAACGTATAAGAATAATGAATATAAGTATAACTGGCATAGAGAAAGGTAGCTGGCGCAATCTTACAGAAGAAGAACTAGAAAGATTAAAAGATTACTAAACGAATTATTAGGAGTATATTTTAATGAATAATATAGAATTTGAAAGGTACTTTTATGTTATAAATTATCCAGAGTATGAAGAAGATTTATGCCGGATGGAAATGAAATATTTATTTGGAAAAGAGGATGATAGTAAAGAATTTTTTTCAAAAGTTTATATTAGTCCATCTAGAAGTCCATTTATAAAACACTGTATAAAGATTATATATATAGAAGATACACTTGAAGAAGTAGTTAAAAAAATTAAAGAAGATAACATGTCTTTTGAAGATTTTAAAGTAAATTTTATAAGACTTGATAAAAATGAAGCTAGCTATAAAGAAAGATTAGAATCTATGAGAAAAATAGGAATGTCTATAGAGGGTATACCTAATATTCATAAGCCTAAAATTGTACTAGGATTAATAAAGATTCATGGAAAGTGGATATTTGGAATATATGAAAAGGATGATTGTAAGTGGCTTAGTCATGATAAAAAACCTTTTTCATACTCTAATGCATTAAGTACAAGAGTAGCGAGAACTGTTGTAAATATAGCAGTTGGTCAAGATATGAATAAAAAGATAATAGATCCTTGCTGTGGTGTTGGAACTGTGGTAATTGAAGGAAAGTCTATGGGATTAGATATAATAGGATATGAGATTAACCCTCAAATAGCATGTAATGCTAAGGAAAATATGAAGGCATTAGGATATGATAGAGCTATTATTAAAGGTAACATGCATGATATAAAAGATCATTTTGATATTGCTATTGTAGATATGCCTTATGGATTATTTACTAAAACTACAGTTACTCAGCAACAGGAAATAATAGATACAACACGAAGAATATCAAATAAAGCAATAATAATAACCTTTGAAAATATGGATAAAATGATAAATGAATCGGGATTTGAAATTATAGATAAAGGTGTTATTCTAAAAAATAATTTTAAAAGATATATAAATATATGTAAGTAAAAAGTGTAGGAAAATTCCTACACTTTTAAAATTTGAAAGCTTAATTATAAAAAACTAAACTTCAATATTTATATAATAATTTTCTGATTCTGAATATGCATCAAGAATTTTAACTATTTCATGTAAAGTTATAAATTTAATATCTAAATCACTATTTTCATTAAGATCAGATATGTATTTATCAGCATTAGGATGTATTTCACCGGTAGTTACAATGATTCCTTTTTTTATTCCATTAGACATCATTGCACCAACTAATTTCTGGCATATTTCTCTACCTATCATAAAGTCATAATTTTTTATTTTTTTATCATCTTTATAATCATATGTAGTTGTATATCTTTTACATTCTACGTAAGTTTTTTCAAAGTTTTCATCTGTTAGAATTAAATCTACTCCACCATCATTCTCAGAAGGTGTTACAATTACATCTCTATAATGATAAATATCATCAAAAAGCCATCTACAAAAATATTCAAACTCTATGCCTGTTAAATTAGTTATACTTTCTTTTTTCATCTTAACTTTAAACTTAATTTTTTCATCATTGAAAGTAGTTGCCTTATTAATTAATGGAGTAATAATTTTTAAGATAGTTATAATAAGAATCAATATTATAACTATTTCCAATGTATTCATAAAATCACCTCTAATAGTATTATTAACTAATATAATGATTTATAATCTTCAATTATATTAGAAATATTATAGGAAATAATAAAAAATAAACATATATTAAATAATAAGTATAGGAGCAAGTATAAACTAGTGAATCTTTTTAATATATATCAAGTAAGGAGGTTTTATATATGAATAATTCTGATAATAACCTAAAAAACAAACGAGACAGAAGTAATGCAGTAGAAGCTGCAAGGACAGCTATAATAATGGGAATGGATAATAAAGCTATTAGTAAAATAACTATATTAACAGAAGATGAGATTCAATTAATTAGAGAAACTTTAGATAAAACAAGTAGAATATTTTAAATTAAGTATAATGTAATTTAACTCCCCTTTTACTTGTATATAAATATAGTTGATGATAAAATAACTTAATTATAGGGTATATAACATTTAAATAAAGGGGAGTTTAAGCGTGGGAAATAACATTTTTTTGTTTAATAAAAAAGATATAGATGAAATTATGAAAATTTGGGTTGAAAGTACAATAAAATCTCATGATTTTATTGATGAAAATTATTGGATAGAATCACAAGATATAGTTAGAAATAAATATATACCTATATCAAAAACTTATATTTACAAAGAAGATAATATTATAAAGGGATTTATTAGTATACTAAATAATAATTTTATAGGGGGATTATTTGTAGCTAATGATAGTCAAGGACAGGGCATAGGTAGGGAACTTGTTGATACAGTTAAGAATGAATTAAATAGTTTAACATTAAATGTTTTCAAGGAAAATGTAAGAGCCTTAAAGTTTTATAAAAGAGAAGGATTTGAAATAGTTAGTGAATCAATAGACTCAGCAACATTAAAAGAAGAAATACTTATGAAGTGGAAAAGATAAGTTTTTATCATTTGGAAATAAATCTTAAATAAAAAATATTAGTTTATAAAAGTAAGGAAGAAAGTAGAAAAATAAATTTATTTTTCTACTTTCTTTTTTTGACAAAATTTCTATATGGTTTTATAGGAAATTATTAGTTGTATTAAAGTAAAAAATGTAACACATAATAAATTTAGTTAGAGGAAGACTATAACATAAGTCTTTATAAAGGATGGTGGTAATTTATAAAAATATATTTATCCAAATATTAAAAGTATAAAGCAAAAGAAGAGGATGTGAATAAGAGTATGGGAGACTTAGAAAATAGAAATAAAAAGCTTACTCTATTTCAATTAGTAGGTATAAGTATAGCTTTTTATGGAAGTGTTAGAAGTGTACCAACATTAGCAATTGTTGGTTGGCAACAGATATTCTTTATGATAGGTGCAGCAGTACTTTTTGCAATACCTATTTCACTTATTGCAGCTGAACTAGCAACTGGATGGCCAGAGGAAGGTGGATCTCAAGTTTGGGTTAAAGAAGCATTAGGAGAAAGATGGGGATTTGTAACTGCATGGCTTTTATGGGTTCAATTATTCTTTGGTATGGTTATGGTAAGTTCTACTGTTGGCGTAATGCTTGCTTATGCAATAGGAAGAACTGAACTTGCACAAAATAATATGTTTATATTCATTATAATAGTAATTTCTTACTGGACTGTAACTCTACTAAACTTTAAATTTGATATGGGTAAAGTAGTAGGAAGTATAGGTGCAGTAGTTGGTATATATATACCTTTTGTTGCATTAGTTGTTTTAGGCTTATGGTGGACATTTAAACATGGAAATGTCTATTTAGGACCATTTAACGTTCAAACAGCAATACCAAGTTTAGCATCTTTAGACAAATTATCATTTTTTTCAGGAATAATATTTATATTTTCAGGTCTTGAAATTGCATCAGTTCATGCAAATAATATAGAGAACCCAAAAAGAAATTATCCAATATCAGTATTTCTATCAATGGGATTACTTATAATATTTAACCTTATTGCAGGGCTTACAGAGGCAAATACAATACCTTCAGATAAGATAGAGTTATCAAATATAACTCAACCATTCCAAATTTATTTTAATGAACTTGGAATGCCATGGCTTACAAATATTATTGCAGGAATGATAGCTATTGGTGTTCTTGCACAATTAAGTGCATGGGTACTTGGACCTTCAAAAGCTATGATAAAGGTTGCAGAAGAAGGGAATTTACCACCTATATTTCAAAAGAGAACAAGACGTGATGTTCCTATAACATTTGTACTTATTCAAGCAATTGTTGTGTCATTAGTAGCAATTGTATATGTTGTAGTACCAGATGTTAATAATAGTTTCTTTATGGTACTTATATTGACAACTATTCTTTATAGTATAGTTTATATATTTATAATACTTGCTGAAATAATTCTAAAATATAAAAAGCCAGATGTACATAGAGCCTTTACTATCCCAGGTGGGAAAGCTGGTATGTGGATTACATGTATATTAGCTATGATTGGTGTAATCATAACCATAGTAGTTAGCCTTATACCTCCAAGTTCTATACCACCAGAGGGTGATACTATGTATATTGCATTCCAAGTAATTGGAACTATAGTATGTTTTATTTCACCATTAATTATATACGCATTTAAGAAAGACTCATGGAAGAAACCAAAAGAAAAGGAGATTAGAGATAATGGAAAAGGACGTTAAAAAAGGTACTGATATTTTAGAAAATAATGAGGATATTAATTTAAAAGCTATGTTTTTAGGACCTAAATCAGAAAATGAAGATTTTTTTGAAGAAAGTCTTTTAAGATTATTTAATGACCATGCTGAGTGGAGAAAGAATTTTCATCCAGAAGATGATACTATAATTAAAGTTTCTGATGAACGCAAAGAAAGCTTTGTAGTAAGTAAAGATAGACTTAAAGAGGTATTGATTGAATTATCATCAAAATTGAGAGCAGGTTCTGTTCCATGGCATTCACCAAGATTTTTAGGACATATGAATTCAGAAACATTAATGCCAGCATTATTAGGTTATTTTGCTGCTATGTTATATAACGGTAATAATGTTGCCTATGAATCTTCACCTGCTACATCTCAAATGGAAGAAGATGTTGGAGAAGATTTCTGTAAATTAGTGAGTTATAATGATGATGGATGGGGGCATATTTGTGCAGATGGATCCATAGCAAATTATGAGGGCTTATGGTATGCAAGAAATATAAAATCTATTCCACTTGCAGTAAAAGAGGTTATGCCAGAGCTTGTAGATGGTAAATCAGAATGGGAACTTTTAAATATGAGTGTTTCTGAAATACTTGATCTTATGGATAACGCAGGAGAGATGTTAGACCAAATAAAAGAACATTCTGCAAGAGGGATGGGAGATAAGATAGGTAAGCTTGGAAAATGGCTAATACCTCAAACAAAACATTATTCATGGCTTAAAGCTGGCGATATTCTTGGTCTTGGAGTAGAAGCGGTTGTTCCAGTAAAAGTTGATCATCATTACAGAATGGATATGAATGAACTTAGAAAGACAATTGAAGAATATACAAGTAAACAAATTCCTATACTTGGAGTTGTTGGAGTTGTTGGATCTACAGAAGAAGGCGCAATAGACCATATTGATAAGATTATAGAAATAAGAGATGAATTCTCAAAGAAGGGAATTAATTTCTATGTACATGTAGATGCAGCCTATGGTGGATATGCGAGATCTATATTCTTAGATGATGATTATTCATTTATTAAAGAGGATAAATTAAAAGAAAAAATGCTAGAGCATGGAGCTATATTAGATGAAAGCACACCATGGCCATCAAATGATGTATACAATGCATTTAAATCTATGGAGAAGGCAGATACAATTACAATCGATCCACATAAGATGGGATATATACCATATTCAGCAGGAGGAATAATTGTAAGAGATAAGAGAATGAGAGATTCAATTTCTTACTTTGCAACATACGTATTTGAAAAGGGAGCTGATATACCATCACTTCTTGGTGCATTTATGCTTGAAGGATCAAAAGCAGGTGCTACAGCAGCTTCAGTTTGGACCGCTCACAAAGTATTACCTCTTAATATAACAGGCTATGGTAAACTTATAGGCGCAGGCAATGAAGGAGCTTACAAGCTTTATCATAAATTAGAAATGCAAAAGTCATATAAAGTTGGAGATAAGATAGTAGATGTTTATCCTTTAGTTGAACCAGATTTTAATATGGTTGACTTTGTATTTAATGTAAGAGGAAATAAAGATTTAAAAGTAATGAATGATTTAAATCATGATTTTTATGAAGAAGCTTCATATGTAAAGGAAGCTTTATATGTAAATGACTTTTTAACTTCACATACTGACTTTACAGTAGAAGATTACGGTGATTCACCACTTAAATTTGTTAATAATTGTGGAATTTCAACAGAAGAATGGAAGAGGGTTAAAAAGGTAACAATCCTAAGAGCATGTGTATTATCACCATTCTTAAATTGCGAAAAAGTATTCAATGAATATATGAAGAAGATGGATGACGCAATAGTAGAAAAGTTAGAAAAAATATTAGGTGAACAAAAGCAATAGAGTAAAATATTTTAGGAGTAGAACTTTATAACTATTTAGAGGTCTACTCCTAATTTTTTAATATATTCTAAAAATTATATTTGACAATTTAAATCTCAGAATGTATTTTATATATAGACCAATCGGTATAATAAAACTAATGAGGTATTTAAATTGGATAAAAAGATAGATACAAGAAGTAAAATATTAAATTCAGCATCAAAATTATTTTTCTCTAATGGATATCATGCTACTGGATTAAATTCGATATTAAAGGTAAGTAAAGCACCAAAAGGATCACTTTATTATTATTTTCCAAAGGGTAAGGAAGAGTTAGCATTGGAAGCTATAAAAGTAGTTAAAAACAATATAAAAGAAGAGATTAAAGAAAATCTTTATTTAAGTAATAACCCTATTGAAGGCATACAAAAAGTTATCTTAAATGTAGCTGATATAGTAGATAGAGAAGAAGTAGTCAAAGGAGTAACAGTTAGTCTTTTGGCATTAGAAGCTTCACAGACCAATGAAATTCTTAGAGAAGCTTGTATGGATACATTTTTAGAATGGGAATCTTTATATTATAAAAGATTATTAGAACTTGGAATATCAGAAAATGATTCAAAAGAAATAAGTAGAATAATACAGATAATGATAGAGGGAGCAATAGTAATGTCTCTTACTAAAAAAGATAATAGTTCACTTTTACTTGTTGCTGATAAAATAAAGATGATTATAAATAGCTATATAAAATAAAATTCTATTAGAATAAAGATTATTATAAAACTTTTTAAGATTATAATAATCTTTATATATTTTATTTAATAATATTTTTTTGGAAAAATTATATAGACTGGTCTAATTAAAGAAAGAGGTTTAGAAAATGCAATCAAAAGAAAAAATATTTAAGGTTATGGCAGTATTACTATTTGGAGGGTTCATGGCCTTGTTGAATGAGACAATAATAAATGTAGCACTTCCAAAACTTATGGAAGAGTTTAATATAAGTGCACAAACTGTTCAATGGTTAAGTACAGGATATCTTTTAGTTATAGGGATATTAGTTCCAGTTACTGCTTTTTTAATTCAAAGATTTACTTTAAAGCAACTGTATATAGTAGCAATGTCATTGTTTTTATTAGGAACTATAATAGCGGCTACAGCACCAAACTTTACAATATTACTTTTAGGTAGATTAATACAAGCATCTGGAACAGGAATGTTTGTACCAATAATGATGAATACAATAGTTGTTATAAATCCACCAGAAAAACGTGGCGCAGCTGTTGGACTTGGACTTTTTGTAATATTATTTGCACCGTCAATAGCGCCTACTTTATCAGGTATTATAATTCAAAAATTATCATGGAGATATTTATTTATCGTGGAAATTCCATTAGCAATATTAGCAATTATACTTGGATATAGATATTTAGAAAAAGTTACAGAAATAACAAAACCTAAAATAGATGTAATATCAATAATTTTATCAACATTAGGCTTTGGAGGAATTATAGTAGGCTTTAGTACTTTAGGAAATAATAATTTTAGTAAGACATTAGTATTTTTCTTAATAGGAATTCTATCATTAATCTTATTCTCATTAAGACAGTTTAAATTAGAAGAGCCAATGCTTGATTTAAGAGTATTTAAATCTTCAACATATGGACTTGGTGTAATATTTGTTATGGTGTCTATGATGACTCTATTTGAAACATTAGTTGTTATGCCGATGTATTTAGAAGGATTATATAATATGTCACCATTCCAAGTTGGATTAGCTATATTACCAGCTGGCTTAATAAACGCCTTTGTATCTATAATAACAGGACATTTATATGATAAATTTGGTGCGAAAAAATTAGTTGCTTTTGGATTTATTATTTTGACAGTTTCATTTTATTTATTATCAAGAGTTAATATAAATACAAGTTGTACAAATGTAATTATATTGTTATGCATACTTAATATTGGCATGCCACTTGTTATGACTTCATCGCAGACAAATAGTTTAAATCAACTAAAGCCAATACAATATCCTCATGGAACAGCTGTTATAAATACTCTTCAACAAATAGCGGCTGCTATGGGATCATCTTTATTTGTTAGCTTGATGACAACAAAGAAAAATAATTATTTAGACGGAATACAGGGAGTAACAAATTTAAATGATAATGCTATGGCGTTAGTTCATGGATTTAATTATGCTTTCTTTATAGCCGCAGTACTTCTTCTAATAGGTTTTTTTGCTTCATTTTTATTAAAAGATAAAAATGAGAAGGATAAAGGAGAAAGCTTAGAACTTTTAGCTAAGAATTAGAAAATATATTTATTGAATAAAAAACAGATATAATATATAATTAAAAAATAAGAAATAGTAAAATTAAATAATTTAGTTTTAGGTGAATAATTTTTTAAAATTATTAAAAGGGAAAATGGTGAAATTCCATTACAGCCCCCGCTACTGTAAAAGGAGACGAGCTTAAAAGAAACCACTAATATATATTGGGAAGGATTAAGCAAGGATGACCCTTAAGTCAGGAAACCTGCCTAAAATTTGTTAGCTATTCTTCGGAGGGAAGTACAATAGATAAAATTTTGATGGATTTTTTTAATCCTATCTTGTTTTTTTGTGTATATAAAGCACTTTTATCCTTAGGGATAGAAGTGCTTTTTTAATTATTCCCATTATTTAGATAAAACAAGAAATTTTTAGAGGTGAATTATGAAAAAGGCAATATTAGTAGTTAGTTTTGGAACGAGTTATTTAGATGCATTAGAAAATTCAATTGAAAAGATCGAAACAGAAATAAAAGATAAATTTAAAGGATATGATATATTTAGATGTTTTACATCTCATATGATAATAAATAAGTTAAAAAGAGTCCATAACATAGAAGTTGACACACCAGAGATAGTTTTAGAGAAATTAAAAGATTTAGGATACAATGAAGTTTTAGTTCAACCTATTCACATGATACCTGGAGAGGAATATGATTATGTAAAGGGAAATGTAGTTAGATTTGAAAAGCATTTCGATACTATGAAATTTGGAAGACCAATATTTTTCTATCAAGGAGAAGAAGAACTTCCAAATGATTATACAATATTCATAGAAAGCATAAAAGAATTATTAGAATGTGATGAAGAAGAAGCTGTAGTTTTATTTGGACATGGTAGTGCCCATTATTCTAATGCTGTTTATGGCGCTCTTCAAACAATGCTATATGATGAAGGACATGAAAGAGCATTTGTTGGAACTGTAGAAGGCTACCCAACTTTAGATAGCGTATTAAAGAGAATTGAAAGAAATAATATAAAAAAGGTGAAATTAGTACCGCTAATGGTTGTTGCAGGGGATCATGTTAAGAATGATATGGCATCAGATGAAGAGGATTCATGGAAGACAATACTAGAAAGTAAAGGGCTTGAAGTAGAAGCGCATGTACATGGGCTAGGAGAAGTGGAAGCTTTTAGAAAAATATATATAGATCATATAGATGATATGAAAAATGATACATATTTAGGATGTGGGGAAACTAAGAAATTAAGAAAATAAGCAAGAGATAAATAAGGAGGAAGGTATATGAAATCTTTAATTATTGCCTCTAATAGAAGTGGCGGTGGTAAAACTACCTTTACTTTAGCTTTAATGAATTCTTTAATGAGAAAAGGGTTTGAGGTACAAGGATTTAAAGTTGGGCCTGATTATATAGATAGCGCCTTTCATAAATTTATAACTAAGAAACCTTCAAGAAACTTAGATATATTTCTAATGGGTAAAGATGGCATGAAGGATACTTATTCAAGAGGAAATGGAGATTTAGGAGTAATTGAAGGGGTCATGGGTCTTTATGATGGTAAGGGAATAGATACTTTTGGATCAACATATCATGTTTCAAAAGAACTTAATGACATGCCAATTTTACTTGTAATTACTCCAGGAGCTCAAAGTGTTACTTTATGTGCCGAAATAAATGGATTAAAAGATTTTAAGAAAGCAAATATTATTGGGGTAGTTTTAAATTCTATAAGTACTAGCTATTACACTATGCTAAAATCTGCTATAGAAAAAAACTGTGATGTAAAGGTATTTGGATATATACCAAAGGATGAAAATTTAAATTTAAAAAGTAGGCATCTTGGATTAGTTCAAAGTGTTGAAGTATCAAACCTTAAAGAAAAAATAGATTATGCAAGTTCGTTATTAGAGAATTATGTAGACCTTGAAGGTCTCATAGATGAATTTAAAGAATATAAAGCAAAAAGTATAGAATACAACTTAAAAAATAAAAATATAAAAATAGGTATTGCGTTAGATAAGGCATTTAATTTTTATTATGAAGAGAATATAGAGTTATTAAAAAGTATTGGAGATGTTGTATACTTTAGTCCTTTAAATGATAAAGAACTTCCTAAAGGTCTAGATTTTCTATACTTAGGGGGTGGATATCCAGAAATTTTTAAAGAAGAACTTTCAAAAAATAAGTCTATGAGAAAAAGTATAAAAGATGCACTTGATAATGGACTTAGATGTTTTGCTGAATGTGGAGGGCTTATGTATCTTACTGAAAGCATAGATGAGACTAAGATGGTAGGATTCTTTAAAGGAAATACTGAGATGACAAAGAGACTTCAAAGATTTGGATACTCCAAGCTAACTCTACATAACAATGGAAATTTATACACAATTAATTGTCATGAATTTCATAAATCAAAAGTTAATTTAGAAGAAGAGACAGTATATAATATAAGCAAAGAGAATTATTTAGGAAATAAAAGTGAATGGGTATGTGGGTATAAGAAAAATAATACTATAGCTGGGTATCCTCATATTAATTTTTTAGGAAATATTAATTTCTTAAAAGAAATAATTAATTATGAAAAATAAAATTTATTTTAGAAAGTAGGTGAATGTTAGAGGATACATAGATTCTCTAACAGGAATTATGAACTATATAAAAGATCCAATGGGAATAGAAAAAAAAAGTTTTGAAATTATAGGTAGTGAACTTGGAGAACATAACTTCACTGATGAAGAGTTACTTGTAGTAAAAAGAGTTATACATACAACCGCTGATTTTGAGTATAAAAACTTATTAGAAATAAGTGAAGGTGCAATATATGCTGCTAAAGAAATATTTAAAAATGGAGCTAAATTGTATACTGATACTAACATGATTTTATCAGGAATAAATAAGAGAGCTTTAAATGCACTAAATTCAGAAGGAATATGCTATGTTAATTTAGATGAAGTACATAAATTATCAAAAGAAAGAGGAATAACACGTTCAATGGCTGGAGTGGAATTAGCTTCTAGTGAAGGTGTTGATATATTTGTATTTGGTAATGCACCGACAGCACTTTTTAAATTAAGGGAGCTTATAGAGAGTGGAAATGCAAAACCAAAGCTTATAATTGCAGTTCCAGTAGGATTTGTTGGAGCAGCTGAAAGTAAAGAAGGTCTAGAAACTTTAGGGATACCTTATATAAGAGTTAAAGGAAGAAAAGGTGGAAGTACTGTTGCAACTGCAATTATTAATGCTCTTATGTACATGCTTTATGAAAGGTAAGATATAAAAATGCTTGATTTGTATGTTGAAAGCGACGGAAAGAAGTTAAGGTGTGGTTATACAACAGGTTCTTGTGCATCAGCTGCTGCAAAAGCTGCAACTTACATGTTATTTAATAATGAAGAAATTAAATCTATAAAAATTGATACTCCAAAAGGTATAGTACTTGATTTAGAGATAAATGAAATAAAAAGAGGAAAAGATTTTGTAGCATGTTCAATTATAAAAGATGGTGGAGATGATATCGACGCAACTCATGGGATAGATATTTGGGCAGAAGCAAAAGTTATTGATAAGGGATATGTACTAAAGGGTGGAAACGGTGTAGGAACTATTACGAAAGATGGACTTTTTATACCAAAAGGAGAGCCGGCAATAAATAAAGTTCCAAGAGAATGTATAGAAAGAGAAGTTCTTAGTGTAAAACCAGAAGATAAAGGTGTACAAATAACTATATTCGTACCAAAGGGAGAAGAAGTTGCAAAGAAAACTTTTAATCCGAGGCTCGGTATAGTAGGTGGAATATCTATACTTGGAACTACAGGAATAGTTTATCCAATGTCAGAAGATGCACTTAAAGCATCAGTTAAGCTAGAGATAAATCAAAAAGCTATAAATAACGAAACTTTAGTATTAACCTTTGGAAATATGGGTGAAAGACTATGCAAACAACTTGGATATAAAGAAAGTGAAACTGTTATAATTTCAAATTATGTTGGATATGCATTAGAATGTTGTGCTAGCTTAAAGATTAAAAATATAGTTTTAGTAGGACATATAGGAAAAGTTAGCAAAGTGGCTTATGGATGTTTTAATACTCATAGTAGAGTAAGTGATGTAAGACTTGAGGTTATAGCATTAGAGTTAGCACTTTTAGGTTATGATATAGATTTTGTAAAAGAAGTTTTAGAGCAAAAAACTTCAGAGGGAGCGGTAAAGTTATTAGGTAATGGCTTCGATGATTTATATAAAAATATAGGTGAAAAGATTAAAGCAAGGTTGGAATTATATACTTACAATGAAATAAATTGTGATGTAGTTATGTATTATGATCCATGTAATCCTAAAGTTTTATGGAATTCATTAGAGGGAGCGAATTAGATGATCTATATAGTGGGACTTGGCCCTGGAAAGAGAGAATATATACTTCCAAAGGCTTTAGAAACCTTAAAAAATAGTGATAAAATAATTGGATTCGAAAGAGCCATGCAATCTATAGATTTCTTAAATAAGGAATCTATAATTGTAAAATCATTAAAAGAATTATTAGAGGCCGTAGAGCAAAATAAAAATTTAAGTTTATCAATAATAGCTTCAGGAGATCCAACTTTTTATGGAATAACAAATTATTTAAAGAAAAAGTTAGATGATGATATAGAGATTATACCCGGTATAAGTTCATTTCAGTATCTAACTAGTAAAGTAGGGGTAATGTGGAGTACAGCTTATTTAGGAAGTTTACATGGAAGAGAAGAAGAATTTTTAATTAAAGTTAAAGAAAATGATTGCTCAATATGGCTTACTGATAGAATCAACAATCCAAGTAAACTTTGTGAGATATTATATGAAAATAATATAGTATCAAAAGTTATTATAGGTGAAAATTTATCCTATGATGATGAAAAAATAAGTATAGGTATTCCTGAGAAGTTAAAAGATGAAAAGTATGAACTTTTATCAGTAGTTATAATTGAAAAAGTATAATGGAATGAGGAAAAGAGATGAAATTTATAAAGGATGAAGAGTTTATAAGAGGAAATTGTCCCATGACTAAAGAGGATATAAGAGTAAGTTCAGTCTGTAAATTAGAATTAGAAGAAGATTCAAAAGTTTTAGATATAGGTAGTGGTACAGGATCAATTACAATACAATGTTCTAAGATCGCAAATAATGGAACTGTATATTCAATAGAAAAAGATGAAGATGCAATAGAAGTTACAAGGAAGAATATAGAGAAATTTAATTGTAAAAATATAAATCTTTATACAGGAGAAGCTACTGAATATTTAAAACAATTTGTAGAAGAAAAAAAGATCTTTGATTCTATATTTGTTGGAGGTAGTGGTGGAGGATTAGAAGAAATTCTAATTTATTCTGATAAGTTACTTAAAAATTCAGGTAAGCTTGTTATGAATTTTATAACTTTAAAGAATGTTTATGAAGCTATTGCCATAGTAGAAAAGATTGGTTACAAAGTCGATGTAACAATGCTTCAAGTAAGCAAAACAAGGGGAAAGAGCTTAATGCTTATAGCAAATAATCCAATATT
Organism: Clostridium sardiniense; assembly: GCF_019753795.1. NCBI lineage: Bacteria > Bacillati > Bacillota > Clostridia > Eubacteriales > Clostridiaceae > Clostridium > Clostridium sardiniense. The sequence goes on along the minus strand of NZ_JAIKTU010000004.1, from coordinate 168,505 downwards.
TATAGTAGAGTGCAGAAAGGAAGAAATAGATGGCTAAATTATATGGAATAGGTGTAGGACCTGGAGATGCGGAACTTTTAACTATTAAAGCTGTTAGAGCTATTGAAGAATGTGATATTATTGTAGCACCAGTTGCAGTAGAAGGATCAGAAAGCGTAGCCTATGAAGCTGCAAAGGATTATATAAAAGATAATACAGAGGTTGTACTTAAACATTTTCCAATGGGAAAAAAAGATAGAGTAGAAAAAGCAAAAGAAGCTTATGAATATATAAAAAGTGAAATAGAAAAGGGTAAGACAGTAGGATTTTTAACTATTGGAGATCCTTATGTTTATAGTACATACATTCATATGCTAAAGCATATGAAAGAGAATGGAATAGAGGTTTTAACAATACCAGGAATAACTTCTTTTTGTGCAGCAGCTAGTTTAGTAAATAGAACTCTTGTTATAGGAAATGAACCTCTTTTAGTTCTTCCAGCAGCTAGAGTTTCTGATATTAAAGATGAAAAGTACGTTGTAATTATGAAAGTTTATAAGAGAGAAGAAGAAGTTGTAAAGTGTCTTGAAGAAAAAGGCTTTGATTATGTTTGTGTACAAAAAGTAGGAAGAGACGGAGAAAAAATACTAGAAAATAGAGAAGATATAATAAATTCAAGAGAATATATGTCTTTAATTATAGCAAGTAGATAATAGGAGGAAAAATTAATGGTTTATTTTATAGGAGCAGGTCCAGGAGATGTTGATTTAATTACAGTTAAGGGAAGAGAAACTCTAAAAAAGGCTGATATAGTTATATATGCAGGCTCACTAGTTTCAAGTGAACATATGACATTTTGCAAAGAGGGAGCAGAAATATATAATTCAGCAAAGATGACTTTAGATGAAGTTATAAAAGTTATGGCTGATAATAAGGATAAAACTATTGTAAGATTACATACAGGTGATCCAGCTATATATGGCGCAATTAAAGAGCAAATGGATGAGCTTGATAAATATGATATACAATATGAAGTAATTCCAGGAGTAAGTTCATTTACAGCTGCAGCTTCAGCTATAAAGAAAGAATTTACTCTTCCAAGCATAACTCAAACAGTAATTTTAACTAGAGTGGAAGGTAGAACTAAGGTTCCTGAAACTGAAGACTTAGAAAAACTTGCTGGAATTGGAGCATCAATGGCAATATTCTTATCAATATCAATGATTGATAAGGTTGTAGAGAAACTTAGACGTGGATATGGAAGAAACGTTAATATAGCAGTAGTTGAAAGAGCGACATGGCAAGATCAAAGAGTACTTCTTGGTACATTAGATGACATAAGTGAAAAAGTTAAAGAAGCTGGAATTACAAAATGTGCTCAAATTTTAGTTGGGGACTTTATAGATTGCGAATATGAAAAGAGCAAACTTTATGATAAGTCATTTGCTCACATGTTTAGAGATTCACAGGTTTAAAATATGATAGGGGTAATAAGCGTTACAGAGAAGGGTAATATAATTGCAGAAAAAATAAAAGAAAATATTGATTGTAGAATCTTTCTCAAATCTAGAGAAAATTTAGATTTAAAAAATGTAACAAAAGAGTTTATGGAAGGATTAGATGGAGTTGTATTTATAAGCTCTACTGGGATAGCTGTAAGATTCATAGCTCCATATCTTAAAAGTAAAACAAAAGATCCAGCTATAGTTGTTGTTGATGTAAATAATAACTTTACAATAAGTCTTGTAAGTGGACATTTAGGTGGTGCTAATGAATTAACTCTTAAAATATCTAATATATTAAATAATACTCCAGTTATAACAACAGCAACAGATGGAATGAATATAGAAGCTCCAGATATGATCGCAAAGAAAAATAATTTAATTATAGATGATTTGAAAGTATGCAAGGAAGTTGCATCACTTATTGTAAATAATAAAGAGGTATATTTTAAAGATGAAAAAGATATAATATACGCACCAAAAGGATATATAAAAACAGAAGAAATACAAGACGATATGATTTTGGTTACAAATAAATTAGATATTCCTAAGAAAGATAAATTATTAAAGCTTATCAGAAAAGATATAGTATTAGGAATAGGTTGTAGAAAAGATACAGATGAAAAAAAGCTTAGAAAATTTGTACTTAAGATGTTAAAAGAGAATAATTATGATGAAAGATCAGTAATTAAGATTGGATCAATAGATATAAAAAAGAAGGAAAAAGCTATAATATCCTTAGCTAATTATTTAGGATGTGAATTTGTAACTTTTAATAAAGATGAAATAAACAGCATAGAAGCAGATTATGAAGGCAGTGATTTTGTATTTAAAACTGTTGGAGTAAGATGCGTATGTGAACCTGTAATTCATTTAATGGATGGAGAAGTAAAAGTAAAGAAGATTAAATATGAAGGAATGACTCTTTCAATAGGAGAAAAGTATATTTAAAGGAGATTAAATTAATGGGAAAATTATATGTAGTAGGAATTGGTCCAGGCGGGCTAGATCATATGACAATGAAAGCAAGAGATACAATATTAAATTGTGATATAGTTGTTGGATATACAAAATATATAGAAATGGTACGTGATTTAATAGGTGATAAGGAAGTATATCAAACTGGTATGAGAGGCGAAGTTGAAAGATGTAAAAGAGCATTAGAACTTTCAAAAGAAAAAGATGTTTGCTTAATAAGTACTGGAGATGCTGGAATATATGGTATGGCAGGGCTTATATTAGAACTTAAAAATGATGAGGAAGTAGTTATAGTTCCAGGACTTACTGCATCAAGCGCAGCAGGTTCAGTGGTTGGCGCACCACTTATGCATGATAATTGTAATATAAGTTTAAGTGATTTAATGACTCCTTATGAAGCTATAAAGAAGAGAGTTAAGCTTGTAGCAGAAGGAGATTTTATAATATCTTTATATAATCCTAAAAGTAAAGGTAGACCTGAGTATTTAAGAGAATGTTTAGATATAATTGCATCTTATAGAAATGGAAATACTCCAATTGCTGTTGTAAAAAATGCTCTTAGAGATGGTATGGAATATACTATAACAACTATTGAAAAGTTTGATACTGAAATTGTGGACATGATGAGTATAGTTATAGTTGGTAATTCACAAAGTTATATTAAAGATGATACATTTATAACACCTAGAGGTTATAAAATAGAGGACAAATAAATGATAGGTTTTATATTAGGTACTTCTGAAGGTAAGAAAATTTTAAAAATGATGAATAGACATACTGATAAAATAGTTGTGTCTACAGCCACAGAATATGGTGGTGAGTTACTTAAAGAATATAAAGTAGCACATTTAAATACAAAACCATTAGATAAAGATGGATTAATAGATTTAATAAAAAACTTTAATATAACGGTTTTAGTAGATGCATCACATCCATATGCAACAGAAGTAAGTAAAAATGCAATGCAAAGCGCAAAAGATTCAAAAATTGCTTATATTCGTTATGAAAGAGAAGGAGTATTAAGTAGTTCAGATTATAAAAATATAATAAAAATTCAAGGATATAATGAGTTAAAAGAAGTTTTAGAAGAAATTGATGGAAATATATTAAATACTACGGGAAGTAGAAATATCGGAAATATACTTAAACTTAACTGTAGAAATAGAATTATACATAGAATTCTGCCATCATCTAAGATACTTCAAGAAGTGTTAGATTTAGGAGTTGACATTCAAGACGTTATAGCTATTAAAGGCCCTGTAGGTTATGAATTAAATAAAGGATTTATAGACCAATATAATGCGAAGGCGATAATAACTAAAGATAGTGGAACAGTTGGTGGAACACTTGAAAAATTAAAATCTGCTATAGATAGAGATATAAAGCTCATTGTTATAGATAAACCTAAAATGAATTATGGAGATACTTTTTATAATGAAACTGAATTAGTGGAGCATTTAATAAAAAAATATAATTTTTAAGGTTATATAATAAATTAGGAGCTTTAACATGATTGAAATAATAATAGGATATATATTAGATTTAATAATAGGAGATCCTCAAAATCCATATCATCCAATTAGGGGAGTTGGAAAGGTAGCTAAATTTAGTGAAAATGTATTTAGAAAGTTATTTAAAAAGCATCTAAAGCTTGCAGGAGCAATAACTTGGATTACAGTTGTATTAATAATATTCTTCATTAATTTTATAATTATAAAATTATTAGGGAGAATAAGTCCATATGTAGCTATTGCATATGAAGCTATAGCAATATACTTTTGCTTATCAACAAAGGCTTTAAAGGTTGAGGGGCTGAAGGTAATAAGATATTTAAAAGAAGAAAATATAGATAAAGCTAGACATCAGTTATCATATATAGTTGGAAGAGATACTGATAAATTAGATGAAGAAGGAATAACTAGAGCGGTCATAGAAACAGTTGCTGAAAATATGTCTGATGGAATAATAGCGCCATTATTCTTTGCAGGTATTGGTGGAGTACCACTTATATTTGCTTATAAGGCAGTAAATACAATGGATTCTATGTTTGGTTATAAAAATGATAAATATATGGACTTTGGTTATTTTCCTGCTAAATTAGATGATGTATTTAATTATATACCTGCAAGGCTTTCTGCATATCTAATAATAATATCAGCATTTTTATTAAGATTAGATTATAAAAATGCCTTTAAGATTTATAATAGGGATAAAAGTAATCATACAAGCCCAAATAGTGCCCATCCAGAATCAGCAGTAGCTGGTGCTTTAGATATAAGGCTTGGAGGTGCAAATTACTACTTTGGAAAGTTAGTAAAAAAGCCTGAAATAGGAGATGGAATAAAGAAGATAACCGTAGATAGTGTTGATATGGTAAATAAAATTCTATACTTAAGTTCATTTTTAGGTGTTATACTAGCTTGTAGTATAAGTATAATTATTGAGGTGATTTAATGATAAAGTCTGTTCATGGTGGAAACATTGATGAAATATGTAGAGTTTATAATATAGATAGAGAAAGTATTACTGATTTTTCAGCTAATATAAATCCATTAGGACTTAATTTAAACATAAAAAATTCTATAATAGATAATTTAAGTGATGTAGTAAATTATCCAGATATAACTTATTATGAATTAAAAGAAGAAATAAGTAAATTTGAAGAAATAAAAAAAGAAAATATATTTTTAGGCAATGGGGCGGCAGAGTGCATATTTAATTTAGCACGTGCCCTAAATCCTAAAAAGACGTTATTGTTAGCCCCAAGCTTTTCAGAATATGAAGAAGGGGTTAAAAGTGTTTATGGAGATATAGAATATTTTCTTTTAAAAGAAGAGGATGATTTTAAACTAACAGACGAGCTTATAGAAAAATTAGATGAAAGCATAGATCTTTTATTTATATGCAACCCTAATAACCCTACTGGTGTTATAACTGATGGAATTTATTTGGAAAAACTTATAAAAAGGGCAGAGAAGTTAAATATTTTTGTTGCAGTTGATGAATCATTTTTAGATTTTGTTGATAATAAAGACAAGTATTCTGTTATGAAATTAATATATAAATATTCAAATTTAATAATTGTAAAATCTTTAACTAAATTTTATGCGATTCCAGGTCTTAGGATAGGGTTTGGAGTTACAAATAATGAAGATTTACTTAGAAAAATAGATAGAGTAACTATGTCTTGGAATGTTAATACATTAGCATCTATTGCAGCAGTATGTGGACTTAAGGAGATTACATATAACAAAGAAAGTATTGATTATGTAAATACTGAAAGAGAATATTTATATAATAAATTAAAAGATATGAAGAGCTTAAAAGTATTTTCACCATCAGTTAACTTTATATTTTTTAAGATAAAAGAAGATATGGATTTAAAAATGGAATTATTAAAGTATGGAATATTAATAAGAAGTTGTAATAATTACATAGGTTTAGATGATAAATTCTATAGGATAGCTGTTAGAACAAGAGAAGAGAATAATAAAATTATTAATGCTTTAAATAAGGTTTTTAATGATGAGAGATAAAAAGATATTAGTAATTTTAGATGGGTATTTTGAAAATACAAAAAAGATAAAAGAAGTTATAGATTCTAAATTTAAGAGTTTAGAATCTATAACTAAATTTTCCTATAGAGGTATGATGGATAGCTCAATTAAAGGATATGATGTAGATAGTTTAAATTGTATTTTTAATATTTTGGGGTACTCTCCTAAAGAGAATAAGATATATGAAAGAGCTTATTTTGAAGCATTGTCCAAAGGCTATAAACTTAAAATGGATGAATCAGTGTTAAGATGTAATCTAGTCAAGATTGAGGATGATAGATTAAAAGATTTTACTAGTGGTTTATCAAAAGAGGAATCTAGAGCTATTACACATAAGTTTATAGAAAATCTTGAGAAGAATAAAAGTCTAAGCAAAGATTTTAAAATGATTCATTGTGATGCATATAGGAATTTACTTTTTATAAATAAAAATTATTATAGTTTAAAAGATATTATCTTTTCAAAGCCCCATGATAATACTGGTAAAATGATAGGTGAAATAATGCCAAAAAGCAATATCAAGGAAGATAATGATGGGTTATTAAGTATACTAGAATTTATGAGGTATTCCTATAGTTATTTTAAGAATATAGGATATGAAGGTATAATGTTATATCCTTGGGGATTATCAAAGAAAACCTCTTTAACTTCAATGAAAGAAAAATTTGAATTAGATGGAGCTGTTATTGCTGGAATTGACTTATTAAAAGGAATGGGTCTATCTATAGGATTAAAAAAGATTAATTTAAGTAATGCTACTGGGGATTATGATACCTTATTAATAGAGAAGAGAAATAAGGGAAAAGAAGCTATAGATAAGTTTGATTTTTTATTGATACATATAAATGGATGTGATGAATTATCTCACAGGAAAGACACAGAAGGAAAAGCAATATTTATTGAAAAGATATTTACTGAGATGATTAATCCATTGTTAAAACATATAGAAGATAATTATAGTAAATATTCTATGCTTATAACAGGAGATCATATAACTAATTCAATGAATGGTATGCATGAGAGAGGAGAAGGTGAATATCTTCTTTTAAGTTCTGATTATAGGAATATAAAGTTAAAAGAAACAATGCAATTAATAGAATTGCTTCTTTTATAAGAAAATAAAACTGTTTAAAAGGGATGGATAGGATGGAATCTAAAGGAATAATGTTACTTGGTACAGCATCATCAGTTGGTAAAAGTACGTTAGCTACAGCTATTTGTAGGTATTTTACAAATAAAAATTTAAAAGTTGCACCATTTAAAGCTATGAATATATCATTAAACTCTTTTGTTACAAAAGATGGACTTGAAATGGGAAGGGCACAAGTTGTTCAGGCAGAGGCCTGCAACATAGAACCAGAAGCTTTTATGAATCCTCTTTTATTAAAACCAAACGGAGGAAAAACTCAAGTTATAGTTAATGGAAAAGTGAAATTTACAATGGATGCATACAAGTATAAAGAAATAAACAATGAACTAAAAAAAGAGGTTTCTAATACATATAATTCTATAAAAGATAATTATGATTTATTAGTACTTGAAGGTTCAGGAAGTTGTGCTGAAATTAATTTAAAAGATACTGATATAGCTAATATGGCTATGGCTAAAATGGCAGATGTACCTGCTATATTAGTTGCAGACATAGATAGGGGTGGAGTATTTGCATCAGTTGTTGGGACACTTATGCTTCTTGGAGAAGAAGATAGAAAAAGAGTTAAGGGTGTAATAATAAATAAATTCAGAGGAAGAGTAGATTTATTTAAAGATGCTATGAAACAGTTAGAGGATATAATAGATGTTCCTGTACTTGGAGTTATGCCTCATTGCACTTTAGATATTGAAGATGAAGATGGAGTAAGTGATAAAATATTAAATAAGAATAATAAAAAAGGTAAAATAGATATTGCTGTAATAAAGCTTACTCATATGTCAAACTTCACTGACTTTAATAACTTAGAAAGAATGAATGATTTAAGTGTAAGATATGTTAAAAGTGTTGAAGAATTAGATAATCCGCATATGATAATAATACCAGGAAGTAAGAACACAATAGATGACTTGAAGATTATAAAAAATATAGGTTTATACGATAAAATTAAAGATCTTCAGGCTAATGGAACTTTAATTTTTGGAGTTTGTGGTGGATATCAAATGCTTGGAGAAAAGATAATAGATGATGAAAAAATTGAAGGGGATACTTTAGAAGAGTTAGGATTAAATTTATTAGATTTTAAAACTAAGTTTAATAAAGAAAAGACGACAATTCAAACTAAGGCGTTTATTAAAGATAACAATCCTATAAATGAATATATTTCAAATATAACATTGGAAGGCTATGAAATTCATAATGGAGCAAATGAATATAATGAAGAAGTAGTACCATTTATTTGTGATGAAGAAAATAGAATAATTGGATCTATAAATAAAGAAGGTACTGTTATAGGAACATATCTTCATGGAATATTTGATTCAGATGAGTTTAACTTAAGACTTATAAAGTATATAGCTAAAAGAAATAACATATTAATAGAAGGTATTGAAAAGAACTCATCTTACATGGAACATAAATTGAAAGAATATGATAAATTAGCAGACTTGCTTAAAGAGAATATAGATATAAAAAAATTAGAAGAGATTATAGGAATATAAATATAAGGTCATCCTAATTTAGGATGACCTTATATTTTACTTTAAGAAGTAATTTTCAATATATTTATAAGCTTTTGTTAAATCAAGGCTACTAGCTAGCTTTTTCATTTCATTTACTTTCTTATAATCATCCATTTCAATCTCATTCTCTAAAATTGGATTTATTCTAAAAAAATTATTTTTAAGAAGTTCAGTGCAATACATATCCTCCAAAGGAATAGTATCATTAAGTAAAATTGAAACTAAAGGCTTTTTGGCCTTTAGAAATGGATTATAAGCCCATTGTGCAATTCCCCATTTTGAAGTATCTCTTTTTATACTACAGGGAGTTATTCCTGTACCTATAGATAGAATTCTAAAATCAGAAAAATCTAACTTAGACTTATATAATTTTAAAATTTGTATTAAAGCAGTTGCAGTTGGCATATTAGTTACAACAGCTCCGTCTATAAAACCATTATGAGATGGGAAATATGTTGGAGCAGCAGAACTAGATAAAGCTACATCTATAACAGAATAGTTTGATAATCTATTATCTTTTGATATATTATTAAAAAATACAGGTTCCCAGCTTTTAGAGTCTAGGCCAAGTACATTAAAAGATGGAATAAAGACATACTTATCTAAATCTTTTAATTTATAATTTTCATCAAAAACTGAATTTATTGTATTTTTTAATCTTTTGTTACTATATTTAGGTCTAAAAATATTTAAATGATTTGGAGTAAATATGTTTTTTATATTATCGTAATTATATAGATTATCAACATAATCACCATCTTTACCTGAAGCTAATAATAAAGCTATTAATGATCCTGTAGAAACACCAGCATAAAGGTCAGTTTTATTCAATATATCTGGATATCTATCACAAAGTCTTTTAAAGATTCTAGCTGATAATGCTCCACGAATGCCACCACCATCAAATGAAACAATTCTAAATGCGCACATAAAATTCTCCTAAATTAAATTATATAGATAAGATATTTAATAAGAATTAATTATGTGATTATTTGAGAAAATAAGAATTAATGATATAATAAAATAATTGTTATAAGAAAAATATAACTAAATAAAATAAAACAAGAAAAGTGAGAATATTAAATGGAAAATTTTCAATTAGAGAGAAAAATTAAAAAACTTGATAAAGAAATAGAAGCACTTAAAGTAGCTTTAAAATATTTATCAAATGAAGATGAAATTAAAGAAGTTAGAGAAGAGTTAAATAGAGAGAGACAATTTATGGCAGATATGCTTTATGCAAATGATGCAAAAGCTTTTGATAAGTGCCGTGAAATGATATTAAATGAAATTGATAAAGAAATTAAAGAAGAGGATCAAAAGAAACTTCTTGAAGATATTAAAGAAGTTTACGGAAGACAATATCCAAATGCATCAAAAGAAAGCAATGGATTAAATGCTTGGCTTAAAAAGCTTCTTGTAGATTTTGAATGGAAAGAAAATCCTGAAGATGATTGGGCTATATTAGTAATAAAAAGATTATTACCAGTAAAAAGAAAATAGGGATTTAAAAAATGAGCCGTATACTTATGTATACGGCAATTTTATTTTATATAAAAATAAAAAATAATGTTCATTAGTAAAATCTTATAAAAATAATTTGAAAAATTTTAAAAAATATGTTGAAAAACGTTTACAAATATATTATTATATAGTTAATCGATTTAGTGAAACGATTTAGTAGGAAGGTGAGTTAAATGAATAAAGTTTGCGTACTTGGAAGTATAAATATGGATTTAGTTATAAAAGTTAATGAGATGCCAAAGGAAGGTGAGACAATCCTTTCAAAATCTTTCGAAAAGATTGCAGGTGGAAAAGGTGCTAACCAAGCAGTTGCAGCAAAAAGATGTGGAAATATAGTTTCTATGATTGGAAAGATTGGTAGAGATGATAATGGACAAATCTTAAAGACTTTATTAGATGAAGAAGGAATAGATACAAGCTTAGTATTTGAGGATAAGAATGAGCCAACAGGAATGGCTATGATAACAGTAAACAATAGAGGAAATAATTCAATAACTGTTATATCAGGATCAAATATGACTTTAAATAAAAGTGAAATAGATAAATCAAAGGAAGTAATAAAAAATAGTGATATTTTGATATCTCAATTTGAAACACCAGAAGAAATTACATTAGAAGCATTTAAAATAGCAAAAGAAAATAATAAAATAACTATTTTAAATCCAGCACCAGCTAAAAAGATAGATGATGAATTATTAAAATATACAGATATAATAATTCCAAATGAAACAGAAGCTGAACTTTTAACAGGAGTAGAGGTAAATGATTTAGAAACTGCAAAAATAGCATCAAAGGAACTATTAGATAAGGGTGTAAAGTTTGTAATTATAACTTTAGGATCAAAGGGAGCTGCTGTTATAAACAAAGAAAATGGACAAGTAGTACCAGCATTTAAAGTTAATGCAGTAGATACTACAGCAGCAGGAGATAGTTTTATTGGTGGATTAAGTTCAAAGCTTAATATAGAAAATTTGAATTTTGAGAATTTATTAAAAGCAGTTAAGTTTGGAAATAAAGTTTCTTCAATAACAGTACAAAGAGAAGGTGCACAACCTTCAATAGCAAGACTTGTAGAAGTTATTGAGATTTATGGAGAGGAGTAAAACTTATGAGAAAGACAAAATTATTAAATAGTGAGATAGGAACAGTTATATCACAAATGGGACATACTGATTCATTAGCAATAGGAGATTGTGGATTGCCTATACCTATGAATGTAAAAAGAATAGATTTAGCATTAATTAAGAACCTACCAACATTTATGGATACATTAAAATCAGTTCTTCTAGAATTGCAAATAGAAGAAGTAATCATAGCAACGGAAACTGAAGAAGTAAGTCCAGAGCTTTTCTTAGAAATAAAGAAGGAAATTGGAGATGTTAAAATAACATTTATAAGCCATGAAGGTTTAAAAGAAGAACTTAAAAATTGTAGAGCGGTTATAAGAACAGGAGAACAAACACCTTATGCAAATATAATTTTAAAGTCAGGAGTTGTCTTTTAATAAGGAGGAATTTATATGGATTCAAAAAAACCAATGCTAAGGATGGAGGGAGTGAGTAAATCATTCCCTGGAGTTAAAGCATTAGACAATGTAGATATAACAGCATATGGAGGAGAAGTTACTGCACTAATGGGAGAAAATGGTGCAGGGAAATCAACTCTTATGAAAATATTAAGTGGTGTATATCAAAAGGATGAAGGTAAGATATTTATCCAAGGAGAAGAAGTAAATATTAAAGGAATAAAGGCAGCGGAAGAACTTGGAGTTACAATAATACACCAAGAGCTTAGTGTAATTAATAATTTAACTGTTTGCGAAAATATATTTTTAGGTAATGAAAAAGTTAATAAGGGAACTAGAAAAATAAATAAAAAACTTCTTGCAGAGAGAAGCAAAATGTTCTTAGAACAAATTGGTTGTAATGTAGATCCAAATGAGCTTGCATCTAATTTAAATGTAGGAGAAAAGCAAATGATTGAAATTGCAAAGGCTCTTACAAAAAATGCAGCAGTTATAATAATGGATGAACCAACAACAGCACTTACTGATGTTGAAACAAAGCAATTATTTAAAGTAATAGATAGCTTAAAGAAAAAAGGTATAGCTATCATATATATATCACACAGAATGGAAGAGATTTTTGCAATATGTGATAGAGTGGAAGTTTTAAGAGATGGAAAGTATGCAGGAAATGCATTAGTTAAAGATATTGATAATGATAAGCTTATAACTATGATGGTTGGAAGAAAGATAGAAGATCAATTTCCATACAGAGAAACTAAAAAGGGAAAAGCCATATTAGAAGTTAAAAATTTATGTTCTAAAGCTGGAGTAAATAATGCAAACTTTGAAGTTAAAGAAGGAGAAATTCTAGGAATTGCAGGACTTATGGGATCTGGAAGAACTGAGCTTGCAAAAACTATATTTGGAGCTTATAAGAAGACTTCTGGAACAGTTAAGATAAATGGCACAGAACTATCAGGCGGAAGTGTACAAGAAGCTATTAAAAATGGTATATGTTATCTTTCAGAAGATAGAAAAAAAGAAGGTTGTGTACTTAGCTTATCTGTTGCTGATAATATGACAATTTCAAATCTTACAAGTTATGAGAATAAATTTGGTGCATTAAATAAAAAAGGTGAGATGTCTGATGTAAATGAATACATAAAGAAAATAAGAATAAAGACACCAAATCCACAGCAACTTATGAAAAATTTAAGTGGAGGTAATCAACAAAAAGTTATTTTAGCAAAATGGCTTATGTTACATCCAGAAGTTTTAATAATAGATGAACCAACTAAAGGTATTGATGTTGGTGCAAAAAAAGAAATATATGAATTATTAAATGAACTTAAAGAAAGTGGAAAAGCCATAATTATAATTTCTTCTGATATGCCAGAAGTACTTGGAATAAGTGATAGAATAATGGTTATGAGTGAAGGAAAGATAACTGGTGAAGTTTCAAGAGAAGAAGCTACACAAGAAAAAATAATGAAATTAGCGGTTGGAATAAATTAATTATTAAATATTAATTTTTACAAATGAGAGGAGTTTTAAACTATGAAAGAAAACTACAAAGAATACTTAGATAAATATAAATCCTTAATTGGACTAGTACTATTATGTATAATAATAACTTTTGTAACTCCAAGCTTTTTAACTGTAGCAAATATAACTAATGTATTTACACAAGTTTCAGTTAATGCAATTATAGCAGTAGGTATGACTTTTGTTATCTTAACAGGTGGAATTGATTTATCAGTTGGATCAACTCTTGCAATTAGTGGAGCACTTGGAGCTTCAATTATTAAATCAACAAATAATATATTCTTAGCAATAATAGTTGCAGCTGTTGTAGGTATCGCTATAGGTCTTGTAAACGGTATACTAATAGCTAAAGGTAAATTACAAGCATTCATAGTAACACTTGCAACTATGACAATATTTAGAGGTGCAACTTTAGTATTTACAAATGGTACTCCAATATCTAAATTACCTGAAAGTTTCTTAAAGATAGGTAATGCGAAGCTTGGTTTCATACCAGTTCCAGTAATTATAACTATAGTAATAGCAGCAATTTCAATTTATATATTATCACAAACTAGATTCGGAAGATATTTATACGCTTTAGGTGGCAATGAGGAATCAGCTAAATTATCAGGAATAAACACAGATAAAATAAAGGTATTAACTTATGTAGTATCAGGTTTTGTATCAGCAATAGCTGGTGTAATTATAACTAGTAGAATAGGATCAGCTTCACCTAATGCAGGGGTAGGTTTTGAGCTAGATGCAATAGCAGCAGTAGTAATTGGAGGAACTTCATTAGCAGGCGGAGAAGGTAAAATATCAGGAACTATAATAGGTGCTTTAATAATTGGAGTTTTAAATAATGGATTAAACTTAATGAATGTATCACCTTTCTATCAATCAATAGTAAAAGGTTTAGTTATATTAATAGCAGTCCTATTAGATAAAAAGAGCAGAAAGAAATAGGATATTACGGAGGGAAAGAATATGAGAATAAAAAAGAGAGTAATTGCTCTTGCTTTAATTGGAGTATTAGCTCTAGGCTCATTAACTGGATGTATGAAAAAAGATAATCCTAAAAAAATTGGAATGGTTCTTTCAACTTTAAATAATCCATTTTTCGTTTCAATGAAAGAAGGAGCAGAAGCTGAGGCTAAAAAATTAGGTTTTGAATTAATTGTACTTGACTCAACAAATGATCCTGCAAAAGAGAGAGCAAATGTAGAGGATTTAATACAACTTGGAGTGACAGCATTACTTATAAATCCAACAGATAGTGATGCAGTAGTTAAAACTATAGAGGTAGCAAATAAAGCTAATGTTCCAGTAATAACATTAGATAGACAAGCGAATGGAGGAGTTGTTACAAGTCATATAGCATCAGATAATATTGCTGGTGGAGAGATGGCAGCTAAGTTTGTATTAGACCAATTTAAGGATAAAGATAATATAAATATAGTAGAAATTCAAGGAATACCAGGAGCATCAGCTACAAGAGATAGAGGACAAGGATTCCATAATATATTAGATAAAGAAAGCAAAGCTAAATTTATATCAATTCAAGCGGCAGATTTTGATAGACAAAAGGGACTTCAAGTTATGGAAAACATCATACAAAGAGATCCAAATATTCAAGTGGTATTTGCACATAATGATGAAATGGCTCTTGGAGCTGCAAAGGCAATAAAGGCAGCAGGACTTAACACTATAGTAATCGGATTCGATGGAAATGAAGATGCTAAAGAGGCTATAGAAAAGGGAGAAATGAAAGCAACTATAGCACAGCAACCAGATGAAATTGGTAAATTAGGAGTAGAGCTTGCAGCTAAGATCTATAATGGTGAAAAGGTAGACAATAATATTGCAGCAGATTTAAAGATTTATTCAAATTAAAGAAAATAAAGAGCCTAAAAATTAATAGAGTTTTAGGCTCTTTTAATTTACTCAATGTACAAATTTAAAGGAAAGAAATATGGTATAATTTTAAATAATAAATTTATGGGGGAAAAAGATGAGAAAAACGACTTTATTAGACATAGCAAAAGCTGTTAATGTTTCTAAGACTACAGTATCAATGGTACTTAATAATAAAGAGAACAATATATCAAAAGAGACAAAAGAAAAAATATTTAAGGCTGCAAAAGAGTTAAATTATGTACCAAATTATTTAGCTAAGAGTTTAATAACTAAAAGATCCTATAGTATTGGTGTTATAGTACCAGATATACAAAATCCCTTCTTCAGTGAAATGGCTAAAGGCATTGAAAAAATAGCAGAAGAGAATGGATATAGCATAATATTATGTAATACACTAAATAGTAAGAGGAGAGAAAATGAACATATTAAGCTACTTATGAGTAAAGCTATAGATGGACTTATAATAGCTCCAAGTGATGATAAGAGTGAATCATTTGATATATTAGAAAATCAAGGTATACCCTTTGTAATAGTGGATAGAGTTGTAGAAGATTTTGAAAAATTTAATGGAGTTTTTTGTAATAATGAAAAAGGTATAAGACTAGGATTAGATTATCTACATAATAAGGGAAAAAGAAATATAGCTTTTATTGGAGGTAATAAAGAATATAGTACTGCTAATATTAGATTAAAGACCTATATAGAAAAAGTTATTGAACTTGGTATATATAACAAAGATTTTAATATAGAGGATGATTTTTCATTAGAGGGTGGATTTAAGGCAACAAAGCGTCTTATAGAAAAAGATCTGGAGATAGATGCAATATTCTACAGTAGTGATGTAATGGCTATTGGAGGTATAAAATACTTACTTAGAAACGGATATAAAATACCAGAAGATATAAGTATATTAGGATTTGATAATATTGATATCTGTAATTTTATTGAGCCAGAGCTTACAACAGTAGCACAGCCTATATATAATATGGGAGAGGAAGGGATAAAACTTCTTCTTAGACTTATAGATAAAAAGGATATTGAGGAAAAGATAATAGAATTAGATCCTTACCTAATAGAAAGAGGTACAGTAAAATAAAAAACAGGTATATATTATAATACCTGTTTTTTATTTTACGTATTTATTGTTATATAGTTTCTTATGATCTTTATTATCAATTATGGCACTAACAATTTTAATTTCATTTTTCATAATAATCACCTCAATTATTATTTTATACCGATGAAATATTTATATAAATTAACACAAGGTAAATATATGTTAATTATATATTCAAAAATAAATTATAGTAAAAAATTAATATAATTTAAAAAAACAATTAAATATATATTAAAAAATTAAAAAATATATATTGCAAATCGGTTTACTGTATATTATATTTACAATAGAGGCTGGATAGCTTTGGTAGATTATAAAATAAAGGGGAGATTATTTTTTATGAGAAAAAGTAAAGAAAGTATAAAGATTTTAATACTTACAGCTTTAATTTCTACTATCTCTGTAACAAGTTTAATTAGTAATACTGTAAATGCAGCTACTTTAAATCCTAAAAAAGCAGAATTAACGGCAGGTAAAGTTAATGATGAGGAACAGGTTATTGAGAAGATACGACTTATGTGGAAAGATGATTTAACTGGAGGTAAAGATATTGATTTAGATAATCCAGTTATATCTAAAAAGATAACCGGATATGTAAATCAAACAAAAAAATTTCTACAAACTATGAATGAAGACAAGTCAAAAGACTGGTTATGGGAAGAGTATAAAGATTATAAGGAGAATCCAGCAAGAATAACATCCATGTTTAATAACGTAGTATCTATGGCTAAGGCTTATAGCTTACCAAATGATACTTACTATCAAAATGAAGAACTTAGAGATAAAATAATATATGCCTTAGAGTGGATTAATGAAAACGCATATAACGACAAGATAGAACAATATGGAAATTGGTGGGACTGGATGATTGGTATACCTGCTAGACTAAATGATGTAGTTGTATTAATGTATGATGATTTATCAAAAGAACAAGTTGATAAATATATGAGTGCAATACAAAAGTTCTTACCAAGTATAGAACCAGGGAGTAAGCATCATACAGGAGCAAATTTAGCAGATGTATGTCTAAATAAATTATTACAAGGAGTTAATCAAAAGGATTCAAGTAAAATAAAAGAGGCATCAGAGGATATAGTAAGTGTATTTAATTATGTAACTAGTGATGATGGATTTTATCCAGATGGTTCCTATGTGCAGCATGGCATAGTGGCTTATACTGGCTCTTATGGTAACGTTTTAATAAATAAAGTATCAAATTTAATGTTCTTATTGGAAAATACACCATGGAGTATTAAATCTGATAACAAAAATAACATATATAAATGGATATTTGAAAGTTTTGATCCAATTATCTATAAAGGATATGTTATGGATATGGTAAGAGGAAGATCCATATCAAGACCTAAAGATAACGGATATATTCAAGCAGCAGGAATTATGGAGGGAATGCTTAAACTTTCAATGATTTCAGATAAAGAAACATCACAAAGAATCCAGAGTTTAGTGAAAGAATGGGCACAAGAGTCTTCTAGTGTAATAGACCCTGGAAGTAGATTCAAATCTATAAATGCTATAAATACATTTTATAAGATTATGAAAGATGATAATGTTGTAGCATCAAAACAAGGTGAAAATCATTATGCATTAAATATGATGGACAAGACTGTTCATGAGAGAAGTGATTATTCTTTAGCAATTTCAAGAAGTTCAAATAGAATTAGTAAATATGAATTTATGAATAAAGAAAATTTAAGACCTTGGTTCCAAGGAGATGGAATGACATATCTTTATAATAATGATTTAACACAATTTTCAGAGGATTTTTGGCCAACTGTTGATCCATATAGAATGCCTGGAACCACAGTTGATAGTAAAAAGAGAGCAGATAAAGAAATAATTCCAGGGGTTGACCCAGGTGCAACAGAGCAAGATAAGGTATATTATGAACTTACTAATGAAAGCTGGTCAGGTGGAAGTAAGTTAGGTAAGTATGGAGTAGCAGGTATGAAAATAAGCAATAAAAATGATTCATTAACTGCAAATAAAGCTTGGTTTATGTTTGATAATGAGATAGTTTGCTTAGGATCTGGAATAACAAATCCAGATGAATTTGATACAGAGACAATAATAGAGAATAGAAAGATTAAAAAAGACGGAACAAATAAATTTATAGTGGATGGACAAGAGAAAGTATCTAATCTAGGTGATAAGGGAGAGATAAAAAATGCAAAGTGGGCATACCTTCAAGGAAATGCTGAAGGGTCAGATATAGGATATTATTTCCCAGATGGTGAAGATATAAATATTTTAAGAGATAGAAGAGAAGGAAATTGGCTAGATATAAATTCAGGAACATCATCCTTAGATAAAGGGGTAACAAATAATTATCTAACTATGTATATAGATCATGGTAAAAATATTAAAGATGAAGAATATAGTTATGTGCTGCTTCCAAACAAGTCAAAAGATGAAATAGAAAAGTATTCAAAAGATTCTAAGATTAAAATACTTAGAAATGATGAAAAAGCAAGTGGAGTTAAGCATAC
This sequence comes from Clostridium sardiniense, assembly GCF_019753795.1. Classification (NCBI taxonomy): domain Bacteria; kingdom Bacillati; phylum Bacillota; class Clostridia; order Eubacteriales; family Clostridiaceae; genus Clostridium; species Clostridium sardiniense. Next base: position 149,720 of record NZ_JAIKTU010000004.1, on the reverse strand, counting down.
TGGACTAAATATTGAAGGTGCAAACTTCTGGGTAGATGGAAAAAATACCTCTGGAGATATAACATCAAATAAGAAAGCTTCAGTAATAATGAAGGAAGATGATAATAAAAACCTAACAATTTCTGTGTCAGATCCAACCTTTGAAGGTAATAAGATATCAATAGAAATAAATAAAAGTGGAGGAAATATAGTTTCTAAAGATGATAGAATATCAAATGTTAAATTTAAAGATGGAAAGGTTACATTTGATGTAGATGTTAAAGATTCTAAAGGAACTACATCAGAACTTGTAGTTAAACTTAAAGATGGAAATAACAAACCTGATATAGAAAGCCTAAATGAAATACCAGAGATATATGGACAAGATATAAAATTAAATCAAGGCGATAAGTGGGATAAAGCTCTTCATAAATTAAGTGCAAAAGATAAAGAAGATGGTGATATAACTGATAAAATATTAATAGAGAAAAATAATCTACCCCTTGATAAGAATTCAGTGGTAGATAAGCCTGGAAAGTATAATGTAGTATTCTCTGTTACTGATAGTAAAGGTGGAAAAAAAGAGAAAACTCTAGGGGTAGAAGTATTAGAAAAAGAAATCAAACCACAAAATGATGAGAAGGATAAAAATAATACATCAGAAAATAAACTTCCAAGTACTGGTCTTACGGCAGAAGCATTAGGATTAGTATTAACTGGTGGAGGGTTATTTGGAAGTGGATTATATTTTTTAAAGAAGAGAAAGAATAAACTTTAATATTTAATAAATAAGAATGTGTAGGTAAAATCCTACACATTTTCTCTATAATATTTTTACAGGTTAAATAGTTTATTCATTTAATAAATATAAGAAAATGTGGTAGTATTTATATAGAGATATTAATAAAAAATATGAATATCTTTGCAGATTTTATAGCAATTTAAATAATAATATAAAATAATAATATAATATGTTATTATATAGATGATAAAATAATTAATACAAAGGAGTACATTATGAGAGCAGTTTACAAAAATCCAAAAGAATTAGCAACATGTTTAAAGGACTTAATAGATCAACATTTAGATGATCTTATCACTTATGAAAAACTAGAAGAAAAAATAGTTAGAATTGTTAAGGCTAATGGAAATAGTGTATATAAGGATGGACATATGCCTGTAAAGTTATCTAATATATTAGGTGAAGAAAGAAAAGATATAATAGATAAGATAATGGCAAATAATTAGTTTAAAGAAATAGCTTTAAAGATTAATACATATTGAAGATGATTTAATAAAAGCATAAGTTTTGAAAAGTATTTTTAAAATCTTCTTTTTTAATGTATAATAAACAAGCAGGAAAAAATTAAGTGAGTAGAGCTAACTTCTTTTAAAGTTAGAGAGATTTATTTTAAATCCACTTAAGATAGAGATATATATTTGAAAGAAGGTAGAATTAGGTATGGCAACTATAAAGATATTTAATAAAAAAATTCAATGGGATGGTTTAAATTTAACTTGTGTCATGGAAAGATATTTAGACACTAACAATATTGCGTTAGAAGTTTATGATGAATATGGCGAGTTTTATGAAGGCATTACATTAGATTATAAAGAAACATTACCAAAATCAAATAATGCTATTATAAATAATAGAAATGAATGTGAAGGAATATTAAGCGTTTTAACAGGAGCTAATATTGCTAAAGTTGTTGGTAAGATAGATGTTAATCTTTTAATGAGAGATTTAGTTGTTGTTAATAGTAGAGAATTTAAAGAAATTGATGAAGATTTATTTTTAGACTTTGCAAAAAGTTCATTTATGGATTTAAATTCATTTATAGCAGATATGAGTAAAGCTGAAGAAGAGGTTGCAGTAGATGAAACTGCTGAATAATATCATAAAATAAAAGATGTATTGGATTTTTCCATACATCTTTTATTTTATGAAAAAAGAGATATAAATTTAAATAAAGTTCTATTATACCTCTCTTTGCTTTAAAATATATTCAATTATATGTACTTAACTTATATTAAAGAAAGTGAATTATCTAATAGGGTAGTAGCTTCAGTATTAGATATTTCTTTACTTAAACATATTTCATTAATTAAAAATTTTTTTGTGTTAGTTAACATTTGTTTTTCACTTGTATTTAAATTATGATCTTTACTAACTTGAGTAAGATTAGATATTATTTCAATATAATCCTTTAAAGTACCTAATTTAAATTTTATAGTATTATCATGTAACCTTGCCTTACAATTGCTGCTATTTAATTCTTCTAATTCAGTAGAAAATTTATTAATATTATTAAGAGCCTTATCTAAGACATTAGATTCGCTTATTAATCTTAAATTACAAACTTCTGAACGATTAGCAGGTAGCATAAGTTTTAAGTTGTTATTAACTAAATGAATTCTATAATATTTCTGCATCTTACCTAAGAATTCCTTCTCTTCAACAACATCAATAACACCAACACCTTGGCTAGGATAAACAATTTTATCTCCTACATTAAACAAACAGAGCACCTCCAAAAATAGTTATAATAATATTATAACACACTTGTTGTATTTTGACGAAACAAATATTTTATCATATTAGAATATGCATGTCAATTATTTTATGTAGTTCCTAAATTTAGCTTAGAATTAATTTATATTTATAAATTAATGGTTGATATTAGTTAGCTTAATAATAGATTTTATGTGAAAAATAATAATGGAGGACATTAGATAAAATATATATGGTATAGTTAAATATGTAAGTAATTTTAGAAAAGAGGTACATAAGATGAATGAAAATTATATTAATGTATTAGAAGCAGCAAAAGAGCTAGGATTAAAAGCCAAAGTAGTTACTTCAGTAAAATCCTTTGACAATTATAATAGTTTTTTTAATATATATGCAGATAGTGAAGAACCTTGTAGACGTATTGTTATTTTAACAGAAGACGAATATGTAGAAGAGGTGTATGATGAGGATCCAAGTAGAGCAGTAAATCTTATGGAAAAGATAGATGGTAACATATGGATTGAGGAGTTTCCTTTAACTACTAATCCCAATAGCATAATATTAGAAAATATAGCTGTACCAAAGGAAATTGTTGAAAAATTTAAGTGTGATAAAAATATATAAAGATATGTCGTAAGTAAATAGCGTTACATTATTATTTACATTACAAATATGTAATGTTATTGAAAGGTTATAAAATATGTAAAATAACATTGAAAATATATAATAAGTGTATAATAAAATAACAGAGAGAGGATAAAAGATGCTAAAAATACGGAATTTAATTATATTAGGAATTATAGTAATAAGTATAGGATTAATGTTATTGGAGCATGTAAATGATACTAGAAAAAAAGAAATAGATGAGCAAAAACAATATATAAAAGCAACATATAAAGAGATAAAATGAAAATAAGCAAATAAAGAGATAATATATATTTAAATATATATTATCTCTTTTAATTTAAATATCTAAAATTCTCCTTGGAATTTTAAATTCTATAGTTTCTTCTATTTCCTCTAACATTCTACTATCCTTTGGATCTACAAAAAGACAAGTATAACCACATTCACCAGCTCTACCAGTTCTACCTATACGGTGTATATAACTTTCAACATTTTCTGGTATATCATAATTATAAATGTTATCAACACCACTTATATCAAGTCCGCGAGCAGCTACATCTGTTGCAATTAAATATTGTATATCAGCATTTCTAAAAGATTTCATTATTCTTTCACGCTTAGGTTGAGGAATGTCACTATGAATCTTCTTACAGTTATAGCCTCGTTTATGAAGGTCCATTTCTAAATTATCAACTCTTCTTTTGGTTCTACAAAAGATTATTGCCATAAATGGATTATCTTTATCTAATACTGTACATAAAGCATCTTGTTTTCTTCTATCTGTTGTTTCAACTACCTCTTGCTTTATATTTTTTAATGTAATTTCTTCTTTTTTTACTGAAACAACAACTGGATCAATCATATATCTATAAGATAACTTTTTAACTTTTGAATCCATTGTTGCTGAGAAACATAAAGTTTGACGTTTTTTTGGAGTCTCTTTCATTATGGCTTCAACTTCATTTTTAAACCCCATAAACAACATTTGATCAGCTTCATCGAGGACTAATGTTTTTAAGTTTTTAAGATCAATAGTACCTCTTTTTAGGTGATCTAGAAGTCTTCCTGGAGTTGCAATTACTAATTGTATATTTCCTTTTAATTTTTTTAATTGAGATCCAATATCCTTTCCGCCATATGCAGATAGTATATTAATATCTTTTCCTTCTTTAAGCTTTATAGCCTCTTCTGTTATTTGTATTGCAAGTTCTCTTGTAGGAGATACTATGAGCGCTTGAATACCCTTAGAATCTAGAGAAATATTTTCAAATATAGGAAGTAAGAAAGCTAAAGTTTTTCCAGTACCTGTTTGCGCTTCAGCTATAACATCTCTACCTTCTTTTATAAAAGGAATAGCCTCCCTTTGTATATCTGTTGGAGTGTGTATTCCATATTTTTCTAATACATTAAGTATATCTGATTTTATTCCTAAGTTTTTAAAATTCATAAATCTTACCTTTCGTTTTAAAATTTATTTTAATAAGTTCATTTAATGATATCACAATGAATAGATTAATTCTAATATATTTATTTTTAACTTATTTATAATCAATATTATAGGTAAATTATATAATATTTAACAAAATGTGAATAGGGGATTGTATATGGTGAATAGAAAATTGATTAAAATAGTTATGGAGACAAGAAAAGTATTTAGTATATTTTTATTTATCATTTTCTATCAATTCTTAAGGGACAATTATATGAAAAAGAGAATAGAATAAAAGACATGTAATAAATATACATGTCTTTTTTATTTTAGCTTTAACTTATAAATTACTCACCTAAAACTTGAGATGCATTTGTTATAATACTATCTAAATAATCGGAAGACCCCTCTCCAAAATAGCGAAGTATTTCATCGCAAGAAGAAGAGTTCTTTATAATCATTTCAAGTATTTTAACTTCATTAGTTAGGGTATCTATCTTATTGTTTAGACTTTTATTTGATTCTTTTGAATTCATAATAACACATCCTTTAACAAAGTTTATTTTTTTTAGCAAGTTCCATAAGATCTTCTCTAAATTTTGGGTGAGCTATATTTATTAAGCTATAAGCTCTTTCTTTAATACTTTTTCCGCATAGATTTGCAATACCATATTCTGTAACAATATAATCAGCATCATTTCTAGAATAAGAAATTGCAGAACCTAGATAATGATTTATAGTAATAGTTGAGATAGTGTCATTTTTTGCAGTTGAATGAAGGGCTATTATTGATTTACCATCACTACAAATGCAAGCACCAACTCCAGTATCTGTTTGTCCACCAGTTCCACTATATTGAGTAAAGCCTAGACTTTCTGACGAACATTGCCCAGTTAAATCTACTGAAAGGGCAGTATTTATTGAAATCATTTTATTATTTTTTGAAATTACATATGGATCATTAGTATATGAACACCTTTTCAGCTCAACACAAGGATTATCATCTAGGAAATCATAAAGTTTTTGACTTCCTAAGGCAAATGAACCTATTATTTTATGAGGATGAAGTGTTTTGTATTTATTTGTTACTACTCCTGCATTAAATAAATCTACTATACCTTCTGTTATCATTTCGGTATGTACTCCAAGATCCTTTTTATTAAGTAGGGATTTTGCAACTGCATTAGGAATATTACCGATTCCAAGTTGAATTGTTGATCCATCTTCAACCAAAGAAGATATATATTCTCCTATTTTATAATCTTTATCTGATGGTTCTGTAGAAATTAATTCATTCACTTTACAAGTATTTTCTATAATATAATCAACTTCACTTATATGAACACAAGTATCACCATGTACTTTTGGAAGATTTTCATTTACTTCTAATATAACTATATCTGCTTTATCAATATTCTCTCTCTCGTAAACTAAAGAAAGTGATAAAGAAAAGAATCCATGTTTATCCATTGGTGTTACTGCACCTACAAATATATTAGGCTTTCTATATTTAAGTCTTCTTGTAGCTGAATATCTTAAATGAGTTGGTATATATGAGCAAAGGTCATTTTTGTTAGAATTTCTTGCGGGTGCACCCATAAAAAGAGATTCATTAAAAAAATGACCTTTCATTTCTTCTAATGTGTTGTATTTATATTCATTTAAACTTAACATAGTTACAACAGTAACATTCTCAACCGTATCTTTTATTGTGTGCAATTTTCCTAAAAATCCTTTTGGCTCACAAGGACCTAATGAGCAAACTATTTCATCATTTGATTTTACTAAGTTAAGAGCATCCTCTGTTGAAATTAATTTTTCTTTATAAATATTTAAATAATTCATATAATTGCCTCCTTGTAATAAAAAAATAAGTTAAAATTTTAACAAAGATTTGTAAAAAAAGAGTTATAACTAAATTGCTAAAAGAAATTACATGCAACATATAATCTATTTTAAAAATTTCGTGTATAACTCTAAATCTCTCTAAACACTTTATTTATTAACTTACTTATATAATATAACGAATATTCAGAAAAATCTACACAAAATGTAAAAGTTTACTGTTTGTTAAAAAATAAACTAAATACTATATAATAATATATAATTTATCTAGTAATAATGTGATTATAATAATGAGGTTTATAAATAAATCATAAAAAATTTAAAGAATGAAATTAAGATGTAATTCTATAATTAGAAAAAATATACGATTATACTAAAGGTAAATGTTTAACTTTGAAATTTTAATAATTTTAAAGTTAATGAATTTTAAATTTAAATTTTATGATATAATATGAAACATATCATAGAAACTGCTCGTATATCATCGGAAATAGGGTCCGAAAGTTTCTACCTGCTAGCCGTAAATTAGCAGACTACGAGGTAAATATAAATTTAGTATATAGGATAACACTATTGTTAAATTTATTCACCTCAAATTATATTTGAGGTGTTTTTTTATCCCTAAAAATTAAATAGAGCAGATGATAAATATATCAAAAGGGGAAGAAAATAGGATGGAGAAAATTAAAGAAAGTAGCAATGAGTATAAGCTGATATATGGGATTAATGATAAACCAAAATTAGCAGCACAAGTACTATTAGGATTTCAAAATATTTTTGCGGCTTTTGGAGGAATTATAGCAGTACCGCTTGTAATATCAAGCGCATTAGGTTTAGATGGAGCAACATCAACTGCACTGTTAAGTGCTTCAATTTTAGCATCAGGAGTTGCAACTGTTATACAATCTAAGGGAATTGGACCTTTTGGAGCAAAAGTACCTTGTGTCATGGGAACAGACTTTACTTTTGTTGCCCCATCAATTGCAGTAGGTTCAATTGCAGGGCTTCCAGGAATTATTGGAGCTACAATTTTAGGATCAATACTAGAATTTATATTAAGTTTTTTTATAAGACCGTTAATGAAGTTATTTCCTCCGATTGTAACAGGAACAGTTGTATGTTTAATTGGATTAACATTAGTACCAGTATCTATTGATTGGGCGGCTGGTGGAGTAGGAAATGCTGATTATGGAAGTATGAGGAACATAAGTATAGCAATGATTGTATTAGTTATAACATTACTTTTAAATAGATATGGTAAGGGTATGATAAGTAGTGCAGCAATTCTTATAGGAATGACAATAGGGTACATATTGTGTATTCCACTAGGAATGGTAGATTTTACTTTGGTTAAGGAATCAAGTTGGTTTGCAATGCCTAATATATTTAAGTATGGAGTAGATTTTGATATAAAGTATGTATTAACTTTTATACCAGCATATTTCGTTACCGTTATAGAAACTGTGGGATGTTTAGCTTCTATTTGTGAAGTAACAGATATTAAGGCTGATGATAAAATAATCGGTAGAGGTGTATTAGCTGACGGTGTGGGAAGCTTATTTGCAGGAATAGTAGGCTCTTTCCCAAATACAACTTTTAGTCAAAATGTTGGTTTAATACCATTAACTAAGAATGGTAGCCGTTTTGTGGCTATGACGGCAGGAATACTTTTAATATTACTTGGATTTTTTCCGAAATTTGCAGCGCTTATAAATATAATGCCAGCACCAGTTCTTGGAGGAGTCGGTATAGTAATGTTTGGTACTATAGCGGCAGCTGGAATAAAAACTTTAAGCGGTATAAAGATAAATAATAGAAATTTATTAATTATAGCAACTTCAATAGGATTAGGACTTGGAGTTACCTTTAGACCTGAATTTATAGCAGAGCTTCCTCAAGGAATAAAGATGATATTTTCATCAGGAATATCAACAGGAACAATTGTTGCGCTTATTTTAAATAAGATACTAAAGGAAGAGAAAATAGAAGAATCCAGAAAAGAAGAAGTGTTAGATGATATAGAAAGTAACATAAAAACTGACGTTACAAATATGGCGTAGCATTAAATGAATTTATCTAATAAAAAACTAAGACTAAGTTCTTGGTTTTTTTATTTTTATACAATTTATGTAATAAATTGTATAAAAATGTATTGGAAATAATGTATATTATGAAAACCTTTCATAATATAAAGAAGTAAATTAAAGATTTATAAAAAAATATATTAAAATTCTATTGACAACCTTTTCAAAAGAAAATATAATAAACTCATAAGCTGAGTAAAGCGGTTTAAGAAAAACGGTTTACTAAGTTGGAGCTTTAAGGAGGATATTATGAATTATAGATATGCGAATCATCCAGAGGATTCAAAAAAATATACTACAGAGGATCTTAGAAGACATTATTTAGTTGAAGAAATATTTGTTGATGACAATATTGAATTAACTTATAGCCATGTTGATAGAATAATATTTGGAGGTATTAAACCGGTTTATAAAGAATTAGTTCTTGAAGCAGGAAAAGAAATGGGAGTTGATTATTTCTTAGAAAGAAGAGAGCTTGGATTAATCAATATAGGTGGAGCAGCAATAGTCACTATAGATGGTGTTGAATATAACTTAAATAAAAGAGATGGATTATATGTAGGAAAAGGAAATAAAGAAGTAAAGTTTAAATCAGTAAATCCAGAAGAGCCTGCAAAACTTTATGTAAATTCAGTACCAGCTCATAAAGAGTATAAAACTGTTAAGATTGAAATAGAAAAAGCGAATCCAGTTAAGCTTGGAGATGCTAAGAGTCTTAATAAGAGAACAATATATCAATATGTACATCCAAATGTATGTGAAAGTTGTCAATTGTTAATGGGAATGACAGTTTTAGAAGAGGGTAGTGCTTGGAATACAATGCCATGCCATACTCACGAAAGAAGAATGGAAGTTTACTTCTACTTTGATATGGAAGAAAACACAAGAGTATTCCACTTCATGGGTGAACCGGATGAGACAAGACACTTAGTTGTAAAAAGTGAACAAGCTATCATATCTCCAAGTTGGTCAATACACTCAGGTGTAGGAACAAGTGATTATACATTTATATGGGGAATGTGTGGAGAAAACCAAACATTTGATGATATGGATGCAATAAGAATGGATGAATTAAGATAATACAGCATTTAGGAGATAATTATGATTAAGGATATAAATATTGAAGAAATAAAAAAAAGAGATGAATTTTTAAGTAGTAATTTATTAACTAAATCAGAAGTAAAGCAAGCTATAGAAAATGTTATTAAGCAGATAGATGCAAATATGGAATATTTCAAAGAAAAGTTTCCATATTCAGCAACTAAGAACAGTAAGTATGAAATCATAGAAAATATAGAATGGACAGATGGTTTCTGGACAGGCTTATTATGGCTGGCATACGAATATACTGGAGATAACCAATATAGAGAACTTGCAGAAAAGAATGTTTTATCATTTAAAAACAGAGTAGATAAAGACATTGAAATAGATCATCATGATTTAGGGTTCCTTTATTCGCTATCTTGTGTTAGTGCATATAAATTAACAGGGTCAGAGATTGCAAAAGAGGCTTCAATAAAGGCTGCCGATAAATTAATTTCAAGATATCAAGAAAAAGGTGGATTTATTCAAGCTTGGGGAGAACTAGGACATAAAGATCATTATAGATTTATAATAGATTGCTTATTAAATATTCCTTTACTATACTGGGCAAGTGATGAAACAAGAAATGATAAATATAGAAAAATTGCAGAAAAACATTTCGAAACATCATGCAATTATGTTATTAGAGATGATGCATCAGCATTCCATACATTCTATATGAATCCAGAAGATGGAGCTCCAGTTAAAGGGGTAACTAGACAAGGATATAATGATGAATCAGCTTGGGCTAGAGGACAAGCATGGGGTATATATGGAATTCCTCTAAATTATAGAAGTACAAAAAATACTCATGCATTTAATCTGTATAAAGGAATGACAAACTATTTCTTAAATAGATTGCCTAAAGATAATGTATGTTATTGGGATTTAATATTTAATGATGGAGATGATCAATCAAGAGATTCATCAGCTGCTGCAATTGCAGTATGTGGAATGCATGAAATGAATAAATATCTTCCAGAAGTTGATGAAAATAAGGAAGTATATAAGTATGCAATGCATACAATTCTTAGAGAATTAATTGAGAATTATACAAATCCTAATATTGCAGAAGGTGAACCGGTTTTATTACATGGAGTTTACTCATGGCATTCAGGAAAAGGAGTAGATGAAGGTAATATATGGGGAGATTATTACTATTTAGAAGCATTAATTAGGTTCTATAAAGATTGGGAATTATATTGGTAAAAGAGGAGAGGTAATTATGAATACGCCAAATATTGAAATGATGAGAGTGGATCAAAGATTAATACATGGACAAGGACAAATGTGGTTAAATGCATTAGGCGTTAATACTGTAATAGTTGCAGATGATGAGGCAAGTGAAGATAAAATTCAACAAACTTTAATGAAAACGGTTGTTCCAAAGTCTGTTGCAATGAGATTTTTCTCAATTCAGCATACATGTGATGTAATATTTAAAGCATCACCTAAACAAAAAATATTTATAGTATGCAAAACTCCAGAGGATGCATTAAAACTAATTAGAGGTGGAGTTCCAGTTAAAGAAATAAATTTAGGTAACATACACAACTGCGAAGGTAAAGAACAAGTAACTCGTTCTATTTACTTAGGCAAAGAAGATAAGGCTGCTATTAAAGAAATGTCAGAAAAATATGGAATAAAATTTAATACAAAGACTACACCATCAGGAAATGATGGAGCAGTTCAGGTAGATATAACAAAATACTTAGATTAAATTGCTTTATAAAAAATCCTCCTAGGTAAACTCTAGGAGGTAGAATATAATTTATTTATGGAGGTATAATAATGGAAATATCATTAATTCAATGTGTACTGATAGGTCTATGGACAGCATTCTGTCTAGCAGGTATGCTATTAGGTATTTATACAAATCGTTGTATTATTTTATCATTCGGTGTAGGTATTATACTAGGTGATATACCAACTGGTCTTGCAATGGGGGCTGTTGGAGAACTTGCATTCATGGGATTCGGTGTAGGAGCAGGTGGAACAGTTCCTCCAAACCCAATGGGCCCTGGAATTGTTGGAACAATTATGGCAATAACTATGAAGGGAACTGGGATGGATACAGCAACAGCACTTGCATTATCATTCCCATTTGCAGTAGCGTTCCAATTCTTAATAACAGCAACTTATACTTTTGCAACAGGATTAACTTCTTATGCTAAAAAAGGTCTTGAAAAGAAACATTTTAAGCAATTTAGAATAGCAGCTAATGCAACAATATTTGTATTTATTATAGTAGGTTTCTTAATAGGATTTGCAGGAGCTTATAGTGCAGAAGGATTACAAAAGGTTATAGAACTTATACCAGCATGGCTTATTAATGGATTATCAGTAGCAGGTAAGATGTTACCAGCTGTAGGATTTGCAATGATTTTAACAGTTATGGCAAAGACAGAATTAATACCATTTGTATTACTTGGTTATATAGCGGTAGCTTATTTAAATTTACCTGTAATGGGAGTAGCATTTGTTGGAACAATGTTTGCTTTAATGGAGTACTTCAGAATAAAGCATAATGGTAAATCAAATGGAGGAAATGAAGAAGACGAGGAGGTTGTATTTGAAGATGGCATCTAATAGAGTTTTAAAAAAGAGTGATTATGTAAAAGTATCATTAAGATCATATTTCTTGCAAAATGGATTTAACTATGGAAACTATCAAGGTCTTGGATATGCTAATGTAATGTATCCAGCGTTAAAAAAGATATATAAGAATAATGAGGACGGACTAAAGAATACACTAGATGATAATATTGAGTTTTTCAACTCAAACCCTCACTTCTTACCATTTATAACAAGTTTGCATTTAGTAATGCTTGAAGCAGATACACCAACTGATGAAATCAGAGGAATAAAAATGGCGCTTATGGGACCATTATCAGGTATTGGTGATTCATTATCACAATTCTGTTTAGCACCACTTTTCTCTACAATTGCAGCATCATTAGCTCAAGATGGATTAGTTGCAGGACCATTACTATTCTTCTTAGCAATGAATGGAATATTACTAACTATTAAGTTGTTAACCGGTTTATGGGGATACAAATTAGGTACAAGTGTTATTGAAACTTTAAGTGAGAAAATGGGAGAAGTTTCAAAGATCGCAAGCATGATTGGTGTAACAGTAATTTCAGGACTTGCAGTATCATTTGTTAAATTACAAATTCCAATAAAGTATACAGCAGCAATGCCAGATGGTAAGGAAAAGGTAGTTGCTATACAAGAGATGGTAGATAAAATAGCACCAGCATTATTACCAGCGTTATTTACAATACTAGTTTTCTACTTAATTAAGAAACGCAAATGGACAACTTATCATGTTGTTGCTTTAACAATAGTACTAGGAGTACTTGGATCAGTACTTGGAATATTAGGATAATAGGATTAGAGAGGAATAGATATAATGAAGATTTTAATTGTAGGACATGGAGAATATGCAGCTGGAATAAAATCAGCTATAAAGTTATTAACTGGAGTAGATGAAGGAATAGATGCTATAAACTTAAATGAAGAATTAACTCATGATAAGTTTACGGAGATGATTCATTCACATGTAAATGAAAATAAGGATTTAATAATTTTTGCTGATATAACTGGAGGAGCACCTTTCCAGATTACATCAAGGGAAGTACTTTTAAATGAAGAAAGTGATAACCAATATGTTATAGGTGGAGTATCAGTTGGATGTATACTTGATATAGTAATGAAAACTTTAGTTATTAGTACTGATGAAGACATAAGAGAAACAATTGAATCTTCATTAGAGGGACTTAAAGATATGAGCTCTATTATATGTAGAAAGGATTTAGCTTAATTTCTTATGGATAGATTGACTTTCATACTTATAATACTATTAGCGGCATATCCAGTAATAGTTCTTATGATAATGCCACTTTTAAATAAAAAGAAATTAGCAAAACAAGAAGAGGAGAGAGAGAAGATTCTCTCTTCTCTAAAAATTAATGATAAAGTAATTACTATATCAGGGATTTATGGAAAGATTAAAAAAATAGATAAGAATATAGTAAAACTTGAAATAGCCAAAGATGTAATAATAGAAATAGATAAAGCTAGTATTATAGGAGCTTTAAAAGAATAAGGAGATGTTTATTATGGATAATTTAAAAGAATTTTCACTAGATTTTTTCAATTTAAGAGGAAAAGTAGCTATAATTACTGGAGGGAATACAGGTCTTGGTATGGCTTATGCTGAAGCATTAGCAAAGGCTGGAGCAGATTTATTAGTAACTTCTTTTGATGATAATGTACAAGAAGTTAAAGAGCTTGTAGAAGGTGCTGGTAGAAAAATTGTTTTTGTAAAGGGAGATCTTACTAAAAAGGAAGTTAGAGAAACAGTTGTAGATACTTGTTTAAAAGAATATGGAAAAATTGATATTTTAGTAAATAATGCTGGAACAATAAGAAGAGCACCACTTCTTGAATACAAAGATGAAGATTTTGAAGCGGTTATGAACATAAACTTAAACGCTGTATATTATCTTTCAAGAAGAGTTGCTGAAGTAATGGTAGAACAGGGAAGCGGTAAGATAATAAATATAGCTTCAATGCTATCATTCCAAGGAGGGAAATTTGTACCACCTTATACAGCATCAAAACATGGAGTGGTTGGAATAACTCGTGCTTTTGCTAATGAATTAGCTATGCATAATATACAAATAAATGCTATAGCACCTGGATATATAAAGACTGCAAATACTGCACCAATTAGAGCAGATGAGAAGAGAAATGCTGAAATACTTGGAAGAATTCCAGCAGAAAGATGGGGAGAAGTTTCAGATCTTATGGGAACAGTAGTATTCTTATCAAGTAGAGCATCAGATTATATAAATGGCCATGTTATTGCAGTTGATGGCGGATGGCTTGTGAGATAATATGATTAATAAAATAAATAAATTAGTTACTATAGGTAAGGAAGCTTTTGTATTAGTATTAAGAACTGATACCACAGAAGAAGGTATTGAAATTGCAAAAGCTGCTATAGATGGAGGATGTAAGGTAATTGAAGTTACTTTTACTATTCCAAATGCCGATGAAGTAATAAAGAATTTAGTTAATGATAAGAATGATGATGTTTTAATCGGTGCTGGAACTGTACTTGATCCGGAAACTGCTAGACTTGCAATTTTAAAAGGTGCAGAATTTATTGTAAGTCCATATTTTAATAAAGAAACATCAATAATATGCAATAGATATGGTGTACCATATATACCTGGATGTTTTACTACTAAAGAGATTGTTGAAGCTAGAGAGTCAGGAGTAGATGTTATAAAGCTATTCCCAGGTTCAGCTTATAGTCCTTCAATTGTAAAAGATATTAAAGCTCCAATTAAAGATATTGGAGTTATGGTATCAGGTGGTGTATCTTACGATAATATTAGCGAATGGTTTAAATGTGGAGCCGAAGTTGTAAGTATTGGGAGTGCAATAACTAAACTTAAGGATCCAAATAAAGTTAAGAATGAGACTGAAAAATATATAAATTTAATTAAAGAGCTTAAGAAATAATGAGGTATATACAATGAGGAAGGTTTTAGTTTTAGGAGAATTATTGATGAGATTAACTCCTCCTAATAATTTAAGATTAGACCAAACAAGTACTCTTGAGATGTACTTTGGGGGTGCAGAGGCTAATGTAGCTGTTGGTCTTAAAAATTTAGGGGTAGAGACAAGCATAATATCAGCAGTACCCAATAATGCAATAGGAAATTCAGCAAAGGCCTTTCTTATGTCCTATGGGGTTAACTGTGATAATGTAGTTACAAAGGGAGATAGGCTTGGACTATATTATTATGAAGAAGGATATGGAGCACGAAGTGCGAATGTAATATATGATAGAAAGAATTCTTCAATAACAGAGATAGAAGAAGATGACTTAAATTTTGATAACATATTTAATGGAGTAGATCTACTCCATGTTTCAGGAATAACTTTTGGACTTGGAGAAAATGTTAGAAAAATTAGTACTAAAATTATAAATGAAGCTAAAAAAAGAGACATTAAAATTAGCGTAGATTTAAATTATAGAGCTAAATTATTTGAAAGCTATGAGGAATTTTTAGAAGTATTAAAGCCTATAGTTAAGGATAGTTATATATGTTTTGGATGGCTTACTAAAAATCCGAAAGAATTCAAATTTTTAGATCCATCTAAAGAGGAAGTAACTGATTTAGCTTTAAAAGAAAAATTTAAGTATATGACAGAAGAGCTTGGAGTTAAGAATGTAGCAACAACTTTAAGAAGAGCTAATGCATTAAACGTACATTCACTTACTGGGGTTCTTTATGCAGATGGAGAAATTTATAGATCATCTAAGTATGAATTCCATATGTTATCTAGGATTGGTGGAGGAGATGCATTTGCAACTGGAGTTCTTAAAAAGATACTAGATAATAGTGTAGAAGATAAAAGTGAAATTATTGAATTTGGAATAGCTACTGCTGTATTGAAACATGCTCAAAGAGGAGATATTAGTTTAGCAAGTAGTGATGAAATTTATAGTTTAATTAACAATAAAAGTTTAGGAAGTGTAAATAGATAAGTTCTAGTTAAGAGGCTACAGACAAAAACATTGTTTGTAGCCTCTTAAAGTATAATAACTATGATATATAGTTTAATGGAGGGTTTATATGGAAAGTTATAATAAAAAGATAGATAATCTTAAAATTAAGGTTGGAAATTACTTTAACAAATATGATAAATACTTTGTTATTGATTATATAAAAAATAAAAATACTAAAGAATACAATAAGAAATTAATAGGAGCAAATCTTCTAATTAATAACTCTTTTATTTTTGATAATACTTGGGATATGGAGCAATGCAATATTCCATACAGAATAAATCCATTTAAGTGGATTTATACACCAAATGGAGATGAAGAATGGATATTTATGTTAAATAGACATGAGTATTTAAATAAATTACTTATGGCTTATTATATTGAAAAAGATGATAGGTATATTGAAAAATTAAAATGGTTTATATTTAATTGGATAGATAATAATGAAATTAATATAAAAGGTGGAAATACTATAAGAACAATTGACACTGGTATTAGATGTCTTGCTTGGATTGAGGTGTTAATTCATTTAATAGATGAAAAAAAAGTAACGAATGAAGAG
This sequence comes from Clostridium sardiniense, assembly GCF_019753795.1. Taxonomy (NCBI): domain Bacteria; kingdom Bacillati; phylum Bacillota; class Clostridia; order Eubacteriales; family Clostridiaceae; genus Clostridium; species Clostridium sardiniense. The sequence continues at coordinate 133,004 of NZ_JAIKTU010000004.1, read as the reverse complement.
ATTTTAAAGATAATATTTAGTATAAAAGATCAAATAGAATATTTAAAGAAAGCTTACATTGGTAAATATACATTAAGTAATTGGGGAGTACTTCAAACAACTTCAATATGCTCTATATATTTATGGCTTAATGAATTTCTAGAAGATGGAGAGTTAAGTAATTGGGCGGAGAAGGAACTATATGAACAAATAGAGATGCAGGTCTTTGATGATGGATCACATTGGGAGCAATCTATTATGTATCATGTAGAAGTTTTAAATTGTTCAATGAAACTTATTAATTATGGTAAAAAGCTTGGCATGGAGATAGATAATAATTTCATAAATAAAATAGAGAGCATGGCTGAATATCTAATGTATTCAAAATCTCCTAAATCAACGCAAGAAGCACAAGGGGATAGTGATATAACAGATGTTAGAGATGTGTTAGTTAAAGCTGCAGTTTTATTTAATAATGAGACTTTAAAATGGGCTTCTTTTGATGATATGGATTTAATGAGTATATGGTTACTTGGAAAAAATGGATATGATAAATTTAATAAATTAAATAAAAAAGAACCAATTGATAAGTGCAAGATTTTTAAAGATTCAGGAAATATTTATATAAGGAATACATTTGAATGTGATGGAAGTTATACTTATCTTCAAAATGGAACATTAGGTAGTGGACATGGGCATACAGATTTAGGACACATATCAATTTACTATAAAGGTAAGCCATACCTTATTGATTGTGGTAGGTATACATACGTAGAAGAAGATCCATTAAGGGAATATTTAAAGTCTTATAGGGCTCATAATGTATGTGTAATAGATAAAGAACCACATGGAATACCAAATAAATCATGGAGTTATTTTAGTTATGGAGATTGTCTTAAAAACTATTTTGAAAATAAAGATAATATAAGTTATGTGGAAATGCCATTTACAGGAGAGCTTAAAAGTGGAATTCCATATTTAATAAATAGAAAGGTGTTATATATAGATCCTGCAATATGGATAGTTGTTAATGATGTAAAATGTAGTGGGAATCATGAACTTGAATGTATATATAATCTAGATAATAATGTTAAGGTATCTTTAAATTATAATGGTGTAGATATAAAAAATGAAAATGATAATCTTAAAATTATAAGTGAAGAAAAATTAAGAATAACTAATGGACTTTTATCAAAATGTTACAATAAAGTTAATAATAATAAAAAGATTGTTAAATCATTAAAATTCAACAATAGAAGTGTAAATTATGATATTATTATAGATGATAATATTGAAGTTAGAGAAGCTAATATAAAGCAATTCAATAGCCTAGATTATGTTGATAAAGAAGTAGCATTTTCTAAAGAATTTATAATATCTAAAAATGAGAGTTATATTGTTATAATATTTAATAAAGAAACATATAAAGGTGGTAAAATGTATTATTATAAAGATGTACCTTTTTACGGGAAAGTTATAGTTATTCATAAAAAAGGAGAAACTTATAATAAGATAAGATTAAAGGCATAATCAAATAATACAATGTAAACCGATTTAGAGGTGGAGTATAATGAAAAAAGTAACAATAAAAGATATAGCAGATATGGCAGGAACGTCGAAAACAACAGTATCTTTTTATTTAAATGGGAAATATGAAAAGATGTCAGCAGAGACAAAAATAAAAATAGAAGAGGTAATCAAAGAAACTAACTATAGTCCAAGTATTGTGGCAAGGAGTCTTACCTCTAAAAAGATGAATTTAATAGGAGTTGTAGTTGCTGACATATCAAATCCTTTTAGTAGTACAATAGTAAAAGGTATAGATAAAGTTGCTAGAAAAGAAGACTATCAAATAATAGTTGGAAGTAGCAGTTATGATTTTAATTATGAAGAGAAATATATAAATAGAATGTTAGATATGGGTGTTGATGGATTTATTGTTCAATCAACTGTGAAATTTACAAAACTTATAGATAAAATAAAAGAGCGTGGTAAAAAATTAGTACTACTAGATTCAGTAAATAAAGACTTTAGAGGCAAGTGGGTTAAAACAAACAATTATGATATAACTAAAGAAGCAATTACTAAATTAGTAGAAAAAGGGTATAACAATTTTGTGCTTTTAACACAAGATCCAAATATGTTAATGGTTAGAGTGGAAAGAATGAATGGGTTTATAGATACACTAGAGGAACTAGGTGTAAATTATAAAGTTCAAGTAATTGATGATAATATTACAAGGGAAGAGCTTAATGAAGTAATAAATACAAATATTGATTTAGATAGAAAAAATTTAATATTTGCTGTAAATGGAAAGGTACTTCAGAAATCTTATGATTATATAAAGACTCAAAATTTAAATATACCAAATAATGTTGGGCTTATAGGATTTGATGATTGGGAGTGGACTAGGTACGCTACTCCAACAGTAACAACAATATCCCAGCCAACATATGAAGAAGGTAAGTGTGCAGCAAGAATTCTAATTGATTCTATTGAAGAAGAAAATTTAGAAAATAAAAATTTAATACTTAAATGTAGTATAAACTGGAATGAATCAACAGATTTAAAATAATAAAGAACGTGAATTATATCACGTTCTTTATTCATCTCTAAATGCAAAACTTTCATTAAGATTAAATAAGAATTCATTTGCATCTGCAACGGATAGACCTTTATTTATTGCAAATATTAATGCGCTATCTCTCGGATCCTTAGCATATAATTTACCAACTTTTGCAATTGCAAGAGCTCTTTCAGTTTCATCTAAGTTAAGTTTAGCACTTATACAAAGTTTAATTATTTTATCACGACTAGGATTCTTATCTCCACTTAATATTTGGTATCCATAAGTTCTACTAATATCAGCTTTATTAATAAGCTCACTCTTTTTAATTCCTTTTTCTTCACATTTATTTAGTATATATTTTGCAAAATCTGTATAAGTATATTCATCTATAGAATCTATATAATTCTCTAATTCTTTAATATTTTTTGTGTTTTTAAGGCGATCTAGTAATTCAGTTGTATTTTTTTCATTCATTATTATATATTCACTCCTTAGGATTAAATTGTAAGGTGTACAAGTAATATGATATAATTCTTTAGGGGTAAAATCAATATTGTAAGGGGAAATAGAGTTATGGATAATCTTGTTTTAGAATACAAGCTTTCTTGTTATAAAGAACTAACTAAATTAAATGAGAACAATAAGAGTAAGATATATTTAGTTAAAAATACTAACGATAAAAAGATTTATATAAAAAAGATTTTAACTAATTATAATTTTAGAATATATGAAACTATAAAAGAAATGAATTTTAAAAATTTACCTAAAATATATGAAGTATTTAGAAATAATGGATCTCTAATAGTTATTGAAGAATATATTCATGGGGATACTTTAAAAGGAATAATAGAGGATAAGGGAATTATTAAAGAAGAAAAGGTTATAGATTACATAATATCTCTTTGTAGTGTATTAGAACAACTACATAATATGAATCCTCCAATTATACATAGAGATATAAAGCCATCAAATATAATTATAAGTAGTGATGATGTATTAAAATTAATAGATTTTGATGTATCTAGAGAATATAAAGAGGGCATAAATGAAGATACTAAAATTCAAGGTACAGAAGAGTATGCACCTCCTGAACAATTTGGTTTTATACAAACTGATGGAAGAAGTGATATATATTCAGTTGGAATACTTATGAATGTGCTTACAACAGGAACTTATCCTAAAAATAAGCTTAATAATGGGTATCTACAGAACATAATAAAAAAGAGTATTGAATTTTCACCATCTGATAGATATCAAAATGTAAGTGAATTAAAAAGAGATTTGCTAATGCTTAAAGAAGAATTTTATAAATCAGTAGATAATATTGATGAGTCTATTGTGGATAAAAATAAAAAAGTGAATTTGTTAGATCTTAATAAAGAAATGAATTTACTAGATCTTAATAAAGGAGATGATGACCCTACTTTAAATGTAAAATTAGAAAATGTAGAAAGTAATTCTGAGGATATTAATAAAAACACATCAATTACTGATGACATTAAAGGTATAAATAAAAGCGGATATAAAGTTTCTATAAAAAACTTTTATAAAATAATTCCTGGCTTTAGGACAGGGGTATTATGGAAGAAAATATTAGCATGTTGTGGATATGGATTTTTAGTGATTGGACTATTTACTCCGACAGAAACTGAAGGCATTAAATCTGCATTTTTAGAAAACTTATACATGGTAGTATCTTTATTAGCACTTATATTTTTATATTCTAATTTTATTAATATTAAAGTTAAGTTACCATTATTAAAAAGTAATAATAAGTTTAAAGTGTTAGGTGGATATATTTTATATACAATAATTATATTCTTTATATTAGGATTACTATTGGAAACTAATAAAATTTAATTTGTATGCTGGTAGCAGACCATAAAATTAATAATGTAATTTATAATAATACCTGTAGCAAGAAGTAATAAGCTACAGGTATTATTTTTATTCATTAGGAGGTATTATAAAATGGAAAAGAGAAGTAAGGTATTAATTATATCAGCGGTACTTGGAGTATTATATTCCATATTTTTAGTAGTTAATTTTGGAGGTGCTATATCTGGAGCATCATCAGATGCAGAAGCTTTAGGAGGTGCTATAGCAACAGCTTTAGTAACACCACATATGATCTGTATTGTTCTAGCAACTATATTTAATGTAATAGGGGCAATTAAAAGTAAAGCAGGATTTGCATTAACTGGTGCTATTCTTTACTCTGTAGGAGGAGTATTATTCTTAATGTATATTCCTTTTGTAATACCTATGATAGTTTTAAGCTTTGTAGGATATGCAAAGGTTAAAAAAATAGTTAAATTATCATAAAGTTATATATGAAAAGGTTAAAGGCTAAGCATTGTTAAATAAACAAAGCTTAGCCCTTTTTGATATATAATATGAATAGGTGTAATATAAAAAGAGAGATTAAGGATATTAAGGAGGAAAGTATGAAGGTTTCAATTTTATATGATTCTAAAAGTGGACATACTAGAGAAGTAGGGGAGATAATAAAGAAAGGCATTGAAAGAGTAGATGGAATAGAAATAAAATGTATGAATATTGAAGAAATTGATAAAGAATTTTTAGATGAGAGTAAAGGAGTAGTATTTGGAACACCAACATATCTTGCAAATACTACTGCAAATATGAAGAAATGGCTTGATGATTCTCATGATATAAATTTAGAAGGTAAATTAGCATCATTTTATGCAACAGCAGATTATATATGGGGTGGTGCAGACACTGCTATTTTAACTTTAATAAATCAGATAATAGTAAAGGGAATGCTTATTTATTCTGGTGGAGCAGCTCTTGGAAAGCCATTTATACATTTAGGATATATAAGTGTAAATGGAGTAAATGATAAAGATATAGATACACCTATGATATTTGGAGAAAGAATAGGTAAAAAAGTTAAGGAATTATTTTAAGTTTTTAAAATAAAAAATAGCCATAAAGATATTTATATCTCTATGGCTATTTTTTATTTAATTATATAAGGTATTGTTGCTAGTGCAACACTTTTTCTAGTTAATAAAGATGCTCTAAGTATTAGAGTAATTTGATTATGAAGGAAGTTATCATGAATTTTAGGGGAAACTAGTTGAGGTAACACAACTAAGACTTTCTCATCACTTGATAAGTCCTTGCACATTTGATCTATATATTTAATAATTGGATTACGTATTTCTCTATAAGGTGATGATAATACTGTAATTTCATTTTTAAATCCAAATTTTTTAAAATCATCAATAAGCTTCTTCGTTTTATCTTCATTTGTAGATATATGAAGAATTGTTATATCTGAAGATATTGACTTAGCATAATTATAGCATTTAACAAAACTTTTATTTAAAGAATCAATAAGTAAAACAACCCTATAATTTGTAATATCTGATTCATAGGTTTTAAGAGTTTCTCCTTCATTTATCTTAAGTTCAGAATAAGTTACATCATAGTATTTTTTTATTCTATACATTATAAAGACTATAATAGGAATTATTATGCAAATAATCCAAGCACCTTCAAGAAATTTAGAAACTGTTATTATAATTAAAGTAATAGCACTTACAATAAGTCCTAGACCATTTACTAAAGCTTTATGCCTCCATCCTTTAGGTCTTCCTTTAAACCATTTAACTAACATACCACTTTGAGCAATTGTAAATGAAATAAATACTCCAATTGCATAAAGTGGAAGTAGTAAAGATAAATCTCCATTAAAAATAATTACTAATAGTATTGAAACTACTGACAGCAAGATGATTCCATTTGAGTAACCAAGTCTTCTTCCGATTTTACTTAATTGTCTTGGAGCAAATCCATCCCTTGAAACTATTGATAATAATAATGGTAGTCCTGAAAAGGCAGTATTTGCAGCCATAAGTAATATTATTGCAGTTGTAAACTGTATTATATAGTAAAATATATTATGACCAAATATTTGAATAGCTATTTGTGATATCTGTGTTTGTTCAGGATTTGGTATAGCATAATATATTGTTGATAGGTAGGATAATCCACCTAAAATTAAAAATACTAAAAGCCCTAATAAATAAAGTACATGCTTTGCATGTTTTTGTGAAGGCGCTTTAAATGCTGGAACAGCATTACTTACGGCTTCAATACCAGTAAGGGCAGTGCATCCAGAAGCAAAGGCCTTTAAAAATATTAAAATTGTTAAATTCTTTGAAAAGCTTGGCAAGCTATATAGTGGTTTAGGAGTAAATCCTAAAACATGTACTTTATATATACCTACAACAATCATAAAAAGTATTGCTATTGCAAAAAGATATGTAGGTACACCAAAAAGCTTTGATGCTTCTCGTATCCCTCTTAAATTACCTATAGTTAAAAAAAGTATAAGTCCTAGTGTTATTAACACTCTATAGTTATAAAGTGAGGGAAAAGCTGATGTTATAGCATCCGTACTTGCAGTACCACTAACGGCTACAGTTAAAATATAGTCGACTATTAATGCTGATGCTGCAAGTAAACTAGTCTTTGTACCAAAGTTATCTTTGGCAACCATATAAGCACCGCCACCAGCAGGGTAGCAATCAATAACTTGCTTATATGAGCAAATTAAAAAGAACATTAATAGTATTATGGCAATTGTAACAAATAGCATATATTTAAAGGCTAATAAGCCCGTTACTGGCAATAATACTCCAAGTATTGCACCTCCAGCATATGCTACAGATGATATTGCATCACTTGATAATATAGGCAATCCCCATAATGTATTAAATGTCTGATTTTTTAAATCTTTTGTCATTAATGGTTTCCCAATTAAAATTTGTGAAATATTCATAAGTACACCTCTAAAAAACAATTTGTTACGATTATAAGTGCTATTATTGAACTAGCTATTAACATTCGCTACCCCTACATTAAATAAGTGTGAAATTTTTAAAAATAAAATCCAGTTTAAAATAAATAGAATTATATATTCAATTTATAAAGTTAAAGAAAAAATCATAAGAGATAATTAATTTATTATATATTGAAATAAAATTATAGAATTGGAAAATAATAAAAATAAACAAAGTATCAAGGAAATGTAAGTTGAATTATGGAATATATTAATTTGATCATTAGGAATTTATAAATTAATGAAAACTTTTAGAATATGATAACTACAGGGATTTGATAGACTTAAAAATTATTTGACATTTTCTGAAATTTTGTCTAAAATTACAATGTCATAATATAATGAATCGGGTAAGATAGAGGTCGCAATAATAATAAGTAATATTAATGAGGAAAGCACTTTGAGTTAATATAAAAGGTATTGTTGCCGAAGTATATAATTAATGCTTTGAGATTATATACTGGGTTTACATAGAATATGTGTAAAACTGCCATAAGAAATTGTGGTGAGCTATCTTTGCGTTTGTAGTGAATATATACAAGCTCAAAGACAGTAGCTCTTTTGGGCTTATTTTTTTACTCTAAAATTGGGAGGGGACAAATTGGAAGAAAGAAACTTAAAAAAAGAGATTAGTCTATTTATGGCCACCATGCTTGTTTGTGGTAATATGATTGGATCTGGTGTATTCATGCTTCCTGCAACATTAGCACAACTTTCAGGACCACTTGCAACAATAATTGCTTGGATTATAACATCAGCTGGATCAATATTAATAGCGATATCTTTTGCAAATCTTGGATCAAAGTATCCAACGACAGGTGGAGCATATCAATATACAAAAATAGCATTTGGAGAATTTACAGGATTTTTAAGTGCATGGCTTTATTGGAATGGTTCATGGATTGGAAATGCAGCTATAATTGTAGCACTTTCAAGCTATAGTTCAGCAGTTATTCCAGCACTACGGGACCCATTTATTTCAATAATATATACAAGTGCTATTTTATGGTTTTTTACTATAATAAATATTATTGGGGTTAAAAAGGCTGGAAAACTTCAAACTATAGCAACTGTATTTAAAATTGCATTCTTTGCTATATTTATAATAGTAGCTTTCCTAAACTTTGATGTAGCAAATATTATGCCTTTAATTCCAGATGGAAAAGGATTTTCAACAATTTCACTTGCGGCAACATCAACACTTTGGGCTTTTGTAGGACTTGAAAGTGCAACTGTTACTGCTGGAGAAATAGAGAATCCAGAGCAAAATGTTAAGAAAAGTACAATTTATGGAATGATAATAGCAGCTGTAATTTATATGTTAATTAGTGTAGCGAGCATGGGTGCTATGCCAAACGGAGAACTTGCAAATAGCCAAGCGCCTCTTACTGATATATTAAGCAAGATTTTAGGTAGTTCAATTGGTAAACCAATTACAATTGCAGTAGTTATATGTATACTTGGAACAACTATAGGATGGCTTCTTTCAACTGCACGTGTTGCTTTTGCAGCTGGAGAAGATGGAGTATTCCCTAAATTTTTTGGAAAACTTCATCCTAAATATGGTACTCCTGCAAATGCTTTAATAGTGGGATCAATATTAGTAAATATATTATTAATTATGAATTTCCAAAAGAGCATGGTTTCAGCATTTACATTTATAACTATACTTGCAACACTTTCGTTTTTACCAATATATCTTTTAACATCAGCAGCAGAAATAATGTTAATGTTTAAAGGTGCAAAAGAATTTAACTTTAAGATTTTCATAACAAAAGCTATAGTTCCAATTTTAGCTTTTATATATTCAATATGGACAATATATGGATCAGGTGCAGAAACTGTAATGTGGGGCTTTATATTAATGCTTATAGGGGTTCCATTTTATATATATAATTATCATAAAAATAAAATTAATAACAATTAAGATATTATTTTTAAGAAATTATAAATACCTTTTTATTCTAAAAAGAATAAAGAGGTATTTTTTTTATGAAAAATATGTCCGCCATATAGATACAAAAAATAAAGAATGTGCGAAAAATAGATATGTAACAAAATAAGTCTGATAATGAATTGATAATAAAGTTGAAGTAATTTTAATAAAATGTTAATTAATCGAGGAAAAATATTGAATTTACGAAGAAAGTCATAAAGAAGAGGTAAAAAATACTTTAAATTTCAAATATAGAAATAAAGATGATATAATTAAAAAGAAATTATGAATAAATTAATAATAATATGTCTAAATAATAAACAAGGAAAAGGGGTTTAGAAATGAAAGAAGGGAAAAAACAAAAAGGGTCTTTTATTGAAAAGGTTGGGAAAAAGATACCAGATCCAGTAATAATATTCATGGTATTATATGCAATAGTAATTACTGCAACTATATTCATGGGTGGAATAAAATTTGAAACTTTAGGTGCAGATGGTGGAACAGTTGCTTATGAAATAAAAAATATGTTCCAAGCAGAAAATTTTAGATGGATATTTGATAATGCACTTTTAAATAACTGGCTTGCTTATGGTGGCGGAGTTTTAGGAACAATACTTATTGTAATGCTTGGAGTTGGACTTGCAGAAGAGTCAGGATTATTAACTACATTAATTAAGAAAATAGGACTTAAAGTATCAGATAAATTTTTACCTGTAGTTTTAGTTTTCTTAGGAATAATGAGTAGTATTGCAACAGATGCTGGATACATAATATTAATACCACTTGCTGGACTATTATATGTTGGATTAAAGAAAAATCCATTGATAGGTATGGCAGCTGCTTTTGCTGGGGTATCAGCTGGATTTAGTGCTAACTTAATACCTGGAACTCCAATTGATGTTATAGTTGGTAATAATGCTAAGATATTTGCAGAGGGACAAGGTGTTCCATTTTTATCACAAAGTGGACAAGCATTAAATCCTGCTACAATGCATTATATATTTATAGTAGCATCAACTGTTTTGTTATCAATGGTTGGATACTTTATTACTGCTAAATTCATAAAACCGAGATTAGAAAAAGAAACGTATGTTGTTCCAGAAGATATGGACTTATCAGATTTCTCAGTTAAGGTTGAAGAAAACAAAGGATTAAAATTTGCAGGATTTGGTTTTTTAATAGGATTAGTTTTAGTTGCAATTCTTTACTTTGGGCCATTAGCACCTTTTATAGGAGAAGATGGAGCAAAAGTTAATCCGTTTATGGATAATGTTATATTAATAATTACATTCTTATTCTTTATGCCAGGATTATTCTATGGTAGAAAGGTAGGCAAGTTTAATAATGCTATGGACATAGTAAGAGCTATGTCAAAGCAAATGGGTGGAATGGGATATGTTTTAGTCTTAACATTCTTCTCATATAATTTCTTAGCACTACTTAGTTATTCAAATATTGGAACTTATATAACATATTTAGGAGCATCATTCCTTCAAGGACTTGGTATAGATAAATATCCAATAGTTCTTTTAATAGGATTTATTATAATAACTTCAATAATAAATCTATTTGTTGGTGGACTAACATCAAAGTGGATGTTACTTGGACCTATATTTATTCCAATGTTATATCAAGTTAACAATAATTTAACTCCAGAGTTTGTATCAGCTGCATATAGATTAGCAGATTCATCGACAAATGTTATTTCTCCACTTATGTCATATGCTGGAATAATACTTGTATTTATGAGAAAGTATAAGCCGGAATATACATTAGGAGATATGATCAGATTAATGTTCCCATATTCAGTTGGATTCTTAATATGTTGGACAATTCTATTAATTGGATTCTTTGCATTTGGAATTCCATTAGGGTTTTAGCTAAAAAAGACTTCAGTTTATTTAAACTGAAGTCTTTTTTACTGAATATTATTTTTTATAATCATAAAATAATTTAACATAAATTACCATGGCAATTAATATCTTTATAATATATGAGTAATATTACATAACTTTTTTAGATGTAATACAAAATTAAAGATTGAGAGGGGTTTTATTATGGAAAAGGCTTTAATTAGTCTTTGTATGATATGTAAAGATGAGGAAAAAACAATAGGAAATGCATTAGAAAGTGTTAAAGATATGGTTGATGAGATAATAGTTGTAGATACAGGATCCACTGATAGAAGTATGGACATTGTAAAATCATATGGAGGAAAAGTATATAAAGAAAAATGGATAGATGATTTTTCCTATGCTCGAAATATATCTATAGAAAAAGCTAAGGGAGAATGGATTTTAGTATTAGATTGTGATGAGATAATAAATGATGAAGGGAAAAGAAGAATTTTTAATTATATAAAAGATAATAAAAAAGATAAGGGAATAAGTCTTAGAGTAGTCTCATTCATAGATGGAAAAAGAAGATCCATAGATAATTCTATAAGACTTTTTAGAAATGATAGTGCCGTAAGATTTAAAGGGAAAATACAAGAGACTGTTAAAGATAGTATTATAAAAAAATATGGTGAGGATGCCTTATCATTTAGTGATACTCAAATTTTTCATTATGGAAATGATAAGAATTTAGTAGATGTTGATAATAAGAGTAAAAGGAATATTTTAATACTTGAAAATTATGAAGATGAAAAAAAAGATATATATTACTTTTTTAGACTGGGCAATGAATTTGGAAAGATTGGAAATTTCAAGAATGCTTTAGAAAACTATGATGAAGCTATAACAAAAATTAAAGAAGAAAAAAATAAAGATATAGTAGAGTTGATACCAAGACTTATAATAAATAGAAGCAAAGCTCTTCATCAACTAAAAATGTATAAGGAGGAAGAAGGATTTTTAAAAACTTATACTAAAAAATATGATGATTTTAGAGATCTATATTTTATGGAGTGTCTTCTGAGAATTGAACTTTGTGAGTTTGGTAAAGCTAAAAAAGCATTAGATAATTATGTTAATACAAGAATTAATATAAAATATCCATCAAGTGAATTTGATGAAATTATTGATATAGATGAGCTAAGTGAAAAATTATGTAGTATTGATATGATTTTAATTGATGATTAGAATAAATAAAAGATTGAGAAATTATTTCTCAATCTTTTTAATTTTTTGAAACTTTTTAAGCGTTACTTTACTTTTAAGTTTTACTTTATAGTATTGTCTAGTTATAGTTGACACAAATATAACCCCAAGTGCTAAGGCTCCTGCACTAGCTAAGGTATTAATTCCAAGTTCAAGGGATTGCATAACATCTCCAGTAACAGCTTGATACATAGTATAATACATTCCAGAACCAGGAACTAAAGGAATTAGTGCACAGGCAACTAAAGTAGTAACTGGGGTCTTTAATTTTCTTGCAAGTATTTCAGAATAAGTACTAAAAACTACTGCAGATAAGAAAAAGTTTGTTGTAGTTGAAAAATGAACTTCAAGTCCTAAGGCATAAACAAACCAGCTTATACCTCCACCGATTGCTGCAAAAAATAAGTTTCTTCCATGGATATTAAAAATTATTCCAAATCCTAAAGTCGCTATAAATGCATATATGGTTTGTAGGGCAATAGTCATATTAAACACCTCCTAAAACCTTAAGCCAGAAGCTTATGACACTACCTGTACCTACAGCTATTGCAATTGCAACTATAAAAGCTTCACTAGCCTTTATAATTCCACCTAAGTAATCGCCAGCTATAGTATCACGTATAGCATTTGTAATTGCAAGACCAGGAACCAAAATCATTATAGCTCCGATTATAGTTTCATCTATATTCCTTATTAAACCTAGATTTAAAAATAATATTGCAAATGCAGCAGATACTCCAGCGCAAATAGTGTTTATAAAGAATTCATTTAACGACATTTTTGTAAATAATGAGGCTAGATATTTTATAAAGCCACCTATAAAAAAGGCTGCAAGTAAATCCCTAAAGTTTCCCCCAAAAAGTATTGAAAAAAATCCAGCAGCGAGTCCTGAAAACATTAGTGTAACAGGCATAGAATATCTTGCTGTATTATTTATATCATTAAGTTCTTTATCTATTGACTCAAGTGATGGTTTAAAAGCAGCTATCCTTCTTGATAAATCATTTATTCTTTCAATCTTATGTAAGTCAATTCCTCTTAGATTTACTCTTTTAACTATAGAGTAAGTTTGATCGTTATAGCTTAGAGATACCATAATTCCAGTTGGAGTAACAAAGCTATTTGCTTCATCAATTTCATATGCTTCACATATTCTACATATAGTTTCCTCAACTCTGTATATTTCTGCTCCACTTTGAAGCATTATAATACCTGCATATGTGGATAAATGAAGTAATTTATTTACATCCAAAATATCACCACCTCAAAATCAATTACCAAGAGTATTATATCATATATTAAAGAGATTATAATGTTAAAAGAAGTAAAATTATATGAATGGAATATATAAATATGAGAAATAATATTTAGGAAATTTAAGAAAAAAGATTGAAAAATATTGGTTAAGAACTTATAATTTTTATAATTAAAAGAAATTGGGGTGGAAATATGAATTTTGAAAAAATATCAAAAAAAGACGAAGAAATTTATAATTTAATTGAGAAGGAAGTTGAAAGACAAGAAGAGGGGATAGAACTAATTGCATCAGAAAATTTTGCAAGTGAATCAGTTATGGAAGCTATGGGATCATACTTAACAAATAAGTACGCAGAAGGTTATCCAAATAAAAGATATTATGGTGGATGTTATGTAGTTGATGAAATTGAAGAACTTGCAAGAGAAAGAGCAAAAAAATTATTTAATGCAGAGCATGCAAACGTTCAGCCTCATGCCGGATCACAAGCAAATATGGCTGTATACTTTACTGTATTAAATCCAGGAGATACTGTACTTGGAATGGATTTAAGCCATGGAGGACATTTAACTCATGGTTCACCAGTAAATTTCTCAGGTAAATTATTTAACTTTGTTTCATATGGAGTAGATAAAGACACTGAGGTTATAGATTATGATAATGTAAGAAAACTTGCTTTAGAGCATAAGCCTAAAATGATAGTTGCAGGTGCTAGTGCTTATTCAAGAGCGATAGATTTTAAAAGATTTAGAGAGATATGTGATGAAGTAGGAGCTTACTTTATGGTTGACATGGCTCATATTGCAGGTCTTGTTGCAGCAGGGATACACATGTCACCTGTTCCTTATGCTGATTTTGTAACATCAACAACGCATAAGACTTTAAGAGGACCTAGAGGAGGACTAATTCTTTGCAAAGAAAAGTATGCAAAAGATATTGATAAAAATATATTCCCAGGAATGCAAGGTGGCCCATTAATGCATGTTATAGCTGCAAAAGCTGTATGTTTTAATGAGGCATTAGATTCAAGTTTTAAAGAATATATGAATCAAGTTGTTAAGAACTGCAAAGTTTTAGGAGAAGAACTTGTTAATTATGGATTTAAACTTGTATCAGGAGGAACTGATAATCATTTAATATTAGTAGATTTAACTAATAAAGATATAACTGGTAAAGAAGCAGAGCATCTTTTAGATTCAATTGGAATTACATTAAATAAAAATACGGTTCCAAATGAACAAAGAAGTCCATTTGTTACTTCAGGTGTAAGAATAGGAACAGCAGCAGTAACAACTAGAGGATATAAGGAAGAAGATATGAAAGAAATTGCTTCAATAATTAATGAATTAATAGATAAGAGAGAAGAAGGATCTAAAGAGTTAATTGAAAGAGTTAAAAAGTTAAGCTCAAAACATAGAATGTATAAATAAGTTTAAAGTCAGGTAGAATACTACCTGACTTTTTCTTTTCTTAGGTCATTAAATTTTCTTAGCATAGATAGCATATTTCATTTGATATTAAAGGAAGATATAAAATTAATACTTAGTTATACTATCATAGAATAAATTCATGAATATAATAATACTGCAAAATAATTATAAAGAGATAGATATGGGAAAGAAAAAGTTTGAAAAAATATTAAAAAATGCAGAGGTCTTAGATATAGACTTAAATTCTAAAGTTGTATTTATAAGTGATGTTCATAGAGGTGATGGAGGATCTGCTGATTCACTTATAGGCAATAAGAATATATATTTAGCAGCTATAAATTATTATTATAAAGAAGAGTATACTTTAGTTGAGATTGGAGACGGAGATGAGCTATGGAAAAATAAAGACTGTAGAGATATAGCCTATAATTATAAAGATGTATTTAGTATATACAATAGATTCAATAAAGATAAGAGGCTATATATGTTATATGGAAATCATGATAAGATGAAGAAAAATAAAAATTTTAAAATAATTCATAGAAATAGATTTAAAAAAATTGGAGATAACTTTGGAGAAAATTTTTTAAATCTTATAGAAAATATAGAATTTCACGAGGGGCTTGTACTGAATTTTATACCATCAAATAAAAAAGGTATAGTAGCTCATGGACATCAATTAGATTTAATGAATGATGAATTAAGTTGTGTAAGTAGATTTCTAGTAAGATATTTATGGAGATTTTTAGAAGGAGTTGCTGGATTTAAAGCTCCAAATAGCCCAGCAAATAGCTATAAAAAAGGAAGCAAAATTGATAAAGAACTTGGAAAGTGGTCAGATAAGAATAAAATATTATTGATATGTGGACATACACATAAAATTAAATTTCCAAAAGCTGGAGAGGGGCTTTATTTTAATGATGGTTCTTGTGTTCTTCCGAATAGTATAACATCTTTAGAAATTAATAAGGGTCTTATTTCAGTAGTGAAATGGAGTATAGAAGTTGGGAATGAAAATAACTTATATATAAGAAGGAGTTTTTTAGCAGGACCTGAAAGAATTGAAGCTTATTTAAAATTTGTTAAGAAATAAATGTTATAATATAAACAATATCTTATACATTTATTGGAGGAATTATGAAATATATTGATTTACACTGTGATACAGCTTATAGAATGTTAAATGAAAAATTACCATTAGGTAGTAGTATATGCAAGGTTGATGTAGAAAAGCTTAAAAAAGGAGGAGCAATTGCTCAAGTATTTGCCTTTTTCTTAGATTTAGATGAAGTGAGTGATCCATTTGTAGGATTTATGGATATGTACAAAAATTTTATGAAAGAAGTAAATAAAAATAGAGATAGCATAAAAATAGTAAGAAATCTAAAAGAGCTTAAAGAGGTAGAACGAATAGGAAAAGTAGGAGCTTTTTTATCAATAGAAGAAGGTGAAGTTCTAAATGGAGAGATAGATAAGGTTAAAGAAGTTTATGATTTAGGTATAAGAATGATAACATTAACTTGGAATTATGAAAACAGCATAGGATATCCGAATTATAATTTTAAATATAAAGATATGGGTTTGAAAGATAAAGGAATAGAAATGGTTCAAGAAATGGAAAGGGTAGGGATAATACCTGATGCTTCACATTTATCGGATCAAGGATTTTACGACTTAGTAAACCTATGTAAGAAACCTTTTATAGCAACTCATTCTAACTCAAGAAGGATAATGAACCATCCAAGAAACCTAACAGATGATATGATAAAACTTTTAGCAGAAAAAGGCGGTGTTATGGGATTAAATTTCTGTAATGATTTTGTTGGAGAAAATAAAGTAACATCTATTAATGATTTAGTACTGCATGCAAAACATATAAGAAATATAGGTGGAATAGATGTTCTATCATTGGGGAGCGATTTTGATGGAATTGAAAATGAAGTTGAAATAAAAGATACAAGTGAAATGAATAAACTGGCTAACTATCTTGAAAAAGAAGGGTTTAGTTATTATGAAATAGAAAAGATATTTTATAAAAATATAATTAGAGTACTAAAGGAATGCAGTAAGGAGTAATTAAATGAGCAAATTATTAGGGAAAGTAGCAATTGTTACAGGGGGATCTAGAGGTATAGGAAGAGATATAGCAATAGAGCTTGCAAAAAATGGTGCGAATGTTTTAATAAACTATTCAAAGGATGAGGAAGGTGCAAAAAAAACTATAGATATAATAAAGGAATTTGGTGGATATGCTATAAAGGTGAAAGAGGATATCAAAAGTTTTAAAGGTGCAAAAAATGTAGTAGATGCAGCTATAAATAAATTTGGAGCTATTGATATTATAATTAATAATGCAGGAATAAGTAGCTTAGGGCTTTTTATGGATGCAAGTGAGGAAGATATAGATAACCTTATAGGGGTTAATCTTAAAGGGCCCATGTATATAACAAGACATGGTATACCTCATATGATTGGAAGAGGTGGCAATATAATAAATATATCTTCTATGTGGGGAGAGGTTGGAGCATCATGTGAAGTTATATATTCAGCATCAAAAGGAGGACTGAATTTATTTACTAAAGCATTAGCTAAAGAAATGGCACCTTCAAATATAAGAGTAAACTGCATAGCACCAGGAGTAATAGATACTGATATGAATGCATTTTTACAAGGTGAGGAAAGAAAATCTTTAGAGGAAGAAATACCTATGGGGAGATTTGGAAGTGGTAGTGAAATTGCAAAGTGTGTAGTATTTTTATGTACAGATGACTCATCTTATTTAACAGGACAAATAATCAGAATAGATGGGGGATTAATTTAACATACAAAGTATTTAAGGTTTTAATGGGTTATTTATATAAAAACTAATGATACAGTATTTTAAAATTATATTTCTATAAAATAAAAGGGCTGCTTATTAAGCAGTCCTTAATTTATTATTAAAATTATTTATTATATATCTTCTCCAACATCATCAATTTGAGCCTTTTTTAAGAAAAATTCAAATAGTACACCCTTAGGAACATTTCTTAAATCATAGGTAAAGTGATGTAAATCTAGTATATTCTTAACTATTGCAAGCCCAAGTCCTGTACTATTATTTCTTCTACTTCCTGATTTATCAAGTCTATAGAATTTATTAAATAGATTTATATTTTCACCATCAGGTATTGAAGTGCCAGTGTTTAATACTGAAATTCTAAAGTAGTCTTCATTTACAGTATCAATACTTACTATAATATTATTGTTTTCAGGAGTATACTTTATTGCATTAGTAATAACATTAGTAAGAACCTGCTCCATTTTAAATATGTCAGCATTTATATAAGAGTAATCTGTTTTTGGGATGAATTTCATATTTAAATTTCTTTCTTTAGAATCTGGCGTTAATTTATTTACTACTTTGTTTATTAATCTGTTAATATTAAAAACTTCAAAGTGTGGCTTGATTACACCAGACTCAAGCTTTGATAGTTCTAACATATTTGAAACAAGCTTACTCATTTTTTGAGATTCATCAATTATTGTTTCCAAATAAACAAGTTCATCATGGCCTGATACTATTCCATCCTTTATTCCCTCAGCATATCCTTCAATAATTCCAATAGGAGTTTTAAGTTCATGACTTACACTAGCTACAAAATCCTTTCTCATAGTTTCAAGTTTACGTTCTTTTTCAATATCCTGTTCGAGCTTCTTATTCTTTTCTTTTAAATCATCTAAAGAGGATTGTAAATTAGTAGATAAGAAGTTTAAAGTTTTAGCAAGATTTCCTATTTCATCATCTCTATTAGTTTCACATTTCTCTGAAAAATCCATCTTTGACATTTTAGTTGCAACATGATTAATATTTTTAAGAGGATGAGTAACTAAACTAGAGAAGATAGAAGAAATTATCAAACAGATAAACAATATGCCTATAAATATGTAAACATAAAATTCACTTATTACATTACTAGCTTCAATAATTGGTTGAATAGATGATACTGATAATACTATAGAATCATTTTTACTATTAATTGACATAGGAGCCGCAACGCCTATGTTCTTATCAGTGTGATTATTTGTATAAAATGTAGTTGATATTGGCTTATTATTAGTAAATAATTTTAATAGAATATCTTTGCTATCTAATAAAGAAGAGCAAAATTCTGTAAGCATTTCTATATCATCTTTATCATTTTGGAGGTCACTTGATATATATCTAAGTTTACCATCTACTGAGAATATAGCTATCTTTGAATTATTAGTATCTTCAAAATTTTTAAGTGCAGAATACAGCTTTGTTGGATTACTAATTTGAAAAGAATTTTCTAGTGAAAATTGTTCAATTTCATTTGTTAGTGCTTTAGTTTTTTTACGCTCATAAAAATCCTCAAAAATAAATGTTTGAAAAATTAAGGTTAATGCCATAAAAGATACAAGAAAGATAGACGTTATAATAAATAATCTTTTAGATAAAGTTTCTTTCATTATTTCACCTCAAATTTATATCCACTACCACGAACAGTAACTATATAACTAGATTTATTTAATAGTTTTTCACGAAGTCTTTTTATATTTGTATCAACAGTTCTTATATCACCATAATAATCAATTCCCCATACATTATCTAATATAGTATCTCTTGAAAGAGCGATTCCTTCATTAGAAATTAGATATAACAGAAGTTCATATTCCTTTGGAGATAGAGATATTATTTCATTATCTACTTTAACTTCATGAGAAAGTTTATTAATTATAAGACCGTTAAAGTCTTGAGAACTTGAATCAACATCTTTTCTCGTACGTTTTAAAAGAGCTTTACTTTTAGCAACTAAAACTTTTGGACTAAAAGGTTTCGTCATGTAATCATCTGCTCCAAATTCATATCCTTGAAGTTTATCTTCCTCTTCAGCTTTAGCGGTTAAAAGAATAACAGGAACTGATGATACAGAACGTATTTTTTCAAGAAATGTAAATCCATCCATATTTGGCATCATAATATCTAAAATTATTAAATCAATCTTTTCTCTTGAAAAGACTTCTAATCCAATTTCGCCATCCCCAGCTTCATATATATTAAAATTTTCTTTTAAAAAATAGTCTCTAATTAAAAAGCGTATTTTTATTTCATCTTCTACTATAAGTATAGATTTTTTCATGTTGTTTAACCCCCTGTTAAAAAAATACTTAATTACATTATATACAAATATAAAAATATTTAAATAGTTTATAAGGTTTGTATTGTATTATTTCTCAAAACATATTATATTAAAGGTTGTAATTAAATTACAAATAGGAGATGAATATGGTTAAATTAAATTTTGATATAAAAAAGACTATGCTTAAAAATGGTCTTAAAGTAATAACAGTAAAAAAGGACACTAAGATAGCATCTGTTAATGTTGGAGTAGGTATTGGTGCTATGTATGAAGAGTTAAATGAGAAAGGTATTAGTCATTTTATTGAACATATGTTATTTAAGGGGACAAGTTCAAGAACTAATGAAGAATTAAATGAAGAACTTGAATGTTTAGGTGGGGAATATAATGCTTATACAGACTATGATTCAACTGTCTATACAATAAGTTGTTTAGAAGAAGAAATTGAAAATGGAGTGGTATTACTAGGGGATATGTTAGTAAAATCTAATTTTCCATTAGAAGAAATTGAAAAAGAAAGAAGTGTAATACTTGCAGAAATAAGAACTAGTAAAGATGATATAGAAGATTTAAGCTTTAAGAAGACTGATGAAGTAGCATTTGAAAGAAGTCATTTAAGATATGATGTTATAGGTATAGAAGAAAATGTTAATAATTTTATGAGAGAAGATTTATTAGCATTTTACAATGAAAATTATGGTCCTAATAATTCAGTAGTTACAATAGTATCTTCTTTTGAACATGAAAAAGCTCTTAAATTAATAGAAAATAGCTTTGGAAAGTGGGGAAAAAGTAATTTTAGAAAAAAGAATGTAATTTTAGAGAAGAACAAAAAAGTAGAAGTTACAAGTTATAAAAATGAAATTGAACAAAGCACAATAGTATATCTATATACATTTAATGACTTAAAGAAAGAAGATGAACTTTCTTTAAGAATTTTAAATCATAGATTGGGTGAAAGTGCAAATTCTTTATTATTTAGAGAAGTTAGAGAGAATAGAGGCCTTGCTTATGATATTTTTACACATTTAGATATAAGCAAAGATTCTAAAGTTCTTTATATATATACATCAGTTGGCGATGAGGATGTGGAAGAGGCAAAGGTTGCTATAGATGGCGTTATAAATGATATACATGTAGGGAAGATAAGATTCCAAAATAAGGACTTAGAGATAATGAAGAAAGTTCATAAAACAGCAGTTATATCAACTCTTGAAGATTCAGCAGATCTTTGTAATTATGTACTACATCAAGAACTTGAAGATGAAGATGTATTAGAATTTGTTAAAGATATGGAGAGGATAAATAAAATAGAAAAGAAACAAATTTATGAAGTTGCTTCAAAGGTTTTAAAAGATCCTACAATTCATATTTTAAGAAGAGATAGACAAGGTGAGTAAAGTTGAGTAAAATAACAAAAATAGAAGCTGGTAAAAGAAATAAGGATAGAGCAAATATTTATATAGATGATGAATATGCTTTTTCTGTGAATATGGAAATAGTTTATAAATTTGGGTTAAGAGAAAAGGAAGAAGTTGATAGAGAAAAACTTCTTCAGATATCTATTTTAGAGAATCTATCGAAATGTAAAGAAACAGCTCTTAGAACTGTAGAGAGAAGTTATAAAACTGAAAAAGAAATTAGAGATAAGTTGCTCTTAAAAGAATTTGATGAAGAAACTATAGAAAAAACAGTTGAATTTTTAAAAGAATATGGGTTTATAGATGATTCAAAATTTGTAAGGATGTTTGTTAAAGATCGTATAAAAAATCAAGGTAAAAATAAGATTAAGTATGCATTATTACAAAAAGGTATTAATAAGTATCTAATAGATGAAGTTTTTGGAGAGCTAGACAGAGATGATGAGATTAAACGTGCAATTGAGTTATGTGAAAAAAAATATCTGTCTATAATAAAGAGGGAATCTGATGATTTTAAAATAAAAAATAAGATTACAAGATATTTATTAGGTAGAGGGTATGATTATGATATAGCAAAAGAGTGTATTGGAGAGGTTTATTTAAAGTATAAAGGAGAATAATATGAACTTCAATTTAGCACAAATAATCATTTTTATAATAATGGCTTTTATGCTTATAACAAGCATAAAAAATTCTATGATAAGTAGAAATTTAGATGAAGTAATAACAGCCATAATAGGAAGTATAGCAAGTGTATTAAGTTTTTTTGTGATATTCACATTTTATAATTTTTTTAATAGTAAAGTGAATGAATTTTTATTAAAGATAAGTCCAGAGCAAACACTTAATGGATTAATAAAAGTATTAATATTTATTATAATATTTTTTGTTGTTAAGTGGATTATTTATGTAGTGCTTAAGCTCATTAATTCAATTTTTGATTTTAATTTCAATGAAGGAGGAGCAGTAAGTGGATTTTTACTCTTTGTACTTAGTACTGTACTTGGAATTATAAGAGGAGTATTAGTTGTATTATGTATTTTAATTGCAGTTGTAACTTATAATGGATGTGTATCGCCGAGAGAGCAGATAGATACTTTTTCAAATTTAAACATGTACAATAAACTTACAAGACTTATTGATGAGCAGAAGATTGGTAAAATAAAAAGCGGACTTGTAGAGGATATATCAAAGTCTACTATTATATATTATAATGGTGTAACTCTAGAACAGGGAATAAAATCAAATAGTGAAATAGATAAAAAAGCAAAAGAAATAACAGCAGGAGATAAAACTGATAGAGAAAAAGCAAAATCAATATATAAGTGGGTGGGAAGTAATATAAGGTATGATTACAATAAAGCTGATATGGTAATGAGTAATAGCAATGTTAAAAATAGTGGAGCTATACCTGCCTTTAAAGAGAGGGAAGGTATATGTTTTGATTATGCTTGCCTGTATGTAGCAATGTGTAGAGCTATAGGATTAAATGTTAGAATGGTTATGGGTGATGCTTATAATGGAGAAGAATATATAAGCCATGCATGGAATGAAGTTTATCTTAAGGACGAAAATAAATGGATTAAAGTAGATCCAACATTCTATATTGCAGGAAATTACTTTGATAACAAGAATTTTGATAAAGATCACAGACAAAAAAATATTGCTGGAGAATGGTAATATAAAAAAAGATTAGCATAAGTTTATGCTAATCTTTTTTTAATTTAGAAAGGATTAAATTAATGGCTTTTTCGCAATCTTTATCTTTATTATCTAAAGCCCAAGACATATTAAAATATATTAAAGCTTTATTATTATTTTCTTGCATAGCATAACAATAACCAAGATTAAAAAAGTATTTGCTATCTCTCTGAAGATTAAGAGCTTCTTTTAACATAGTTATTGCTTCACTGTAGTTTTTTAGTTTAATAAAACAAACTCCTGAATTGTAATAAGAGCAAGCTTCATTTTCTTTGTACTCTACTGCTTTTTTATAAAATTGTATTGCTTTCTCATATTCCTTAGTATTATATAATCTATTTGCTTCACTAAAGTAATTCATATTTCCTCCTTAAGAAAAACAAAGTTTTTTCTAAGGTTAAATAAGATAAGTTATATTAACCTTAAATAGAAAAAAATCTTTACATTAACAGTATGTACATAGATTTTATAATATATTCTCATTTTACCAAAAATATACTAAAATCTTAAAAAATATTAAACGTAATCTTAAATTTTCAATAATTAGAACTATAATTTTGTATAAAATGTTGATTTGATAGTAAGTTAATATATAATACATATATAGGTGTTTTATTTAAAATGAAATAAGTAGGTGTAAAATTAATGAACAATTATAAATTGGGGTTAGATGTAGGATCAACTACGGTAAAATTAGTAATGCTAAATAGTAGTGATGCTATTGTATATTCTGAGTATAGAAGACATTACTCAGACATAAAGAATACTATAATTGGGCTAATGAAAGAGTGTTATGAGAAAATAGGAAATAGAAAGGTTACAGTAACTATTACAGGATCAGGAGGGCTTTCAGTTTCTGAATGGCTTAATGTTAAGTTTGTTCAAGAAGTTATAGCTTGTACTGAGACTATTGAGAATATTATTCCTCAAACTGATGTCGCAATTGAACTTGGTGGGGAAGATGCTAAAATCACTTATTTAAAAGGTGGAATAGAGCAAAGAATGAATGGGACTTGTGCTGGTGGTACAGGAGCATTTATAGATCAAATGGCAGCATTATTAAATACTGATGCGTCAGGACTTAATAATCTTGCAAAAGAACACTCAGTAATATATCCAATAGCCTCAAGATGTGGAGTGTTTGCTAAGACTGATGTTCAACCTCTTATAAATGAGGGAGCAAAAAAAGAAGATATAGCAGCTTCAGTACTTCAAGCGGTAGTAAACCAAACTATTGGAGGGTTAGCTTGTGGTAAGCCAATAAGAGGAAATGTTGCTTTCTTAGGGGGACCACTATACTTCTTATCAGAACTTAGAAATAGATTTATTGAAACTTTAGGACTTACAAAAAACGAAATAATATTTCCAGATAATTCACAGTTATTTGTTGCGATGGGTGCGGCACTTTTATCAAGTGAAGAAGCTTCAGTTTCATTTAAGGAGTTAATAGATAAGGTTAATAAAATAGGCGATGCTAAAGATGATGCTATAGAAAGATTACCTTCTTTATTCGAAGGTAAAGAAGATTATAAAACATTTAAAGATAGACATGATAAGGCAAAAGCTAAAAGAGCAGAATTAAAAGATACTAAAGGAAAAGTGTTTTTAGGAATTGATGCTGGATCTACAACAACTAAAGTTGTATTAATTAATGAAAGTGGAGAAATAGTATATTCATTTTATGGAAGTAATGAAGGGAATCCTCTAAAAACAATAGTTAATATAATGAATGATGTTTACGATAATATTCCAAAGGGAGTAGAAATCGCAAAAGCTACAGTAACTGGATATGGAGAAGCATTAATTAAATCAGCTCTTCATATGGATCTTGGTGAAATAGAGACAATTGCTCACTATAAAGCTGCTGAATACTTCTTACCTGGAGTAGATTTTATTCTTGATATTGGTGGTCAAGACATGAAGTGTCTAAAGATTAAAGGTGGAGTAATTGACAGTATACTTTTAAATGAAGCATGTTCATCAGGATGTGGATCATTTATTGAAACCTTTGGTAAGTCCCTTGGAATGGAAGTACAAGAGTTTGCAAAGGCTGCATTATTCTCTAATTCACCAGTTGATTTAGGATCAAGATGTACAGTTTTTATGAACTCAAGGGTTAAACAGTCTCAAAAAGAAGGAGCTTCTGTTGGAGATATATCAGCAGGACTTTCATACTCAGTAATCAAAAATGCTTTATATAAAGTTATAAAGATTAGAGATGAGAAAGAAATGGGAGAAAAAATTATAGTTCAAGGTGGTACCTTCTATAATGATGCTGTTTTAAGAAGTTTTGAAAAGATATCAGGAAGAGAAGTTGTAAGACCCGATATTGCAGGACTTATGGGAGCCTTTGGAGCTGCTTTAATTTCAAAGGAGAGGTATGTAGAAGGAGAGAAATCTTCAATATTACCAAAAGAACAAGTTAAAGATTTTAAGATGACTTCAGAA
Organism: Clostridium sardiniense; assembly: GCF_019753795.1. Lineage (NCBI taxonomy): Bacteria > Bacillati > Bacillota > Clostridia > Eubacteriales > Clostridiaceae > Clostridium > Clostridium sardiniense. The sequence continues at coordinate 107,147 of NZ_JAIKTU010000004.1, read as the reverse complement.
TTTAGAAGATGTGGACTTTGTGGAAATAATTGTCTTCTTACTGAAAATACATTCTCTACAAATGAGAAATTTATTTCAGGAAATAGATGTGAAAGACCACTTGGAATACACATTAATAAAGAGGAAGTTCCAAATCTTTATAAATATAAATTTAAAAGAACGTTTGGGTATAAGCCATTAAAGAAAGAAGATGCTAAAAGAGGAACAATTGGAATTCCTAGAGTTTTAAATATGTATGAAAATTATCCATTATGGTTTACATTATTTACAGAGCTAGGATTTAGAGTTGTATCTTCACCAGTTTCATCTAAAAAGCTTTATGAAAAAGGTATTGATACTATACCTTCAGAATCAGCGTGTTATCCAGCTAAACTTGTACATGGACATATAATGGCTTTAATAGAAAATGGAGTAGATACAATATTCTATCCATGTATACCATATGAAAAGAAAGAATTTAGTGATTCAACAAATCATTATAATTGTCCAATGGTTACTTCATATCCAGAGGTAATTAAAAATAATATGGATGTTCTTTTAGAAAAAAATATAAAATATATAGCACCATTCTTCTCTTTAGATGATGAGAAGGTATTAGCTAAGAGAATAGTTGAAGAATTTAAAGATTTTGGAATAACTATTAAAGAAGCTAGGGATGCTGTAACTAAAGCATATATTGAAAGAGAAAATTATAGAAATGATATAAAAAATAAAGGAAGAGAAGTTGTAGAATACCTTAAGAAGACTAATAAAAAAGGTATAGTATTAACAGGAAGACCATATCATATAGATCCAGAAATAAACCATGGAATTCCTGATGTTATAACTTCATTTGGAATGGCAGTATTAACAGAAGATAGTATTGCAGATTTAGGTGAATTACATGCTCCTCTTAGAGTTGTAGATCAATGGACATATCATGGAAGACTTTATAGAGCGGCAGCTTATGTTAGAGACTCTGAAGTTCTTGAAATGATTCAACTTAATTCATTTGGTTGTGGATTAGATGCTGTTACTACAGATCAAGTAAATGAGATTCTTGAAGAGAAGGGTAAGATATATACTGTTCTTAAAATAGATGAGGGTAATAATTTAGGAGCTGCTAAAATAAGAATAAGATCATTAAAAGCAGCAATTGAAGAGAGAGATAGAAATAATTATAAGCCTGTAGTTAAGAATATAGCTTATGAGAACCCTGTATTTACTAAAGAAATGAAAAACAATCATACAATATTGTGTCCACAAATGTCACCAATACATTTTGATGTATTAGAGGAAGCTGTAAAGGCTGCTGGATATAATATAGAGATACTTCCATCTAGTGATCCGGGTGCAGTTGAAGAGGGATTAAAATATGTTAATAATGATGCCTGTTATCCTTCAATAATAGTAATTGGGCAAATTATAAAGGCTTTAAAATCAGGTAAGTATGATTTAAATAATACATCAGTTATAATTTCTCAAACTGGTGGAGGGTGTAGAGCAACAAATTATATTGGATTCTTAAAGCTTGCAATGAAAAATGCTGGGTTTAACAATGTTCCAATTCTTTCATTAAATGCAGTAGGACTTGAAAAACAACCAGGATTTAAAATAACGTTAAAGCTTATAAAGAGAGCATTAATGGCACTTGTATATGGTGATTTATTTATGAGAGTCTTATATAGAACAAGACCTTATGAAAAGATTAAAGGGTCTGCTAATATGCTTTATGAAAAGTGGAATAAGATAGCAAAAGAGAATGTTAGAAATGGAAGTAAGAGAGAGTTTAATAGAAATATCAAAGATCTTATAAGAGAGTTTGATGAGTTAGAATTATTAGATATCAAGAAGCCAAGAGTTGGTGTTGTTGGTGAGATATTAGTTAAATATCACCCAACTGCAAATAATGATATTGTTAGTCTTTTAGAAAGTGAAGGAGTAGAAGCTGTTGTGCCTGATCTTTTAGACTTCTTCTTCTACTCAGCATATGATAGTGACTTTAAGCATAAATATTTAGCATTTAGTAGAACTTCAAGAGATTTAAGCATGCTTGCTATGAAGTATATGGAAAGCTATAGAAAAACAATGAATGAAGCATTAGAGAAGAGTGATAGATTTGAGGCTCCAAAAAATATTAAACATCTTGGAAAGATGGCTTCAAAGATACTTTCACTTGGAAATCAAACAGGAGAAGGCTGGTTTTTAACAGCTGAGATGATAGAGCTTATAAAGAGTGGTGCAGATAATATAGTCTGTATGCAGCCATTTGCTTGTTTGCCAAACCATGTTACAGGTAAAGGCATGATGAAAGCACTTAAAAAGAATTATCCAGCTGCTAATATAGTGGCTGTGGATTATGACCCAGGTGCTTCAGTTGTAAATCAAGTTAATAGAATTAAGCTTATGCTATCAGTTGCATTTAAGAAAGTAAAAGAAGAAGAAAATAAAATAGAGAGAGATGTTGTGGAAATCTTTGAAGAGCCACAACAATCATTTGAAGAAGCAAGTGCAACTCTTCATCAATAAATTTATATTAATAATTTGACAAAAAAGGATTATTAATATAAGATAATATTTAAATAATATAATAAAAGCAATGAGAAAGAGGAGTAAAAATAGTAAATATCAAAGAGAGAAGGGAAAAGGTGAGAGCCCTTTATATGAAATATTTTGAAGGTAGCTTTTGAGCTTCTTTAGTGAAATTATAGTAGCTAAAGACGGTCTGTCTAGGTCGTTATTTTAATTAAGAGCTTATAGAGATTTAATTATAAATCTTTGTAGGAATAAAGGTGGTACCACGAGCTTTCGTCCTTTTATGGATGAAAGCTCTTTTTTTATTTAAATAGATTAATTTTAAGGAGGAGTTTTATATGTCAGATATAAGAAATATTGAAACAACATATAATCCAAAAGAATTTGAAGATAGAATTTATAAAACTTGGGAAGAAAAGAAGTACTTTACGCCAGTGGTTGATAAGAATAAGAAGTCATATTCAATCGTTATGCCACCACCAAATATAACAGGAAAATTACACTTAGGTCATGCACTTGACAATACACTTCAAGACATGCTTATAAGATTTAAGAGAATGCAAGGATTTGAAACGCTTTGGCTTCCAGGTCAAGACCATGCTTCAATTGCAACAGAAGTTAAAGTCGAAAATGAGCTTCTAAAAAAAGGTCTTAAGAAGAAAGAAATGGGAAGAGAAGCATTCCTTGAAAAGGTTTGGGAATGGACTGATGAATACAGAGAAAGAATAAGAACTCAACTTAAAAAGATGGGATGCTCAGCTGACTTTACAAGAGAAGCATTTACAATGGATGAACATTTAGATAAAGCAGTTAAATATGTATTTGTTAAGCTATATAAAGAAGGTCTTATATACCAAGGAAATAGAATAACTAACTGGTGTCCTAAATGTCAAACAGCTCTATCAGATGCAGAAATAGAATATGAAGAGCATGCAGGACACTTCTGGCATATAAATTATCCATTAAAAAATGGAGAAGGTTTCTTAGAGATTGCTACAACAAGACCAGAAACTTTACTTGGAGATACAGCAGTTGCAGTTAATCCAAATGATGATAGATTTAAACATCTTATAGGAGAAACTTTAATACTTCCATTAGTAAATAGAGAAATTCCTATAGTTGGTGATGAATACGTTGATATAGAATTTGGTACAGGTGCAGTTAAAATAACTCCAGCACATGACCCTAATGATTTTGAAGTTGGAAAGAGACACAACTTACCTCAAATAAGGGTGATGGACGATAAGGGAGTTATAAACGAAAAAGGCGGAAAATACCAAGGGTTAGATAGATATGAAGCTAGAAAAGCTATGGTTAAAGATTTAGAAGACCTAGGACTTTTAGTAAAGGTAAAAGACCATACCCACAATGTAGGAACTCATGATAGATGTAGTACTGTAATAGAGCCTATAATATCAAAACAATGGTATGTAAAGATGCAATCATTAGCAGATCCTGCTATAGAAGTTGTAAAGAATGATAAAACAAAATTCATTCCTGAAAGATTTGAAAAGACATACTTTAACTGGATGGAAAATATACAAGATTGGTGTATATCAAGACAATTATGGTGGGGACATAGAATACCAGTATGGTACTGTAATGACTGTGGACATATAAACGTATCAACAGGAGAAATTACTACATGTGAAGAGTGTGGAAGTCATAATTTAGAACAAGAAACAGATGTTTTAGATACTTGGTTCTCATCAGCATTATGGCCTTTTTCAACACTTGGATGGCCAGATAAAACTGAAGACTTAGAATACTTCTATCCAACTAATACATTAGTTACTGGATATGATATTATATTCTTCTGGGTTGCAAGAATGATATTTAGTGGTATACATAACATGGGAGAAACTCCATTTGAAAATGTATTAATACACGGAATAATAAGAGACTCTGAAGGAAGAAAAATGAGTAAATCTTTAGGAAATGGAGTAGATCCACTAGAAGTTATAGATACTTATGGTGCAGATGCTTTAAGATTTATGCTTGTTACTGGTAATGCACCAGGAAATGATATAAGATATTATCCAGAAAGAGTTGAATCAGCAAGAAACTTTGCAAACAAGATATGGAATGCTTCAAGATTTGTTATGATGAACCTTGATAGAGAATTAATGAATAAATATAAAGATTGCAAAGAGTATAGTTTAGCAGATAGATGGATACTTTCAAATTTAAATACTTTAATTAAAGAAGTTACAGAAAACATGGATAAATTTGAACTTGGAATTGCACTTCAAAAGGTTTATGATTTCATGTGGACAGAATTCTGTGATTGGTATATAGAATTAGTTAAGCCTGTATTATACGGAGAAGATGAAAAGGCGAAGGGAATAGTTTACAATGTATTATTTACTGTTTTAGAATCAGGACTTAAATTACTTCACCCAGTAATGCCATTTATAACAGAAGAAATATTTACTCATTTAAATGAAGAGGAAGAAACTATAACTCTATCAGCTTGGCCAGAATTTAAGGAAGAATTAAATGATGTTAAGGCTGAAGAAGATATGGCATTTGTTATAGAAGCAATTAAGAATCTAAGAAACTTAAGAGCAGAAATGAATGTACCACCATCAAGAAAAGCAAGTGTTATGTGTTATATATCAAATGAAGCTAAAGATGCATTTATGGCAGGTGCTGCTTACATTGAAAAATTAGCATCAGCTTCAAATGTATCATTTATAGAAGATAAAAAAGAAGTTCCAGAAAATGCAGTATCATTAGTTGTAAAGGGTGGAGAATTATTCATGCCATTACTTGATCTAGTTGATAGAGAAAAGGAACTTGAAAGATTAAATAAAGAGCTTAAGAAGCTAGAAGGAGAAATTGAAAGAATAGATAAAAAGCTTTCAAATCAAGGTTTCGTAGCTAAAGCCCCTGAAAAAGTTGTTTTAGGAGAAAAAGAAAAAAGAGTTAAATATGTTGAAATGTTAGATGCTGTTAAAGGTAGAATTGATGCATTAAAATAATTATTAAACTTAGCGTTAGCATTTTGCTAACGCTTTTTTATAAAATGGGAGATAGGAATATGTATAGAGAAGAAAAGTGTGAGCTTAAAGGCTTTGCTGAAAATGAAGAATTCTTAATTTGGACAGATTTATTAATTAAATATGAATTTGCTATAGAAGAAATAAGCACTAAAATTAATATATTAAATAATGAATTTAAAATGTTACATGATTATAATCCTATAGAACATATAAAAACTAGAGTCAAAAAGCCTAAGAGTATAGTGCAAAAACTTATAAGCAAAGGATTGGAACCTACAGCGGAGAATATTATGGATAATCTTAAAGATATAGCTGGAGTTAGAATAATATGTTCATTCACAGAAGATATATATTTAATATTTAATATATTATCTAAGCAAGATGATATTAATGTTATTGAAGTTAAGGATTACATAAAGAATCCAAAAGAAAATGGATATAGAAGTTTACATGCTATAATAACAATACCCGTATTCTTATCTACAGGGACAGTAGATGTTCCTGTAGAGATACAGATAAGAACAATAGCTATGGATTTTTGGGCTAGTCTTGAGCATAAGCTATATTATAAATATAGGAATAAAACACTTGATCACATATCAAGTGATCTTAGAGAATGTGCAGATATGATAACTGTTTTAGATAATAAAATGATTGATATAAGAAAAGAAATAGAAAAATTATCTAAGGATTAATATACTAAAAAAGAGAGACAAGAATTGTCTCTCTTTTTTGTAGCTATTTAAATAAGAAATAGCTATCATAAATATATGTGTAGTATCAATAACTTTTATTTAGAGCTTGTAGCTACTTATTACAGGAGTATAGTTATATCTCTATAGTAATATTATTTTTTTACTACGTCACACTTTCCATGATCTACTGCTTTTATATCCATTTCTCCAAACATTGTTTTAGAGAAAGAATTACCAAAGTTTATTGCTTCTTCAATTTGTTCTTGTGAAGCTCTAAACTTAACACGAAGACCAGGATTTACTAATTTCATTTTTAATTCTTCTAGTCTGTGTTCTATTCTAGGAACTGCTTCACCACTCCATCCATATGAACCAAATGCAGCTGCAAATTTTCCGCCATGTATTATAGGGTTTAAATTAGCAAGCAAGATTCTAATTGGTGGTAATAATTCATTAACTATAGTTGGTGAACCAAATAATAAACCATCTGACTCCTCAATATCTTTAAGAATTTCAGCAGTTTCATGATGAATCACATCATACATTTTAACTTCTACGTTATGATCTTTCTTTATTCCTTCAGCAATATGCTTTGCTAATTCTTCTGTGTAGCCATATGCTGATACGTAGCAAATAGTAACTTTTTTATCTCCGTTAATTTTAGGTTTAACAGGAGTACTCCATTCTTTGTAAGTTTCTACTATCTTCCATGGATCTTCTCTTAATACTGGTCCATGTCCAGGACATATAACATCTATTTTTAAGTCCTTTATCTTGTTTATAGCCTTTAATACAAAAGGTTTAAATGGTCCCATTATACAATCATAATAGTATCTTAATGCTTCGTTATATGCATCTTTATCTGGAATTAAGTCATTAAATACTTCTTCACATGAGTAGTGACTTCCAAATGAATCGCAAGTTATTAATACTTCGTCTTCAACAACGTAAGTATACATTGAATCTGGCCAATGTAAAAATGGTGCTGAAATAAATTTTAATGTTTTATTTCCAAGTGATAAAGTATCACCATCCCTAACTACTATGTGTTCAAAATCTCTGTTTATGATTTCTTTTAAGTAAGAGATTGCTTGCATTGAACCAACAACTTTAGCGTGTGGTGCAAGATCTAATATTTTACCAACTGATCCAGCATGATCAGGCTCAGTATGATCAACAATTATATAGTCGATATCAGCTGGAGTAATATCTAATGTTTCAAGAGTCTTTAAGTACTCATCAAAACATTTTTCTTTAACTGTTTCAAATAATGCGATTTTCTCATTACCTTTAACTACATATGAATTATAAGTTGTTCCATATGGAGTATACATTATAATATCAAATATTCTTAACTTAGGATCTAGTGCACCTACCCAGTAGATGTCCTTTTTAATTTCTACATTTCTCATATTAACACCTCTTGTAAATAATAACTTCTATAAAATAATAAATATTAATTCGATATGATTTATGATAGCAAAAAAGTAATTGATTGTAAATGATATTTTCTTATCAATTAGATAAATTTAGTAAAATGACGTATACTCTTATTATAAACTTTTGACAATAAAATATTTATAGTTAAAATATTAATAGTGTTAATTTTAAATTAACAAAACAAGTAATACAGTATTTTAATATATAAGGGGCGAAAACAAATGAATTATAAGGAAGCAATGAATTACATTAAAAAGGTGGGGAATTTTGGGTCAAACTATGGTTTGGAAAGAACGGAAAGACTTCTAGAGATTTTAGGAAGTCCACATAAGAAATTAAATGTTATACATATAGCAGGTACAAATGGTAAAGGATCTACAACTTCTATGATTTCTTCAATGCTTATTGAGGAAGGTTTTAATGTTGGTATGTATACTTCACCATTTTTAGAGGAATTTGAAGAGAGAATACAAATAAATAGAGAAAATATTAAAAAAACTGATTTGGGAAATTATATGGATTATATAAAATATGCAGTAGAAGAGGTAATTAAAGAAGGGTATAGCCATCCAACAGAGTTTGAAATAATAACTTGTTTAATGTTTAAATATTTTTATGATAAAAAGGTAGATTATGCGGTTATAGAAGTTGGACTTGGAGGAAGACTTGATTCAACAAATGTAGTAAATCCACTAGTTACAGTTATAACTTCAATAAGCTTGGATCATACAAATATATTAGGAAACACTTTAGGTGAAATAGCAAGAGAAAAAGGAGGTATAATAAAAGAAAATACTCCTTTAGTACTATACCCTCAGAAAGAAGAGGCTCTTAAAGAGCTTGAATATATAGCGAAAGAAAAATCAGCAAAGATATATAAAGTTAAATATAATGATGCAAAATTGTTAGAAATTATTAGAGAAGATGATGTTTATCAAAAGATTGAAGTAAAGGGCGAACTTAAAAGCTATGTTGCTAATTTAAGACTTTTAGGAGAACATCAAATATTAAATTGTGCTGTTGCTGTTAAGACAATGGAGATATTATCAAAAGTACAAGATTTTGAAATAAAAGATATAGAAAAAGGTATAGAAAATTCAAAATGGATTGGAAGACTTGAAATATTAAATAAAAATCCATTAGTAGTTATAGATGGTGCGCATAATATTCAAGGAATAAGTACTCTTAAAGAAAATGTTATTAAGTATTTTAATTATGAAAATATAGTTCTTTTAATAGGAATATTGGCAGACAAACAAGTGGAAGATATGATAAAGATAATAGCACCTATGAGTAAGGAGATAATAGCACTAACACCTCATAGTGAAAGAGCAGAACTTGGAGAAGAACTTAAAAAGGAAATAGAAAAAGTTAATGCAAATGTAGAAAGCTTTGATAGTTATGAAGAAGGTTTTAGAAAGGCTTTAGAGATTTCAGGAAATAATGATTTAATTTTAGTTACAGGTTCTTTATACATGATTGGAGAAATGAGAGGTATAATAAATAACATAGTAAAAGAAGAATAGTAGGTGACTTTATTATGGTAGATATAACTTTTTTAGGAACTGGTGGAGGCATGCCTATGCCTTTTAGGCATCTTTCATCTCTTATGATTAATTATGAAGGAAGAAAAATATTAATTGATTGTGGAGAAGGATGCCAAATATGGATTAGGGAATATGGATTAGGGTTTAAGAGTATAGATGTTATATTTATAACTCATGGACATGGGGATCATGTTAATGGGTTATCTGGACTTTTAGCTACTATAGGAAACAGCGGAAGAGAAGATGAACTTACAATTATAGGCCCTAAAGGAATAAAAGGCATTGTGGAAGGACTTATGGTTACAGCTAGATATATTCCTTATAGTATAAATGTTATAGAATGTGACCTTGATAATTTGAATTTTAAGATACAAAATAAACGTATAGTACCTTCTGATGAAAAAACTAGTGAAATAATTATTAGCACATTGCCTCTTGAGCATTCAATTGAGTGCATAGGAGCTAGAATAGAAATAAAAAGAAGGGCTAGATTTAGCAAAGAACTTGCAGAAAAGAATGATGTACCTAAAATGTTATGGAGTAGACTTCAAAAGGGAGAAGAAATAGAGTTTGAAGGAAAAATATACGGAAGTAACTTAGTTTTAGGAGAAAAAAGAAAAGGGATAATTATAAGCTATATAACTGATAGTAGGCCAATAGACAGTATTGTAGATTTTATCAAAGAAAGTGATTTATTTATATGCGAAGGTACCTATGGAGATGATAATGATTTAGAGAAGGCAATTAAAAATAAGCATATGACCTTTAGAGAAGGAGCCGCTTTAGCTCAAAAAGCAAATGTAAAAGAATTAATATTTACTCATTATTCTCCAGCCTTATTAAATCCAGAAGAGTTTATAAACAATGCTACAGATACATTTGAAGATTCAGTTTTAGCAAATGATGGGATGAAGAAAGTATTAAATTTTATAGATTAACTTGGCATATGTAAAAGAAGTTATTGCAAGAATTATTCATATGATTAAAAAAGAATATAAGGCAATTTATGATAGAAAGTATTTAAATATATAAATTTGTTAAGATCAATATTTATCTTTATTTTAAGAGTAATATATTGGTCTTTTTTTGTTTAAATATTAAAAATAAATTTTAAGTTAATAAATGATATATATAATAAACAAAAATGAGTATTAGTACATTGATAATTAATAGGTGACTAATACATTTTAAAGATATGTATAAAATTGTAACTATATAGAAAATAAAGTAAAGTTATATAAAATAAAGTAAAATTTTTAAATAAAAGAAGTTATTAGAAGGGAAATTTATCACAATTAAATATTTATGTAAACGATTAATAAAAGCTATATAGTCATTTATGAAAATTAACAATTACGGAATAATTATTAATTATATGAGGAAAGTAGCTATTTTAAAGGCTTTGATAGAAATTTGTAAATTTTACAAAGTGAATTTAGTAGAAAAACTAAGATTAGATAAGAATGCTATATTATTAATGGAATTTTATCACTATAATCAACTATTATTATAAAATTAAGAGCTTTGTGCCTAAAAATAACGTTTTACATGAAAAATTACAGTTGTTATACTTTAGCCAAGACAGGGATAGGAAAAAATTCCTAACTTGATTAATTTTGTCGGCAATATTAATAGTTTAAAAATAAAATATCGAAGGGGCGTGAAATTATGGATAAAAATTTAAAGCAAAGTAATGCCAAATCATTAAGTTTATTTGGATTCTTTGCAATAACAGCTTCTATGGTTATGACGGTGTATGAATATCCTACGTTTGCAACATCAGGATTTCATTTAGTATTTTTCTTATTATTAGGTGGATTCTTATGGTTCTTGCCAGTAGCTTTATGTGCAGCAGAAATGGCTACCGTTGAAGGTTGGCAAGAAGGCGGAATTTTTGCTTGGGTAGGAAATACCTTAGGAGAAAGGTTTGGATTTGCAGCAATATTCTTTCAATGGTTTCAAATAACTGTTGGATTTGTAACAATGATTTATTTTATATTAGGAGCATTATCATATGTATTTGATTTTCCTGCACTTAACACTAATCCAGCTGTAAAATTTGTTGGTGTATTAATTATATTCTGGGTTCTAACTTTTTCACAGTTAGGAGGTACAAAGAATACAGCTAAAATAGCTAAACTAGGATTTATAGTCGGTATTGTTATACCTGCAATAATTTTATTTGCATTAGTAATTATTTATGTAGTTCAAGGAAATCCAATAGATGTGGAAATAAGTACAAAAGCATTTATACCAGATTTCACTAAAATAAACACATTGGTTGTATTTGTATCATTTATATTGGCATATATGGGAGTTGAAGCATCAGCATCACATGTTAATGAAATGACTAATCCTAAAAGAGATTACCCTATAGCAATGATTATATTAATAGTAGTAGCTATTATATTAAATACTGTAGGAGGATTAGGGGTAGCATCAGTAATACCACAATCACAGTTAAATTTAAGTGCTGGTGTTGTACAAACATTCGAGGCATTAGTAGGTCACTTTACTTCTAATGGAACTTGGATTGTAAAGATTATAGCTTTAATGATAGCACTTGGTGTTATAGGAGAAGTTAGTGCATGGGTTGTAGGACCATCAAGAGGGATGTATACAGCAGCTCAAAATGGAATTTTACCAAAAGTATTTAGAAAAGTTAATAAACATAACGTACCAGTTCCATTAATTATGGTTCAAGGTGTTGTTGTTACAATATGGGCAGCAGTTCTAACATTTGGAGGCGGTGGTAACAACGTTTCATTTTTAACTGCAATTTCTTTAACAGTTGTAATTTACTTAGTAGGTTATATATTATTCTTTATAGGTTATTTTGTATTAATATATAAAAAGAAGAATCTAAATAGAGCATATCAAATTCCAGGCGGTATAGTAGTTAAGACAATAATTGCTGCAGCTGGTTTAATAATGTCAATACTTTCATTAATAATATCATTTGTTCCACCAAGCAGTTTAACAGGTAAAAGTACTACTGAATATGAGGTTATACTAGTAATTAGTTTCATTATAGCGATAATAATACCATTTGCTATATATGCATTACATGATAAATCCCAAAATGGTAGTAATAATCATAAAGTTTCAAGAATTAAGCATCATGAAATTAACAGTTTTGTACATCCAATAGCAAGAGGTGAACATCATATTAACTCAAATGAGGAAGATGTTATGGATCAAACAGACAGTATGAAAAATAATAAAGAATAATATTAATTTAAATTAATATTATTTTAAATTAATAAATTTAGGAGGTATTTTTATGTTATTTGGTAGAGATGATAAAAAATTAAAGGATGTTTATAGTACGCCAATATTTGGTACTGAGGAAGAGAATATGGATATTCCAAGATATTCAATTAGAAAGAAATCTGTAGAGCCAAGAGTTGCATATAGATTAGTTAAAGATGAATTAATGGATGAGGGTAATGCAAGATTAAACTTAGCTACATTCTGTCAAACTTATATGGAGGATGAAGCTACAAAATTAATGGCTGAAACATTAGAAAAGAACGCTATTGATAAGTCAGAATATCCTCAAACAACAGAACTTGAAAATCGTTGTGTAAATATAATCGCTGATTTATGGAATGCTCCAAAGGATATGAAGTTTATAGGTACTTCAACAGTTGGATCATCAGAAGCATGTATGTTAGCTGGTATGGCTATGAAGTTTAGATGGAGAAATAGAGCTAAGAAACTTGGTATGGACGTAAATAATAAGAAGCCAAACTTAGTAATATCATCAGGATTCCAAGTATGTTGGGAAAAGTTTTGTGTATACTGGGATATAGAAATGAGATTAGTTCCAATGGATGAAAAGCATATGAGCTTAGACATTGATAAAGTAATGGATTATGTTGATGATTATACAATTGGTATAGTTGGAATACTTGGTATAACTTATACAGGTAAATTTGATGATATTAAGAAGTTAAATGATGTTATTGAAGAATATAATAAGACTGCTAAGTTATCAGTACCAATTCATGTTGATGCTGCTTCAGGTGGATTGTTTGCACCATTTATAGAACCAGATCTTGAATGGGATTTTAGGTTAAAGAATGTTGTATCAATAAGTACTTCAGGTCATAAATACGGACTAGTTTATCCAGGTATCGGTTGGGTAATGTGGAAGGATGAACAATTCTTACCTAAAGAATTGATATTTGAAGTAAGCTACTTAGGAGGAAAGATGCCAACAATGGCTATAAACTTCTCAAGAAGTGCAAGTCAAATAATAGGACAATACTACAACTTCTTAAGATATGGTTTCGAAGGATACAAACAAATACATCAAAAAACAAAAGATGTTGCAATGTATTTAGCAAAAGAAATCAAGGACATGGGATTATTTGAAATATACAATGATGGATCAAACTTACCAATAGTTTGTTATAAATTAAAAGAAGATGCTAATGTAGAATGGACATTAGATGATCTAGCAGATAGATTATTGATGAAAGGATGGCAAGTACCTGCTTATCCATTACCAGAAAACTTACAAGATGTAAGAATCCAACGTATTGTATGTCGTGCTGACTTAGGTCATGCAATGGCTGAACAGTTAGTAAATGATATTAAGTCTGGTATAAAGGCTCTTAATAATGCACGTGTTTTACAAAAAAATGAAACAAATAAAGGTGCATATGGTTTTACACATTAATAATATATAGTTTAAATTACTTTTAAAATACAGGGCTGTTATTAAGGCAACTAATAAAGTTGTTTTAGTAACAGTTTTTGTATTATTGATTAAATAATACTTTATTTAGTTTAGCATATGGTATTAATTGTTTTTACAAATGCTAAGTATCTGGGATTATACATACTAGCTCTTTACTTAATTTGTTTAATGATTAAATTAGCTAGAGAGGGCATTTTGAATTTTTTCATGTAATGAAAAATAAAACAGAAAAATTCCTAGTAGCTATAGGTTTTAACTATAAATGCTAGGAATTTTTTATTACATATTTTTAATTTCTTTTAAAGCATTTGCTAACTGATCAGGACATGATGTAGATTTATCTTTGCATTTAATTCCTTCAAGTTTTGATATAGCTTCATCAATGTTCATTCCTTTTACTAGACTTGAGATACCAAATAAATTTCCAGGACAACCTCTGATAAATTCTACTGATTTTATAATATTATTTTCTACATCAACATGTATTTCAGTTGAGCACACACCACTTGTTTTATATGTATACATAAACGCCTCCTAAATAAAAAAATATAAATTAATTATACTGTGAAATTTACAAGAAATAAAGTATATTTTGTCGCTAAAGTCAAATGGAGTCATATTATATAAAGATAGGTATTCCTTAGGAGGCGTTACTTATGAACAATATTTATATTTGTAATACTTGTGATGATTGTATAAGGAGAATAGATGAGGCGAGCTTAAGTATAGAAAATATAAGCTTAAGTTCAAATGGAAGGCCTATAGGTCCTAGGAGTATAGAGGTAAGAGGAGAATTAGGAGTCGTAGCAAATAGTTATGACAACAGTTTATCATTTTTAGATTTGGCAAGTCTAAAAGAGATAGATAGAGAATATATAGGACCTCACCCTAATGATGTAAAGCTTTATGAAAAATATGCTTGTGTTGCATGCAATGAAACAAATTCTATAATATTCTATAATATAGAAAATAAGAATATTGAATTTGAAGTTCCTTCAGGAAACTCTCCAGATAGTATTGTTCTAGATTCTACGCGGAGAGTACTTTTATCTGCCAATTTACTTGAGAATACGGTATCTTTAATCAATTTAGATAATAAAGATATAGATAAGAAGGTAAAGGTTGGTGAATATCCTATTAAGATTATTATGTCTAAAAATGGTGAATATTTTTATCTTTGTGAGAGTTATTTAGGAAGTGATAAGGAGGGTTTTATTGGAATTTATTCAATGAAGAATTTAGTATGTATAAGTAGAATAAAGGTTGACTCTATGCCTATAGATGTATTTGAAGATGATGAAAAATTATATGTTGCAAATTTTGGGTCTGAAAGTGTAAGTGTAATAAACATAAGAGAAGGAAAAGTAGTTAGAAATATAAATGTAGGTGGAATGCCAAATAGAGTGATAAAAAGAAAAAAAGAAATATTTATTAGTGACTATCTAAATGGAAAATTGCATGTAATAAGTGATGATGAAAATAAAAGAAAAATCATCGCAATAGGGAACGAACCTAATGCAATGATTATGGTTAATTCAAATCATCAAATAATAAAGTGATAATCTGATTGTATATTTCTGAAGGATTTTCTTGCCACTTGTTACAAAGATAAGTGGCTTGTTTTTTTGTTGGCACTTGTAATTTTAATTCCATTAAAGGACAATCATCCTCTAAAGCTTTAATATCAACAATAAAGCTATCGTTAGAACCTATTGTGTAGTCACTATGTATTGTTAGTTCTTTTTTTATTAAATCTATATGTGACTTAACATATTCATTAACAAGGGAAATTTTTGAAGGAGATATCCTATCCTTAAAGAAGGAAAGCACACTATCACCTTTATCTGTTAATTTTAATAATTTTTTATCCATCACTTCAGCATACTCTATAAATTTTGACTCATCAAGTTCTGCTACGTATTGTTGTAGGGTGAAATAATTTATAAAACTATTTTCAAGCACTATTTCAGTGAGTTGTGTATTAGAAATAGGCTGTTTTAGAGTTTTTAAGATATATAAAAGCAATAACTTGTTTTCTGCTAATTCTAATGAACTCTCTTCGTACATAATTAAGCCTCCATTTTATTCAGATATATTAATAATTATAGCATAAATTCTAAAAGAATGAATATAGTGTAATTAAATAAAATATAAATGAATGTATTTTTAAAAATAAATAAGGAGAAGTTGTTTTGAATTTAGAAAAAAGAAAGAGTATATCTGTAGTTGCACTTATTTTGTTTGTAGCTTTAGCATCAGCTGGGATTTTTGTATATGAAGGCTATAGAAAATCTTTAGATGCATTTGCTAAGGAAAAGAGTTTGCCTATTCATTCAATAAATACTGAGGAAAAAAATATAGCTTTAACTTTTGATATAAATTGGGCTGAAAAAGATTACTTAAGTGACATATTAAACATAATGGACAAATATAATGTAAAAGGAACATTCTTTATGATGGGAAAATGGATAGATTGTACTGAAGAAAATGCGGAGAAACTTAAGCTTATACAGGAAAAGGGGCATGAAATAGGTAATCATAGCTATATTCATCCAAATTTTTCAGAGATAAGTGGTGACAAGATAGAAAAGGAGATAAAGAAGACAGAAGAAACCATAAAGAAAGTTACTGGAGAAGAAACTAAATTATTTAGATTCCCAAGTGGAGACTATAATGATGCTGCTGTAAAAAAAGTTATAGAACTTGGATATATTCCAATTCAATGGGATGCAGACTCGGTTGATTGGAGACAAGATGGAGAAAAGCAGGAATATGAAAGGGTTAGGAAAAAGGCAAAGCCAGGCTCCATTACTCTTTTCCATAACAATGCAAAGTACACACCGAAGAATTTAGATAGAATAATTAAAGAGCTTAAAGATGAAGGATATGAGTTTAAAAAAGTAGGAGAAATGATTTATAAAAAAGATTATTATATTGATTCAAATGGCGTCCAACATAAAAAATAATAATTTATATTGAAAATTGGATAAATTATGTATTATAATGGAAATGTACTTGTGGGGGTCATTAAATTTATATAAATTAGTTTATCACAAAGGGAGAGAGGGGTTACAATGGATAATTTAATGTTAAACAACAAAATTTATCTTGAAGGAAAGGTAGTTTCAGAATTAGAGTATAGTCACGAAATGTATGGAGAAGGGTTTTATACATTTGGTCTTGAGGTACAGAGGTTAAGCGATTCAGTAGATTTATTGAATGTTACGATCTCAGAAAGATTATTAGCTGGGTTTGATATCAGTATAGGCAAGGACGTTATAGTAGAAGGGCAGTTAAGATCATATAATAAATTTATAGAAGGATCAAATAAATTAATACTTACTGTTTTTGCGAGGAATATTGAACCTTGTATAGAGAGAAGTAAAAATCCTAATGAAATTTTCTTAGATGGATATATATGCAAAGAGCCAGTATATAGAACAACACCATTTGGAAGAGAAATTGCAGACGTTTTACTAGCAGTAAACAGAGCATACAATAAGTCAGACTATATACCAACAATTGCTTGGGGAAGAAATTCAAGGTTCTGCAAGACTTTAGAAGTTGGAGATAACATTAAGGTATGGGGTAGATTACAAAGTAGGGAGTATCAAAAGAAGGTATCAGAAACTGAAGTAGTTAAAAAAATTGCATATGAAGTATCAATATCAAAAATGGAAAGATCTAAAAGAGATGAAACAAATGAGCACGAAGAAGGTGCCGTATAAATTATAAAAGATATTAAAAAGGTATTTGAATATTCAAATACCTTTTTATTTAATATTATTTTCTTAAATCATCAAGAAGTTGAGTTTTATCTTTAGTCTTATCATCAACTGATTTAATTATTTTTGCTGGTGAGCCTGCAACAACAACACCATCTGGAACATCTTCAGTTACAACTGAACCTGCAGCTACAACTGAACCTTTTCCTACTTTAACACCTTCAAGTATTACAGCATTAGCCCCAATTAAGGCATTATCACCTATTTCACATGGTGACTTGCTAGGTGGCTCTAAAACTCCTGCGACAACAGCTCCAGCACCTAAGTGAACATTATTTCCAAGTTTTCCACGAGCGCCTATTACGGCGTTCATATCTACCATAGTTCCATCACCTATTTCAGCGCCTATATTTATAACGGCACCCATCATTATTACAGCGTTTTTACCTATAGATACTCTATCGCGGATTATAGCGCCTGGCTCGATTCTAGCTTCTATTTCAAGAATATCAAGCATTGGGATTGCAGAATTTCTTCTATCATTTTCTATTTTAAAGTGCTTTATTAAGTGTTTATTATCTAAAACAACCTTTAAGATTAAATCTGATTCACCAACTAATATGTAGAAACCATTAGTTCCATACCATTCTATTCCTTCTAAGTTTGCTTCTCTTAAATCACCATTTACATAAACTTTAACTGGTGTTGATTTTTTTGATTCTTTTATGAATCTTGCTATTTCATATGGATCAGTAAAATTGTATTCCATAGTATCATCCTCTCTAACATTGTTATTTAATAATAATAAATTAATTATAATAAAAAAAGTTCAGGAATAAAAGAGTTTCTTATAAAAAAGAACAAAATTTGCTAGTATCTTGACTTTAATGTAAAATATTTTCTAAAGGAGATGATCACTTTGAAACTAAATGAAGGTTTTGTTCAGATATATACAGGAAATGGAAAGGGAAAAACTACTGCAGCTATAGGTCAAGGAATTAGAGCTTATGGTAATGGACTTAAGGTTATAATGGTTCAATTCTTAAAAAGTGGAAGGACTGGTGAACTTAATACTATAGATGAACTTGGAGAAAATTTTGAGATCTTTAGATTTGAAAAGAGAAGAGGTTTTGTTTGGACTCTTACTGAAGAAGAGAAAGAAGAAGTTAAAAAAGAAGTTAAAGTTGCATACAATTTTATAATGGATATTTTAGAAAATTGTAAATGCGATATGATTATAATAGATGAGGTTATGGGAGTTCTTAAAAATGAATTTTTATCAGTAGAAGAAGTTATAGAATTAATTGATAAAAAGCCGAAAAATGTAGAGCTTATAATGACAGGAAGGAATGTTCCAAAAGAAATAGTTGATAGAGCGAATCTTGTTACAGAAATGAAAGAAATAAAACATTATTATAAAGAAGGAGTACCAGCTAGAAAAGGAGTTGAGCTTTGATGAACAATAGAGTAATGGCTGTAGAGATATCAGGTATTAGAAAATTTTATAATAAAGTGCGAAAAGTTGAAGGCGCAATATCATTAACTTTGGGGCAACCGGACTTTAACACACCTATAGCTATAAAAAATGGTATTAAAAAAGCAATTGATGAAAATAAAACTGTTTATACTGAAAATGCAGGAGTAAAAGAATTAAGGTCTGAAATTTCAAATTACTTAAGAACATTAGGTGTAAATTATTCAGAAGAAGAAATATGTATAACAATTGGAGGTAGTGAAGCGATATTAGATTGCTTTATGGCATTATTAAATGAAGGAGATAAGGTGTTAATTCCAACACCGGCATATCCAGCATATGAAAGTGTTGTAAATATAGTTGGAGGAAAAATTATAAATTATAAATTAAATGAAGACTTTACTGTAAATGTAGATAACATAAAAGAAAAGTTTAAAAAAGAGGGATGTAAATACTTGGTATTATCATTCCCGACTAATCCAACTGGTGCAGTTCTTGATAAGAAAGGTAGAGATGAGTTAATAGACTTTATAAAAAGTGAGGATATAGTTGTAATTACAGATGAAATATATGCTTCTATTATATATGATGATTATTATTCTGTTGCACAAGAGAGTAGCATAAAGGAAAAGGTAATATATATAAGTGGCTTTTCAAAGATGTTTTCTGCAACAGGTCTTAGAATCGGTTATATAGCATGTCATGATACTATAATGAAAGAAATTATGAAGGTTCATCAATATGGCGTGTCATGTGCAACTTCAATAGTGCAATATGGTATGATTGAAGGGTTAAAATATTCTATGAATGATGTTATATATATGAGGGATGAATTCTTAAATAGAAAGAATTATGTTGTTGGAAGACTTAGACAGATAGGATTCCATGTTAGTGAACCTAGAGGAGCATTTTATGTTTTTCCATCTATAAAGAAGTTTAATTTAACTTCTGAAGAATTTTGCGAAAGACTTCTAAATGAGAAAAAAGTTGCTTGTGTTCCAGGATCAGCTTTTGGTGATGGTGGAGAAGGTTTTATAAGAATATCATACTGCTATTCTATAGAGGAATTAGAACTTGCATTAAATAAAATAGAAGAATTTATAAAAAACTTATAAAAATTCATAAAAATCAAACAAAAATATGACGATTAATTTTATTGATCGCCATATTTTTTTTATTTTTGTAGAAATGATATAAAAATAAAATGAAAGTATAATACTTAAAAATTTCAAAAAAGGTTTTTAAAACCCCTTATTTAGTAGAGATTACCTTTAAAATTAAATGTTAATAAAAAAAACCTTCAAATTGTGTTTCTAATACGTACAAAACCTGAAAAATGTATGAGAATATTCATTGCTAAATAAATATTAAAAAAAAATTAAAAATATTAAATTTATGGAAAAAGTATATGTATAAAAAATGCAAGTCTAAATAAAAAACTTGCATCAATTGGCTAAATAAGGTATGGTAAACGTATTCAAATGAGGGAAGGTATATTTGATAAATTGATAAAAATGACCTAGATTTTATTATTATATTAATAAAAAGAAAGCTGCAAGCTTAACATTATCAATTGACAAAAGGCATAGATATAATATAATTATTAATAAATATCAAATGTATATATATGTAAAAATGAATAGGGGGTTTTAAAAATGCTAAAGTACATAGGGAAAAGAGTTTTTACTAGTATTTTAACAATATGGGTAGTTGTAACGCTAACATTCTTTCTGGTAAGAGCAATGCCTGGTGGGCCATTTGATGGTGAGAAAATCACAGCTGAAATGAAGGCGGTACTAAATGAAAAGTATGGATTAGACAAGCCATTAAGTGAGCAATATGCAATTTATATGAAAAATTTATTAAAAGGAGACTTGGGAGAATCATTAAAGTATAGGGGAAGAAGCGTAAATGAAACTATAGCATATTCATTCCCTAAATCAGCAAAGCTTGGGGCAGTGGCAATTATATTCTCTCTTATTGCTGGAACATTACTTGGGGTAGTTTCAGCACTTAAATCTGGAAAGTGGCCTGATAAGGTATGTATGTTTATATCAACTCTCGGAATAACAGTACCGAGCTTTGTAATAGGAGCTATATTAATATATTTCTTTACAGTTAAATGGGGATTACTTCCACCTGCTGGATTAAATGGACCAGAGACTTATATAATGCCTGTAATAGCACTTGCAGGAAGCTCTATGGCATTTATAACTAGACTTACAAGAAGCAAGCTTATAGATGTCTTAAAATCTGATTATATAAGAACAGCTAAAGCTAAGGGATTAAATAGTAGAGTGGTTATCTTCAAGCATGCTTTAAGAAATTCACTTATACCTGTAGTTACGTATCTTGGACCATTAGTTGCATCAATACTTACAGGATCATTTGTTGTTGAGAAAATATTTGTAATACCTGGTCTTGGTAATGAATTTGTATCAACAATTACAAATAGAGATTATACAGCTTTACTTGGGGTTGTTGTGTTCTTCTGTACATTAATTGTAGTGTGTAATTTATTAGTTGATATTTTATATGTAGTTATTGACCCAAGAATAAAACTTGATAATGTAGAAGGTTAAGGGGGTAAAGTGTATGGAAAATTTGGGATTTGATAAAAGTATGTTTACTCCTGTATCACAAGAGGAGAAAAAATTTGAAGAAAATGTGAGACCAAGTGTTGGATATTGGAGTGATGCTTGGAGGAGACTTAGAGCAAATAAAGTAGCATTAGTTTCGTTGATAGTAATAATAGTATTAGTTTTACTTGCAATAATAGTTCCAATAATATCACCTTTTGCATATGATGCTCAAATAGCAGGATCAAAAGATTTAGGACCTAATGGAACACACTTTTTTGGTACAGATAAGCTTGGGAGAGATTTATTTGTAAGAGTTATGATGGGTGCAAGATATTCATTAATTATTGGAGGAGCCGCCGCTGTAATAAATTTATTTATTGGAGTCATATATGGTGGTATATCAGGATTCTTTGGTGGAAAAATTGATAATATTATGATGAGAGTTGTTGATTGTTTATATTCAATTCCAACAACAATATATGTTGTAATAATTATGGCGGTATTAAAGGATACTGCATTTGATCAAACTGGAATACTAAGTATTATATTAGCACTTTCAATATCATATTGGGTTGGAATGGCAAGAATAGTAAGAGGAGATATACTTCAACTTAAACAACAAGAATTTGTACTTGCTGCTAAAACATTAGGAGCATCAAAGAAAAGAATTTTATTTAGACATTTAATACCTAACTGTATGGGTTCAATCATAGTTACAATGACACTTTTAATACCGCAGGCTATATTTACTGAAGCGTTTTTAAGTTTTATTGGGCTTGGACTAAATGCACCACTTGCTTCATTAGGTACATTATGCAATGATGCAATGCCTGCAATATATACAAAGCCATATCAGTTATTTTTCCCAGCAGTTATGATATGTTTAATAATACTTTCATTTAATATGCTAGGTGATGGATTAACAGAAGCACTAGATCCTAAACATCAAAGATAGGGGGAGTTTAAAAGTATGAGTAAATTATTAGAAGTGAAAAATTTAAGAACCTCCTTTGATACACATTTAGGTGATGTACAGGCAGTAAGAGGAGTTTCGTTTTATGTAGATAAAGGAGAAGCACTTGGAATTGTTGGTGAATCAGGATGCGGAAAATCCGTTACAATGATGTCAATAATGAAATTACTATCAGAAAATGCAAATATACAAAGTGATGAAATAATATTTGATGGAAATGACATAAGTAATTATGGAGAAAGAGAAATGGAGAAGATAAGAGGAGAAAAAATGGGAATGATATTCCAAGATCCTATGACATCTTTAAATCCATTATATACAATAGGTAACCAATTAACAGAACATCTTATGAAGCATAAGGGAATTTCTAAAAAAGAAGCTTGGAAAAAAGGAATAGAGATGTTAGATTTAGTTGGAATACCAAGTCCTGAAAGTAGAATGAAGCAATATCCACATGAATTTTCAGGTGGTATGAGACAAAGAGCTATGATAGCTATAAGTTTAATTTGTGAACCAAATTTAATTATTGCAGACGAGCCAACAACAGCACTTGATGTTACAATTCAAGCGCAAATACTTGATCTTATGAAAAGCTTAAAAGAAAAGCTAAACACATCAATTATACTAATAACTCATGATCTTGGTGTTGTAGCAGATCTTTGTTCAAGAATAAATGTTATGTATGGCGGAATAATTGTGGAGTCTGGAACTGCAGAAGATATTTTCTATAGAGGAAAACATCCTTATACTTGGGGATTGCTTAGAAGTGTTCCAAATCCACTTAGTGAACTTAAAGAGAAACTTATACCAATAGATGGTCAGCCACCAGATCTTTTAAAACCACCTACTGGATGTCCTTTTGCTGATAGGTGTGATTATACAATGAAAATATGTATGGAAAATCAGCCACCATTATTTAAGGTTGACAATGGACATGAAGCTGCTTGTTGGCTATGTCATGAAAATGCGCCAGAGGTTAAAACATCTATAGGGAGGGAAGGCTAATATGGAAAAACATAAAGATGTAATTTTAGAAGTTAATAATCTTTGCAAGTACTTCCCAGTTAAAAAAGGGATATTTGAAAAGAAGAGTTATGTAAAGGCTGTTGACAATGTTTCTTTTAGTATAAAAAAAGGAGAAACTTTAGGTCTTGTTGGAGAATCAGGGTGTGGTAAAACTACAACTGGTAGAACTATATTAAAATTATATGAGCCAACTAGTGGAAATATAATTTTTAATGGTGAAGATATAACAGGAAAATCTGAAAAGGAAATGATTCCTTTAAGAAGGAAGATGCAAATGATATTTCAAGATCCATATGCATCTTTAAATCCAAGAATGACTGTTGGCGATATTATTGGGGAAGCAATAGATATTCACGGATTATATAAAGGCGAGGAGAGAGAAAATAGAATAAGATATTTGCTTGATAAAGTTGGATTAAATGGAAGTCATATAAATAGATATGCACATGAATTTTCAGGAGGTCAAAGACAAAGAATTGGAATAGCAAGAGCCCTTGCAGTTGAACCAGATTTTATAGTTTGTGATGAACCAATTTCTGCTCTTGATGTTTCAATCCAAGCACAGGTAATTAATATGTTAGAGGATCTACAAGAGGAACTTGGATTAACTTATCTTTTTATAGCGCATGATTTATCAATGGTTAAGCACATATCAACACATATTGGGGTAATGTATTTAGGACAAATGGTTGAAAAAGGACCTAGTGATGATGTTTATTTAAACCCAAAACATCCATATACTAAAGCACTTTTATCAGCAGTTCCTATACCAGATCCAGATATAGCAAAAGCAAATAAAAGAATAGTTTTAGATGGAGATATTCCATCTCCTATAGATCCAGAACCTGGATGTAGATTTAAAGGTAGATGCAAATATTCTAAGGATATTTGTAGTAATGAAGATCCTATACTAAGGGAAATTGAAAAGGATCATTTTGTAGCTTGTCATTTATTCAATGAAGAATAATTCATTATCAAACTGATAATTTATTATAACTATATAAAAGGGGGATAAAAAATGAAATTAAGTAAAATTAAAAAACTTTGTGCTGTTGCATTAGCAATTTCACTAAGTGCATCAGTTTTCGTTGGGTGTGGGGGATCAGATAAAGGTGGATCTTCAGCAGAGCAAAAACTTACGTATAATATTGGGGCCGTTGTAGAAACTATAGATCCAGCTCTTAATACAGCAGTTGATGGATCAACAGTTATTGGAAATGCTTTTGAAGGTCTAGTTAGACTTGATGAAAATGATAAAGCAATTCCTGGAGTAGCAAAAGAGTGGAAGATATCTGATGATGGGTTAACTTACACATTTACATTGAGAGATGATGCTAAATGGTCAGATGGACAGCCTGTAACTGCAAAAGATTTTGAGTATGCTTGGAAAAGAGTATTAAATAAAAAGACAGCAGCAGAGTATGTATATCAATTCTGGTATATAAAGAATGCAGAGGAATATTATAATGGAAAAGCTGAAGAGAAAGATTTAGGAATTAAAGTTGTTGATGATAAGACTTTAGAGGTTACATTAAATGCTCCAACTCCATATTTTATAGAACTTATGGCATTCCCAACTTATATGCCTGTTAGAAAGGATGTAGTTGAAGCAAATGGAGATAAGTGGAGTCTTAAACCAGAAACTTATATTTCAAATGGACCATTCAAATTAACAGATTATCAAATGAAGGATTCTTATACTTTTGAAAAGAATGAAAATTATTGGAAATGCTTTTGAAGGTCTAGTTAGACTTGATGAAAATGATAAAGCAATTCCTGGAGTAGCAAAAGAGTGGAAGATATCTGATGATGGGTTAACTTACACATTTACATTGAGAGATGATGCTAAATGGTCAGATGGACAGCCTGTAACTGCAAAAGATTTTGAGTATGCTTGGAAAAGAGTATTAAATAAAAAGACAGCAGCAGAGTATGTATATCAATTCTGGTATATAAAGAATGCAGAGGAATATTATAATGGAAAAGCTGAAGAGAAAGATTTAGGAATTAAAGTTGTTGATGATAAGACTTTAGAGGTTACATTAAATGCTCCAACTCCATATTTTATAGAACTTATGGCATTCCCAACTTATATGCCTGTTAGAAAGGATGTAGTTGAAGCAAATGGAGATAAGTGGAGTCTTAAACCAGAAACTTATATTTCAAATGGACCATTCAAATTAACAGATTATCAAATGAAGGATTCTTATACTTTTGAAAAGAATGAAAATTATTGGAATAAGGATGATATAAAGCTTGAACAATTAGTTTATAAGATGGCTACTGATGAAACAAGTTCTTATGCATCATTAGAATCAGGGAATTTTGATATGATTTCAAATGTTCCAGTTGAAAGAATTGAAGATGGAAAAGAAAAGGGACTTGTACAAGTATTCCCTAACTTAGGAACATATTTTGTATGTGCTAATGTAGGAAATAATTCAGATAAATTAGATAAAGAAGTTCAAAAAGCCCTTGGTAATAAGAAGGTAAGACAAGCGCTTTCATTAGCAATAGATAGAGAAACAATAGTTAAAGATGTAACTAAAGCAGAACAAGTACCATCTGCTAGCTTTGTTCCATCAGGTGTTAAAGATCCGGATGGAAAAGAATTTAAAAATAATAAATTCGACCCTTTAAAGCTTGAAGATAATATTGCAGAAGCTAAAAAATTATTAAAGGAAGCTGGATATGAAGATGGAAAAGGACTTCCACAATTAGAATTAATGTATAATTCAGAAGGTGGACATAAGGCTATAATGGAAGTTATTGAACAAAACTGGAAAGCTATTGGCGTTAATGTTAAACTTACAAATCAAGAATGGGCAGTATTCTTAAATACAAGACAAAATGGTGATTATCAAATAGCTAGACATGGTTGGTCAGCTGACTATACAGACCCTATGACATTCTTAGACATGTGGGTAAGCGGAAATGCAGATGATAAAAATAGCTGGGGTAACAATGATGCTCACTTCTCAAATAAGGAGTATGATGAGCTAATTAAGAAAGCTAAAATAGAATCAGATAATAAGAAGAGATTTGAATACATGAAGAAGGCGGAAGAAATTTTATTAGAAGAAATGCCAATTATGCCTATATATGATTATACTAAAGTATATGGTGTACAATCATATGTTAAAGGATTTAGAGCTTCAACTCTTGGTCAAGTTTACTTTGATAAAGCATATATAGAAGCACATTAATTAAAAATAAAAAGCTAAAGAAGATATCTTCTTTAGCTTTTTATTGCATAAATCATTATATATATATTATTAAAATATATATGGGAGATGGGGGAGAGTTATATGAGAATTATAAGATTAGATAAAAGATATACTAGAGAACTATACAATCTATTTTATGCTTTAGACCATGAAAGTGAGTTTATGCTATTTGAAGAAGGGGAAAGAAATATAACGGAAAAGCAGGTAGAAAATATTTTATCTTCGCCAGAAAGTGAAGGGGTTGCAATAGGTGCGGTAGTGGATGGAAAACTTATTGGATATTTAACTTGTTTTAGAGGGCAATATAAAAGAATAAGGCATACAGCTTATAATGTTATTGGTATAAGATCCGGATTTAGAGGAAAGGGTATAGGTACTAAATTATTTAGAGAATTATTTATATGGGCAAGAGAAAATGAGATAGTTAGACTTGAACTTACAGTTATATGTAATAATAAAGCAGGAGTTAAATTATATAAGAATATGGGATTTAAAATAGAGGGAATAAAAATGAAAGCTTTTTTTAAAGATGGAGTATATCTAGATGAATATTATATGGGAAAAATATTAAATTAAAAAAGATGGTAGAAAAATTCTACCATCTTTTAATATATTTATAATCCAATCACGTCATCCATATTATATAGTCCAGGTTTAGCAATCTTACCCATATATTCACATGCTTTTAATGCTCCTACTGCAAATACTTCTCTTGATATTGCTTTATGAGTTAATTCAATAACTTCACCAGTACCTGCAAATATTACATCATGATCACCAACGATTGATCCGCCACGAACTGCATGAATTCCTATTTCTTCTTTTTCACGTTTGTGTGAACCTTCTCTGCCATATACATATTTAGTTTCTTCTTTTAAAGAATCCCTTATAGTATCAGCTAAAAGAAGAGCAGTTCCACTTGGAGCGTCTACTTTTTGATTATGATGCTTTTCTATAATTTCTATATCATAATTTCCATATAGAAGAGGTGCTACCTTCTTTAATAATGAATTTATTAAATTAATTCCAAGTGACATGTTTGCAGATCTAAATAGAGGAAGAGTTTTGCTCTTTTCATCTATAAGCTTTAAATCTTCATCTGAAAAACCAGTTGAGCATATTACAAGAGGTTTTTTAGTCTTTTCTGTTAATTCTAATAAACCCTTTAAAGCATCAGCTCTAGAAAAATCAAGTAGTACATCATACTCTATATTTACATCCATAGGTTTTTCAAACACTTTATATGGTAAATCCTTTTTAGGGAATCTATCTATACCAGCAACTATTTCAAGATCATTAAAATCTTTTGATATATTTGTTATAACAGTTCCCATTTTACCTGAGCAACCATTTAATATTACTTTAATCATATAAGTATCTCCTTAAATTACATTAATTTATATTTTTTTAATGTATCTTCAAGACTGTTTTTTAGAGTTTCATCCATTTCATATAATGGAAGTCTTAAAGGACCTACATTTAATCCCATTAAGTTAAGAGCAGTCTTAACTGGTATAGGATTAGTTTCTAAGAATAATGAATTTGCAAGCTCTAAAGTATCTATTTGAATCTTTGAAGCTTCATGACATTTTCCGTCTAAATACATTCTTGTCATGTTATGAACTTCTTTTGGTATTACATTTGCAAGAACAGATATAACACCGATACCTCCAAGAGACATAATAGGTATGATTTGATCATCATTACCTGAATAGATATCTATAGAGTCTCCGCATAAAGCTTTCATTTTTGCTACTTGGCTTAAATCTCCACTAGCTTCTTTAATGGCAACAACATTTTTAAGTGCTGAAAGTTCTTTTAAAGTAGATGGTGTAATATTCATACCAGTTCTACTTGGAACGTTATATAGAATTATTGGTATATTTATAGCATCGTTTATAGCTTCAAAGTGCTTTAATAAGCCCTTATGATTTGTTTTGTTATAGTATGGAGTAATTACAAGAACAGCTGAAGCACCAATACTTTCTGCGTATTTACTCATATCTATTGAAGCTTTAGTGTTATTTGAACCAGTACCAGCAATTACTGGTATTCTACCATTTATAACATCAACTGTGAATTTTATTACTTCTTTCTTTTCATCTAAAGACATTGTAGTGGCTTCGCCTGTTGTTCCACAAATAACTATAGAATCTGTTCCCTCTTTTACATGCCATTCTAGAAGTTCTTTTAATTTATTATAGTCAACTCCGTTTTCTGTGAAAGGTGTAACTATAGCAACACCTGAACCTTCAAAAATTGTCATATTAAAATTCCTCCAATTCTTATTTGCCCTTAATCATTAATTCAGCAATTTGGACAGCATTTAATGCAGCACCTTTTCTAATATTGTCAGCAACAACCCAAAGGTTTAATCCATTATCGATACTAAAATCTCTTCTTATTCTTCCAACAAAAACATCATCTTTATCTGATGCTTCAAGAGGAGTAGGATACTTAAGGTTGTCTACATCATCATAAACTACAACTCCTGGTGCAGCTTCTAAAACTTTAACTACATCTTCAAGCTCAAATGAATTTAAAAGTTCTACATTAATACTTTCACTATGTGAATTTAATACAGGAACTCTTACAGTAGTAGCAGTTACTTTTAAATCATCAAGATGAAGAATTTTTCTAGTTTCATTTATCATTTTCATTTCTTCTTTAGTGTATCCATTTTCTAGGAATACATCTATATGAGGTAATACATTACCTACTATTGGTTTAGGGAATTTTTTAGGTGCTATTCCCTTCATTCCATCTTCTAAATCCTGTATTGCCTGCATTCCTGCACCAGATACGGCCTGATAAGTAGAATATACAACTCTCTTTAAACCATATTTATCATGTATAGCTTTTAATACAGGCATAGCTTGGATTGTAGAACAGTTTGGGTTAGCTATAATTCCATTATTCCATTTTATATCCTCAGGATTTACTTCAGGAACAACTAAAGGAACCTTAGGATCCATTCTCCAAGCACTACTGTTATCTATAACTACAGCACCATTTTTGGCAAAAATAGGAGCGAATTCTAAACTTGTATCTCCACCTGCTGAAAATAACGCAAAATCTAAATCTTTAGATTTTATGTTTTCTTCGCATGTTTCTTCTACTACGTATTCTACTCCTTTAAAATTTATTTTTTTACCTGCTGATCTTTTAGAAGCAAAAAGATAAAGATTTTTTATAGGAAAATTTCTTTCTTCTAATATACTTAATATTTTTCTGCCTACATTACCAGTAGCCCCAACTATTGCAATGTTATACAAATTAATCCCTCCAATACTTTTTCTATAATTGTATTTATACAATAACTATAAGGATTTATTAAAGAAATATCAAGAGTTATGAAAAAAATAGCAAGAAAAAATAGAGTGTTAAAAAACTTTTCACATAATTATATTAGTTCCTTAATAGAATAATACATTTTTTATTTTTTTATGGATAAAATAAAAAATAAAGATGGGAGTGAATGATATGAGTAAAACACCTTTAAAAAAAATTATAAAATCTAAATTAAAATCAAACAAAGAGCTTACAGATGCAGAAAAATTAAGAGAAAAAATAAAATATGAAATTGCAGAAGAATTAGGTCTTAGAGATAAGGTTGATGAAGGTGGTTGGTCTGCACTTACTGCTGAAGAAACAGGGCGAATAGGTGGTATAATGACAAGTAGGAAAAAAAAGCTTCATATACCAACAAATGATGAGATATTAGGAAGAAAATAATTAATAATAATAAATTTGTAAGTAATTAGTTTGACTAAAACTAGAATTAATTATAATATAAATGGTAGTGTTTTTATAAAGCGAATGGGGGAGTTTTATGGCATATGGTGAATTTGCTAAAATATATGATGAATTAATAAACGAAGATATAAACTACGATGAAATAGCACAAAGAGTTAGAGATATATCAAATGAATATAATATAGAAAAGATAGATTATTTAGATTTAGCTTGTGGAACAGGTAATGTTTCTATTAGAGTAGCTAAAGATTTTAAAAACTCATTTGCAGTAGATCTTTCAGAGGACATGTTAAGAGAAGCCTTTGAAAAATTTAAAAAAGAAAGAATTAAGAGTAGAATAGTATGTCAGGATATGACGGAACTTACATTGAATCATAAATTTGATTTAATAACTTGCGTACTAGATTCTACTAATTATATATTAGAAGAAGAAGACCTTAGAAACTATTTTAATGGAGTAGTTAATCATTTAAAGGATGATGGGATATTTATATTTGATATAAATTCTTATTATAAATTATCTAATATATTAGGTAATAATATATACACTTATAATTCTGAGGATGTATTTTATTCATGGGAAAATACATTTGAAGATGAAATAACAAATATGTTTTTAACTTTCTTCATTAAAGATGGTGATCTTTATGAAAGATTTGAAGAGGAACATTTTGAAAGAGCATATAAAGAGGAAGATATAGAAAGAATACTAAAAGAATGTGGACTATGTATATTAGGAAAATATGAAGGGTATTCAGAAAATAAAGTACTAGATTCTTCAGAGAGAATATTATATGTAGTTAAAAAAGAGATGGAGGGATAACTTATGAAGGATAAAATTATTAGAGGTACTGCTAAAAATGGAATGGTTAGATTTATAGGAGGTATCACTACAAATTTAGTTAATGAAGGAACTTCATTACATGAATGTACGCCAGTTGCATCAGCAGCACTTGGAAGAATGTTAACTGCATGCTCACTTATGGGAGTTCAGTTAAAGTCAGATAAAGAAGCTATAACATTAAAGATTGATGGCGGTGGAGAACTTAGAGGAGTTACAGTAACTGGACATTCAGATGGATCAGTTAAAGGATTTATAGGAAATTCAAGCGTAGATTTACCACTAAAAGAAAATGGAAAGCTTGATGTAAGTGGAGCGGTTGGAATTAATGGATTACTTTATGTAATAAAAGATATGGGATTAAAAGATCCATATGTAGGACAGGTTCCTATATATACGGGAGAAATAGCAGAGGATTTAGCGTATTACTTTACTGTATCAGAACAAACTCCGTCAGCAGTATCACTTGGTGTTTTAGTTGATAAAGATCTTTCAATAAAAGCTGCAGGAGGATTTATAATTCAAATGATGCCAGATGCAGATGAATTATTAGCCGATATAATAACATATAGACTTCAAGAAATGAAGTCAATAACAACACTTATTGATGAAGGTATGACTATAGAACAAATCATTGAAGAAGTGTTTGAAGATATGGAACCTAGAATATTAGATAACATTGAACCACAATATAAATGTGATTGTTCAAAGGAAAGAATAGAGAAGGCATTAATAAGTATTGGTGAAGAAGAATTAAGGAATATCTATGATGATGGAAAAGACGAAGAGATAGTATGTCATTTCTGTAATAGGAAATATAAAGTAACTCATGACGAAATCGGTGAGTTATTAGAAAAGTGTAAATAAAAAAGATAAAAAGATGAGAGCTAATCAAAGCTCTCATCTTTTTTTGTTTGGAGGCGCCACCCAGATTTGAACTGGGGAATAAAGGTTTTGCAGACCTCTGCCTTACCACTTGGCTACAGCGCCTTATAGTTATAGTATATTCGGTTTTGAAAAAAAGATTACAAAATTTTTTAGTAATATACATTTTTTCTATAAAAATGGTTAAAATAGTTTTGGTGAAAGGAGTAGAGTTTAAATGCCTAAATTAAAAATAAAACATATTGAACATAGTTTGCTTTATGATAAAAAACCATCTGAATATTTTAATGAATTATTCAGAGAGGAAAAACTCAACGAAGAACCACTTAATGAACTTAAAAAATTATATGATATCCCGCAATCAGAAAAACATCATCCTGAAGGAAATGTATGGAATCATACTATGATGGTAGTGGATAATGCAGCTCATTATAGAGAGTATGCAAATGATAAAAAAGCATTTATGTGGGCTGCCCTTTTACACGATATAGGTAAGATAAAAACTACTAAGCTTAGAAAAGGAAGATGGACTTCTTACAATCATGATAATGTAGGTTATGATGAAAGCTATTTATTTCTTAAAGGTATAGGATTTACTGATGAAATTTTTATAAAAAAAGTTCAAAATTTAATAAAATATCATATGCATTTTTTATATATAACAAAAAAATTACCATTTGGAAATGAAGAGGAAATGGCAAAAACAGTAGATGTTAATGATATTACATTAGTGTTTTTATGTGATAGATTAGGTAGAGGTGGATTAGATAAAGAGGATAAACTAGATATAATTGCAAGCATGCATGAGTTCTTAGAAAAATATAGAGAGAATGGGACTAAAAATTTAAATTTTATTAAGTAGGTTATTTAAAAATAAAAAAAGCTATAAAAATAAAAAAAATATAGCTTTTATTATTCAAAATTGAAACATTTTAAATATGAGAACGTACTATATAGAGAAGCTTATAGAGTTAATATGCTACCCCTATCTATTAGCTTAGAATCTGATAAATAAACAGGTTTAATATTATGCTTTTTTAAGAATGATATAACTTGCGAACCATATTTATAATGTTTTAAATTACCGAAAAAAGCTATTTTACTATCTCCGATCATGCCACCTGTTCCACCTATAAAACCGTAATCTAGTCCTTCAAGGATAATATCACCAGGTGGAATTAATAGAACATCATAATTTTCTTCTATTAAAGTATTATATATTATTTTATCAGATGTTATGAAAGCTTTATCATAAATGTTTAAAACTGAACATTTTGTATATCCTTGAGTTACGTTTAGTAGCTTTTTCATGGTGCAATTTTCTAATATATTTTTATCTGTATATTTAAGGTTATGCATTAGAAAATTATCAGTTATTAAAGCGTTTAAAATTATATCATTAGGATATTTACTATTTAATGAATTTTTAGAAAGAATGAAATTAATTGAAAAAAATTTCAATTTATTTAAAAAAGATTCTTCAATATTTTTATGAACTATTATTGTTTTACTTTTTTTATCTAAGATATTTAATTGAATATCTACATGTCCATCAATAGCGTCATAAAGGAGTATGGACTTTGGTACCTTTATAGGTTGAACTCCTTGTCTTTTTAAGTTTAATATTTCAATGTCAGTTGTCCTATAGTCAACAAAAGAATACATAAATGCCCTCCTAAATATAAATATATACTTAAATTACTACTAATATGCTAAAAAATCAATAAAACTAGGAAGTTTTACAAAATGATTAGTAGTATAGGTGGGTTACATTTAATACATACTATTACTAAGAAGGGAGTGAAATCTATGCTTGTACTGAAGTTAGCGTATATGGGAGAATTAGACTTTATAAAAGAGTTGCAAGAATTGAAAACCCTACTAAAAAATAAAGAAATAGTAATAGGTTTAGTTGAAAAGATTGAAGGTAAGACTCATCTTGTAAAAGTTATGTGTGATGAAGAGTGTTATAGTGATGAAGTTTTTGAAAAAATTAAAATATATATAAGTGAAGTATTATATGGAATAGTAATTAAAAACTATAAAGAAAAAGAATTATTTGAGTTTTTAACAGATACTTACTTTTTCTTAAAACAAGATGAAATATTAGAAGTTGAAAAAAATATTATGGATACGTTATATAGACGAAGAGGCATTAAGGATGAAACTAGTGTGTATTGTGAAAATAAGATAAATAAAATAGTTTCAAAAATAAAGAAATGCTTAGAAGAAAAGAATGAGCTTAATATAAATGGGTTTATAACATTTAGAATGAGAGAACTAAGAGATGATATAGAAAGAGTTATAGATAAAGTAGTAGAGAAGTATATGGTAGAAAAGGAATATAGAGAATTTATAAAATTACTAAAGTATTTTGTAGATATACAAGATAGTAAAGTTGAAAGGGTCGATATTATAATCCATAAAGATGGTGGATATAATGTAGTAGATGAAAATAATAATGATCTTTTTGATGAGTTTATGAATGAGTTAACTGATTGTAAATTAGGCGTGGATGCAAGTATAGAAGATGTAATAATAAGTGGGCTTATAACTAATGCTCCGAAAAAAATTAAAATTTATAGAAAAAAATACTGTACAAATAAAGAATTCATTGATACAATAATAAATGTCTTTGGCGAACGAGTAGAATTTGTTAATGAATATGAAGTTAATAATTTGTTGTAGAATTCTAAAGAAAAGTGTTGACAAAGATAAATAAAAATAGTAAAATAACTCATGTAAAGAAGAAACAGCCGTTTCTCACCTGCAACGCTTCGTGGAAAGTTGTTAGTAAGGTTTAGTTTATTTAATGAATTTGATTATTGATTAAACAGGACGGCTTTATGCCGTCCTTTATTTATATGTATATTTAAATGTTAAAACCCGGAGGTGGAAGCTATTAGTAAAAATTATATAATTAACGAAAAGATTAGAGATAGAGAAATAAGAGTAATCTCTAAAGATGGAGAGCAACTTGGTATATTACCAACTAAAGAAGCCCTTAACATGGCAGAAGAGAGTGAATTAGATTTAGTGATGATATCACCAAATGCTAAGCCACCAGTTTGCAAAATTATGGACTTAGGTAAGTTCATATATGAGCAATCAAAAAAAGAAAAAGAAGCTAAGAAGAAACAAAAAGTTATTAATATCAAAGAAATCAGAGTAAGTCTTACTATTGAAGAAAATGATATTGCAATTAAAGCTAAAAAAGCAAGGAAGTTCCTATTAGATGGAGATAAAGTTAAAGTCACTGTAAGATTCAGAGGAAGAGAAATGCAATTAGGCGATATCGCCCAAAAGATTCTTGATAATTTCTTAGGAAAGCTTGATGATGTTTGTATCATGGAAAAGCCAGCTAAGAGAGAAGGAAGAAACATGACTATGATTTTAGGCCCAAAAAAGGCATAACTTTTGAGAGGAGGATTTTATCATGCCAAAAATGAAGACACATAGAGGTGCAGCAAAGAGATTTAGAAAGACAGGTACAGGAAAACTTAAGAGAGCTAAAGCTTTCAGAAGCCACATCTTAACTAAGAAAAGTTCAAAGACTAAGAGAAAACTTAGAAAAGGTGGATACGTATCAGTAGCACAAGAAAAAGTAATCAAGAAATTATTACCATACCTATAAGAGTTTGGACGCAGGAGGTTTTGTTAAATGGCAAGAGTTAAAAGAGCAGTTAACGCTCGTAAGAATCATAAAAAAGTATTAAAGCTTGCAAAAGGATACTACGGTGGAAAGAGCAAGTTATTTAAGACAGCTAATGAATCAGTTATCAGAGCATTAAGAAATGCTTATGTTGGTAGAAGATTAAAGAAAAGAGATTATAGAAGATTATGGATAGCTAGAATAAATGCAGCTACAAGAATGAATGGTCTTTCATACTCAAGATTCATGAATGGAATGAAGTTAGCTGAAATAGACATAAACAGAAAAATGTTATCAGAGATCGCTATAAATGATCCAAAGGCATTTGCTGAATTAGTTGAAGTAGCTAAAAAACATATAAACGCTTAATTTAAAAATGCGACTTAGGTCGCATTTTCTTTATATATACAGAAAAAATAAAGGGAAATGTTTCATGTTTATAGAATGTTAATATAGATATAATAATACTTTAACAAGTAGATAGTAAAATTTAGTTGCTAATATTTTATATTAGATTGTTTATAATAAATATTAGATATCATTAGATACAAACCGTTGAGGTGATTAAATGAAAAAATTTTCAATAAAAAAATTAAGATTAAGTGGAGTACAAATATTAGCACTAGGATTTATAATAGTTATCCTTATAGGAGGGATACTTTTAAGCTTACCAATTTCATCAGCAAATGGGGAGAGCACAAATTTTTTAGATGCGTTATTTACTTCAACTTCGGCTGTATGTGTAACAGGTCTTGTAACTTTGGATACGGGAACACATTGGAATGAATTTGGTCAGATAGTTATAATGCTTCTTATTGAAGTTGGGGGACTTGGATTTATGTCTTTTGCAACTTTTATAGCGGTATTGTTGGGCAAAAAGATAACCCTAAGAGATAGATTACTTATGCAAGAGGCTATGAATACATTTAATATTCAAGGATTAGTTAGAATGGTAAGGTATGTCTTAGGTTTTACCTTTTCAGTGCAATTTTTTGGAGCGCTTTTATTATCTACGCAATTTATTCCGCAATTTGGATTTCTAAAAGGAGTCTATTTTAGTATATTCCATTCAATATCAGCTTTCTGTAATGCAGGTTTTGATTTGTTTGGAGGATTTAGCTCAGTTACTGCATATTCAAGTAATGCTGTAGTATTACTTACTATAAGTAGTTTAATTATAATAGGTGGACTTGGTTTTACTGTATGGCTTGAATTATATAATTACAGAGGTCTTAGGAAGTTATCTGTACATTCAAAGATAGTAATATTAATTACAGTGGTACTATTAATTGGTGGAACTATATTAATGTATCTATTTGAAATGAATAACCCTCAAACTATAGGAAATATGGGATTCGGAGATAAGATACTTAATTCTTATTTTGCTTCAGCGTCACCAAGAACTGCTGGATTTAATAGCGTATCTACAGATGGGATGACGAATTCAGGAAAGTTCCTAACTATAATATTAATGTTTATTGGTGGATCACCAGGATCAACAGCAGGTGGACTTAAGACAGCAACATTTGGTATAGTTATTTTAACTGTTATATCAGTTATAAGAGGTAGAGAAGATACACAAGTTTTTGGTAGAAGATTTTCAAAAGAGTTAGTTTATAAATCATTTGCTCTTTTAATAATAGGTATGGCTCTTGTTATAGGGGTCTCTATGTTATTATCTATTACGGATCCAAATGAATCATTTATAAATATACTTTATGAAGCAACATCGGCCTTTGGTACAGTTGGACTTACAACTGGAGTTACTCAAAGATTAAGCACAGCAGGAAAAATAATAATAATGATAACAATGTATTGTGGTAGAGTTGGACCTATGACTGTAGCTTTAGCATTTTTAAGAAATAAGAAAAAACAGACACATAAATATCCAGAAGGAAAGATTTTAATTGGTTAGGGGATGAATTAAATGGTAAAGAAGCAATTTGTAATTATAGGTCTTGGAAGATTCGGATCATCAGTAGCTGAAACTCTTTATGGACTTGGAAATGATGTTCTTGTTATAGATAAGGATGAGGATTTAATTCAGGATATATCTGATAAAGTTACTCATGCAGTTCAAATGGATGCAACAGATGAGGGTGCACTTAGAACTTTAGGACTTAGAAACTTTGATGTTGCAGTTGTAACTATTGGATCTAATATACAGGCTAGTGTTATGGTTACACTTTTAGTTAAAGAACTTGGTGTTAAATATATAATTGCTAAGGGAAATAGTGATTTACATGCAAAAGTATTATATAAGATAGGTGCAGATAGAGTAATATTACCTGAAAAAGATATGGGAGTTAGAGTAGCCCATAATTTAGTTTCAGAAAGTATTTTAGACTTTATTGAATTATCACCAGATTACAGTATTATGGAAATAGAAGCACCGGAAGAATGGCAGAATAAGACTATAAGTGAATTAAAGCTTAGAAGTAAATATGGAATTAACGTTATGGCTATAAAGAGAGATGATGAGATAAACCTTTCTCCTCCAGCAGATTTCATAGTTGAAGGTAAAGATATATTTGTTGCGATAGGTTCTGCTGAAGACTTAAGCAAGTTAGAAGGTATGATAGTTAAATTTAACTAATGAGGTGCAGAATTTGATTTATATAGAAAGTAAAGATAACGCTATATATAAAGAAACAAAAAAATTAAAAGATAGAAGAAATAGAAACAAACAAAAAAAATATTTAATAGAAGGTTTTAGATTAGTAGAGGAAGCCCTTAAAGCTGGAGCTAATATAGAAACTATATTTTGTTTTGATGAATTAGAGAGTAAGATAACAGAGCTTATAGAAAAATATAATTATAGTGGTAAAATATTTAAGTTAAATAGAAGTTTGTTTTTAGAGATTTGTGGAACAGAAAATCCACAAGGAATTCTTGCAGTAGTCTTAATGGATAGCAATGATAAATTATTAAATGGTGAGTTTTATCTACTATGTGATAAAGTTCAAGACCCTGGTAATCTTGGAACTATAATAAGAACGGCACATGCAGCTGGGATTGATGGGATTATATTAACAAAAGGTACAGTTGATATATATAATGATAAAACAATAAGATCTACAATGGGATCTATGTTTTATATACCAATAATACAAGACGATGATTTTAGTATAATTAATGATTTAAAAGAAAGAGGATTTTCATTAGTAGCTACTTCATTAGAAGGGAAAAATGACTTTTTTGATGAAGATTTAACTGGTAAGATAGTTATAACAGTAGGGAATGAAGGTAACGGAGTATCCGATGAAATTTATAATATATCAGATAAAAAGGTAAAAATACCTATGCCAGGAGGAGCG
Organism: Clostridium sardiniense; assembly: GCF_019753795.1. Lineage (NCBI taxonomy): Bacteria > Bacillati > Bacillota > Clostridia > Eubacteriales > Clostridiaceae > Clostridium > Clostridium sardiniense. Next base: position 67,780 of record NZ_JAIKTU010000004.1, on the reverse strand, counting down.
GAATCATTAAATGTAGGAGTAGCCACTTCTATAATTCTTTATGAAAGAGTTAGACAAATAAGAAGACTATTGTAATTTTAGAAAATAATATGTATAATCTAAAGTATAATTTTAAATTAATAAAGCGTTGATCAAGAGAGTAGGTATAATTAGTTTTTTTAGGGAGAAATGGCCATAGACTGTAAGCTGTTTTAAAAACGTTATATTGAAGTTCACTTGGGAGTTCTAACTATGAATTTAAGTAGTAGTTAGCGGGTAAAATCGTTAAATTTACGAGTTGGGTCTATTTATTTTTGTATTAGACCAATTAGGGTGGTAACGCGGATAATCCGTCCCTTGTTATAGGGGCGGTTTTTTTTATGTAAAATTAATTTGGAATTGTTAAGAAAGGAGAATTTGAATATGCAAGAACAATTAAAAAATATTCAAGAAGTAGCATTAAAAGAAATAACAAATGCTAAGACTTCTTCAGAAATTGAAGAAATAAGAGTAAAGTACCTTGGTAAAAAAGGAGAACTTACAACTATACTTAGAGGTATGAAAGATGTATCAAAAGAAGAAAGACCTTTAGTAGGTAAGATGGTCAACGAAGTAAAGGCTACTTTAGAAGGAAAAATAGAAAATATTTCCAAGGAAATAAAGAATAAAGAAAAGAATGAAAAGTTAGCTAATGAGGTAATAGATATTTCTCTTCCAGGAAAGAAGAACAGATTAGGAAAGAGACATCCATTAGACTTAACTCTTGAAAGTATGAAAGATATATTTGTTTCAATGGGATTCACTATTGAAGAAGGTCCAGAGATAGAACTTGATAAATATAACTTTGAAGCTTTAAATATACCAAAGGATCATCCAGCTAGAAGTGAGCAAGATACATTCTACATAAATGATAATCTTGTTTTAAGAACTCAAACTTCTCCAGTTCAAGTTAGAACTATGGAAAATCAAAAGCCACCAATTAAGATGATCTCACCAGGAAAAGTTTATAGATCAGATGATGTTGATGCAACACATTCACCTATATTCTATCAAATGGAAGGGTTAGTAATTGATAAAGGTGTTACATTTGCAGATCTTAAAGGAACACTAGAATTATTTGCAAAGAAGATGTTTGGAAATAAAGTTAAAACTAAATTTAGACCTCACCATTTCCCATTTACAGAACCTTCAGCAGAAATGGATGCAACATGCTTTGTTTGTGGAGGTAAAGGATGTAAAGTGTGTAAAGGAAGCGGCTGGATTGAAATATTAGGTTGCGGTATGGTTCATCCTCAAGTACTTAGAAATTGTAACATAGATCCAGAAGAATATTCAGGATTTGCATTCGGATTTGGTGTTGATAGAATGGTTATGCTTAAGTATGGTATAGATGATATAAGATTATTATACGAAAGTGATATGAGATTTTTAGATCAATTCTAAAATATTTTAGTTTAAAAACAGGAGGTAAGAAAATGAAAGTACCATATAGTTGGTTAAATGATTATGTTGATATAAATGTAAATGCTACAGAACTTGGAGATTTATTAACTCTTACAGGATCAGCATTAGAAGGAATAATAGTTCAAGGAGATCTTATAAATAGAGTTGTTACTTGTAAGTTTAAGTCTATTGAAAAACATCCAGATGCAGAAAAACTAAACGTATGTCTTGTTGATATTGGAGAAGATGAAGATCTTCAAATAGTAACTGCTGCAACAAACATGAAGGTTGGAGATATTGTACCGGTTGCCCTTCACAAATCAACATTAGCAGATGGAACAGAAATTAAAAAGGGAAAACTTAGAGGGATTGTTTCTAATGGTATGTTCTGCTCAGAAGCTGAACTTGGACTTAAGGGGGAAGATGAAGTTGATGGACTTATGATTCTTCCATCAGATGCTCCTTTAGGTGTTGAAATTAAAGAATATTTAGGACTTAAGAAAGAAACTTTAGATTTTGATATTACATCAAATAGACCAGATTGCTTAAGTATGGTAGGAATGGCAAGAGAAACAGCTGCAACTCTTAGAACAACATATAAGATGCCAAATATGGAGTATAAAACTACTTCAAATATAAATATAAATGATGAATTAACAGTTGAAGTTAAGGACTCTTTATGTAGAAGATATATGGCAAGAGGCGTTAAAAATGTAAAGATAGGACCATCACCTAAGTGGATGCAAGATAGACTTTTAGAAGCTGGTGTTAGACCTATAAATAATATAGTTGATATAACTAATTTTGTAATGCTTGAAATAGGAGAACCTATGCATGCATTTGATAAAAGAGAAATTAAAACGAACACTATAGTTGTTGAAAAAGCTTTAAATGGAGAGAAGTTTATAACTTTAGATGATTCAGAAAGAGAATTAGATGATACAGTTTTATGTATTAAAGATGGAGAAAGACCTGTAGCTCTTGCTGGAATAATGGGAGGACAAAACTCAGAAGTTAAAGAAGATACAACTGAAATAATATTTGAATGTGCAAATTTTGAAGGAACTAATATAAGAGTAAATTCTAAAAAACTTGGAATCAGAACTGAAAGTTCCTCAAGATTTGAAAAAGATATTGATCCAAATTTAGCAGAACTTGCTTTAAATAGAGCTTGTGCTCTTGTTTGTGAATTAGGTTGTGGAGAGGTTATGGAAGGAACAATTGATGTATATAACGAAGTTAAAGAAGTTTCAAGTATATCAGTTGATTCAAAGTGGATTAATAAATTCCTAGGAACAAACATATCAAAAGAGGAAATGAAAAGATGTTTAAACTCAGTAGATTTAAATACTGAAATAAATGGGGATAATTTAGATATAACTATCCCAACATTTAGAATAGATATTGCAATTAAGGAAGATATAGCTGAAGAAGTTGCAAGAATATACGGATATAATAATATTGAAGGTACTATATTTAAGGTTCAAACAGAGAGAGAGCCAAAATATAGAAAAGAAATATTGGATGATAAAGTTGTTGAGATAATGACAGCAAGTGGATTAAATCAATCTATTAGTTACTCATTCATATCTCCAAAAGCTTTTGACAAAATAGTTTTACCAGAAGATAGTGATTTAAGACGTGTAGTTACTATAAAGAATCCTTTAGGAGAAGATTATAGTGTAATGCGAACAACTACTTTAGCTTCAATGATGGAATCACTTGCGAGAAACTATTCAAGAAATAATAGCGAAGCATATCTTTTTGAAATAGGTAAAGTATATATTCCTTCAGAAGATCCTACAGAACTCCCAATAGAAAAGAATATACTAACTGTTGGTATTTATGGAGATGTTGATTATTTAAATCTAAAGGGAATAGTTGAAAATTTAATTGATGGTTTAGGGGTTAAAGGAGTTAAGTTCTTAAGAGAATCTGAAAATCCAAGCTTCCATCCAGGAAAAACTGCAAAACTTATTGTTGGAAGAAAGACAGAAGCAGGAGTATTTGGAGAAGTGCACCCTGATGTTAATGAAAACTTTGGAATAGAAGTTCCATGTTTTGTAGCAGAAATAAATTTAGATGCTGTATATGATAATGCTGAACTTGAAAGAAAGTATAAAGTATTACCTAAATTTCCAGCAGTTACAAGAGATATTGCTCTTTTAGTTGAAGAAGCAATATTAGTTCAAGATATTGAGGATACAATAAGAAGAGCTGGGGGCAATATTGTTGAAAAGGTAGAACTTTTCGATATATATAGAGGTGAGCAAGTTGAAGAAGGTAAAAAGAGTATTGCTTATGCTATAGTTTATAGAAATGAATCAAAAACTTTAACTGATAAAGAAGTAAATAAGGTTCATGATAAAATATTAAGAGCTCTTGAGCATAAACTAGGAGCAATATTAAGATAGAAAAATGTCTTAATATAATTAATAAAATGACGAAAATTAAAAGGGTTAATCACATTTTGTGACTAACCCTTTTTATATCATAAAAATTATTAAAAATTAATTACCTTTTCACTTTACATAATTGTGCAATCCTTAAATATCCAATATAATTAGTATAAGAGGAATTATTATATTTTAAGAGGTGGAGTAGTATGATAAGAATTACAGTTAACATAAATGGTGTAGATTATAACCTAAAGGGAAAAGAGAGTGAAGATTATTTAAGAGATATTGCTTCATATGTAGATGAGAGAATAAAAGAAATATTAGGTAAAAACCCTATGCTTAGTATATCACAAGCATCAGTACTTGCAGCTGTAAATATTACAGATGAATTATATAAATCAGATAATGAGATTAAGAATTTAGTAAGTATAAAAAATAATATAGAAAATGAAAAAGGGACTCTTTTTAAAACTATTGAGGAATTAAAGAGTAATATAACAAGATTAAAAGAAGAAAACATTAATCTTAAAGAGAGTAAAGACAGTGCAATAAATAGATTAAAGGATGATCGGGAAGCATTATTAAAAGAACTTAATGAGATTAAAGAAGATAGAAATAAATTAAAGTCTGATATTTCTAATTTTATAAATAATATAAAGAGTAAAGAAGTTGAAATATCAAAATTAAAAGAAGAAAATAATAAAATTAAAAATGATAATGTATCTTTAATAAATAAAAATAATGAGATAAATAATAAGTTAAAAAATACATTAAATGAAAAAGAAAATATTGAAAAAGTTTTAAATAAAAAAATAAATAAACTAGAAACTGAGAATATAAGCAGTAAGAAAGAAATTGATAGTAGTTTATTTAAGAATAAAGTTTTATTAAAAGAAGTTGAAGATGTAAAACGAGAAAGAGAAGGCATTCTTAAAGATCTTGAAAGAATAAAGACTAATAGAGATTCTCTTCAAGTTGAGATGGATATGCTTAGAAGTAAAATAAAAGAGTTTAAAGATGAAATTAAGAATAATGAGTACACGATAAATGAATATGAGATTAGGTACGAGGATGCTAAAAATAATTTAGATGAAAAAAGTGCTAATTTAAATAAACTTCAATCAGAATATGAAGAACTTAAAGGTAGAATGAAAGAAGAAAAAACTAAGAATGAAAAGAATATACAGAATATAGAGAATTTAAAGGAAGAAAAAGATTTAGAAATAAATTCTCTTCAAGAAGAAATAGATTTATTAAAAGAAGAAGTTAAAGATAAAAAAGAAATATTAGATGAATTAAAGGAAAAGACAGTTAAGTTTGAAAATGATAGAAAGACATTAATCGAAGCTGGTAAAGCTACAAGAACAGAGCTTCAAAGTAGTAAGTATAAAGTTCTTGATTTAGAAAAGAAGTTATTAGATGCTCAAATTGAACTTACTAAGGCTAAAGCAGAGAATCAACCAGTGTTACTAAAGAGAAGGTAAAGTTTTTGTACTGAGTAATTTTACATTTACTCAGTACTTTATTTTTACTAAGTAATAGGTTAAACTAAAGTGATATGGAAAAGAACAAATGGTTAAGTTTATAGGAGAGATGTAAATGGAAAAAATAGAGGTTCTAGCACCTGCTGGAAGTATGGAAAGTCTTTATGCTGCAATTAATAATGGTGCAGATGCTATATATTTAGGTGGAGATAAGTTTTCGGCAAGAGCTTATGCTTCAAATTTTGATAATGAAAATATGAAAAAAGCAATAGATTATGCACATAGCTATGGTGTGAAAGTTTATGTGACAATGAATACTTTATTAAAGGAAGAAGAACTCCCTAAAGCATTAAAGTATGCAGGATATCTTTATGAAATAGGAGTGGATGCTCTTATAATTCAAGATTTAGGATTATTTAAAGTAATTAAAGAAAAATATAATGACTTTGAACTTCATGCTTCAACGCAAATGACTATTCATAATGGTGAAGGAGCCATGTATTTTAAAGAAAAAGGCTTTCATAGAATAGTTTTATCAAGAGAATTAACTTTTGAAGAAATAAAGCATATATCAACTGATTTGAAAATTGAAACAGAAATGTTTGTACATGGAGCACTTTGTGTATGTTATTCAGGACAATGTTTAATGAGTTCAATGATCGGAGGTAGAAGTGGTAACAGAGGAAGATGTGCACAGCCTTGCAGAATGGAATACACATTAAAATCACAAAAAGGCGGAGAGAAGAGAGGATATCTTTTATCACCAAAGGATATTTGTACTATAGAAGATGTAAAAAGTATAATAGATAGTGGTACATACTCATTAAAAATAGAAGGAAGAATGAAGAGACCTGAATATGTAGCAGGTGTAGTTAGAAATTATAGAAAAGCTGTAGACAAAGAAATATATAATTACGAATTCGATGTTAAAAAAGGTAAGGGAGAACTACTTCAATTATTTAATAGAGAAGGTTTCTCAAAGGCATATTTAAATAAAAATGCTGGAAGAGATATGATGAGCTATAATTTCCCTAAAAATACAGGCGTATTACTTGGAAAAGTATTAGAAAATGGGGAAGTGTTATTAGAAGAGAAGATTGGTTTAGGTGATGGAGTCAGAGTTAATGATGGTGGATTCACAGCTAGTAAGATCATAAAAAATAAAAATGAAGTAAAAGAAGCAGTAAAGGGAGATAGGGTGAAATTATTCCCAATCGGATATAAAAAGGGAGATTATCTTTATAAGATGTCTGATAAAAAACTAACTGCAGAGCTTAGTGAAGGAATAAAACCTTATGGAAGAAAAATTGAATTAACAGGATATATTCATTTTAAAATAAATGAGGAAGTTAAGCTTGGAACTTTATTTGGAGATGATTATTACGAGGTTTCTGGCAGTGTTGTAGAAGCAGCGTCAAATAAACCTTTAGATAAAGCGAGAATAGAAAAGGCTTTATTTAAGTCAGGTGAATATCCATATAGATTTAATAAAATAGAGTTTTCATCATTTGAAGATGGATTCATGAGAATTGGTGAGTTAAATGAACTTAGAAGAGAGCTATTTGAGCAAATAATAAAAAAAGAATGTTCAAAGTATAGAAGAAAAAGATATGGAAATGAAAAGGAATTTATATCAAATGATAGAAATAGCCAAAATATAGATGTATTACCGAAAGTAATATTAAAAGATCAATTTGAAGAATTAAAAAATGATTTTGAGTATATTGCAGTGGACATATTTAATAGACATAAAAATGGAATAAGGGTAAATGATCTTAAGGCATATAGCAAAGGATGTAACTTAATACTTAGATTACCTAATATAATAAAGGGTGAATTTAAAACAATAGTGAAGATTATAGAAGAGTGCAAACCATATATAAAGGGACTACTTACATCTAATATTGGAATAATAAATAAATATAAAAATGAGTTATTTATTGTTGGTGATTATAAATTAAATATATTTAATAAAGATACATTAGAATTCTATAAAGAAGATATGGATATATTAACTATTAGTGAAGAACTTAATAGAAAAGAGATGAAAGCTTCATTAAAAGGATTTAAAGGAAATGTTGCTAAGGTGATATATGGTAAAACAGAATTGATGATTAGTGAATATTGTCCAATAGGAAGTACATTTGGAGCTAAAGACAGTAATAAAGATTGCAATAAAGCTTGTGAAAGAGATACATTTACATTAATTGATAGAGTAAATGAAAAATTTAATGTAATGACTGATATATTCTGTAGAAGCCATATATTAAATTCTCTTCCAATAAATTTAATAGAAGAAATAGATGATTTGAAGGATATGGGAATTAAATGTTTAAGGCTTGATTTTACTGATGAAAGTAGAGAAGAAGTAAGAAGAGTTATAAATGAACTTAATGGAAAAAGTATTATAGATAATAAAAATTATACAAAAGGCCATTATAGAAGAGGTGTAGAATAAAAAATGAATGAAAGAACATTTAGAGTCTTAGAATTTCAAAAAGTAAAAGAAAATTTAAAGAGATATTCAAAAACACAGGGTGGAAAGAAGCTTATAGATAAACTAGCACCCTATGAAACAAAATATGAGGTAGAAATTGGGCTAAAAGAAACAAAAGAAGCTTTAGATATGTTAGTTACAAAAGGTGCACCACCATTTGAGGGATTATATGATGTAAGTGAAGGTATTGAAAGAGCTAGTAAAGGTGGAGTTTTATCTTGTGAGCAACTTTTAAATATAGGAAATATGCTAAGATGTTCAAGAAGATTTAAAAAGTATACGGAAAGAGATGAAGCTGAAATAGCTTTTGAAAGAATAGAAGATTTAGCATATATATTGGAACCTTTAAAAGGGCTCGAAGAGGAAATAGAAAGAGCTATTGTATCAGAAGAAGAAGTAAGTGATAGAGCATCATCTTCTCTTAGAAGTATAAGAAGGAATTTAAAAGAAAAAAATTCCTCAGTAAGAGAAAAAATAAATAGTATAGTTAGAAGCTATTCAAAATATCTTCAAGAGAATCTATATACAATGAGAGGGGATAGATACGTACTTCCTGTTAAGGTAGAATATAAGGGTCAAGTTCCTGGTATAGTTCATGATCAAAGTTCAACAGGAGCAACATTATTTATAGAGCCTATGGGCTTAGTTAATTTAAATAATGAAATTAAAGAGCTTATGTTAAAAGAAAAGGCAGAGATTGAAAGAATATTAGCAGATCTTTCAAATAAAGTTTCAAATAATGTTGATGTATGTAAAAGTAACAATAGAATATTAGGTGAGCTTGACTTTATATTTGCAAAGGGATCTTATGCATCAAGTATAGATGGAACGCATCCAACTGTAAGTGAAGATGGAAGCTTTGATATGATATCAGCAAGACACCCTTTAATAGACCCTAAAAACGTAATATCTTCAGATATATATTTAGGAGAAGAGTATAATGTAATAATGATTACAGGACCTAATACTGGTGGTAAAACAGTAACATTAAAAACAATTGGGCTTATACATTTAATGGGTATGTGTGGACTTTTAATACCAGCAAAAGAAGGCTCAAAAATAGCATTTTATAATGAAATATTTGCAGATATTGGAGATGAACAAAGTATTGAACAATCTCTTTCAACATTCTCATCACATATGACAAATATAGTTGATATAATGAGTAAAGCAACTAAAGAGTCATTGGTGCTATTTGATGAACTTGGAGCAGGTACTGACCCTACAGAGGGTGCAGCACTAGCAGCAGCGATAATTGAAAACTTAAAAGCAAGAGGAAGTAAGGTAGTAGCTACAACCCACTATAGCGAGCTTAAAGGATATGCACTTAGAACTCCAGATGTTGAAAATGCTTCTGTTGAATTTGATGTAAAGACTTTAAGACCTACATATAGACTTTTAATTGGAGTTCCAGGTAAATCAAATGCCTTTGAAATATCTAGGAGATTAGGTCTTAGCGAAAGTGTAATAAAAGAGGCTAAAGATTTTATAGCTGAAGATAATCTTCAATTTGAAGACCTTATAAGGGAGCTTCAAGAAAAGAGTATTATAGCAAAAAGAGATGCAAGAGAAGCTATTTTAGCTAAAGAAGATGCATTAAAGCTTAAAAGAAGATATGAAGAAAAACTTGAAAAGTTAGATAAAACAAGAGATAAGGCATATATGGATGCTAGAAAAGAAGCTAAGGATATAATATCCAATGCTAAGGATGAAGCAGATGAAATTTTAAAGGCTATGAGAGAACTAGAAAAAATGGGTATCTCAAGTGGAGGACGAAATAGACTTGAGGAAGAGAGAAGGAAGCTTAAAGAAAGTCTAGAAAATAAAGAAAAATCACTTTATTCTCAAAAAGAACAAAAAGGTGAAAGTATAGAAGCGATTAAATTAGGAATGGAGGCATATCTTCCATCACTAAATCAAAATGTTATAATAATATCACTTCCTGATAGCAAGGGAGAAGTTCTAGTTGAAGCTGGAATAATGAAAATAAGTGTTAAGGCTAAAGATTTAAGAGCTTTAGATAAGCCGGTTAAAAAGGCAAAGGAAAAGAAAAAGAGAGAAGTTAAATTGAATTTAAGTAATATAGAAAGCAGGGTTGATTTAAGAGGGATGGATTCTGAAGAAGCTTGCTTTAGGGCAGATAAGTACTTAGATGACGCTTATATGGCTAATCTAGGCGAGGTAACTATAGTTCATGGAAAAGGAACTGGAGTTCTTAGAAAAGCTATAAATGATATGCTAAAAAGACATCCTCATGTAAAGAGCTATAGGCTAGGAGTCTATGGTGAAGGTGGAGACGGTGTAACAATTGCTATCTTAAAGTAAAATAAATTTTCATGCAAAATTAATATATAATTAACAAATTTAAAAAGAGACAGCTTATTTTGGAAATAAATAAACTGTCTCTTTAAGTTAATTAACCGAATTTAAAGGGAAATATTAAATAAAGGATATAATACGACAATTTATAAACCTTTACATTAACTATTTTAAAAAATTAAAGAAATATTCTTTATTTTTTTCTTTTTGTAACTTATAATAATTGTATGTTTTTTTATAATAATGGGAAATAGAAACAGGAGAGATAATATGACACAAAAAGATTCATACATACTAGTTATAGGGGCATCAATTGTTGATATACTAGGCTTTACTAGAAACATATATAAAGGCAAAGATTCAAATCCGGGAAATATCAAAATTTCACTTGGCGGAGTTTGTAGAAATATTTCTGAAAACCTTGCAAGGGTTGGAGTAAATACTAAATTTATATCAATCATAGGAGATGATGAAAATGGTAGGAATATCTTATCACATTCAAAGATGGTTGGGTATGACATGGAGGAATCATTAATTCTTGAAGGTGGATGTACTCCAACTTATATGGCAATTTTAGACCATACAGGAGATATGGTATCAGCAGTTGTAGATATGGAAAGCTTAGATGAGATGGATACTGATTTTATTGATTCAAAGAAAGAAGCAATTTCTAATGCTGAATATACAATTCTTGATGCTGACGATGCAGAGATGCTTGAATATATACTTACTACATATAAGGGAAAAACAAAGTTCGTTTTAGATCCAGTATCAGCAGCCAAAGCAGAAAAAATTAAACATTTAATTAAATACTTTCATACTATAAAACCAAATAGATATGAAGCAGAAATTCTTTGTGGTTTTCCGATAAAGACTAAAGAGGATTTAGATAAGGCTGGAGATTATTTTTTATCTCAAGGAGTAGAGAATGTATTTATTAGTTTAGATGCTGATGGTATATATTATATGAATAATGAAGAAACAGGAAAAATTAAAGCTAAAAATGTAACTGTTAAAAATACTACAGGAGCAGGAGATTCATTTGTTGCAGGTGTAGGATATGGATATATGAATAATCTATCATTAAAAGATACAGTGAAATATGCAATTGCAATGTCAACTATAACTATTTCTCATGAGGATACTATAAATCCTAAGATGAGTGATGAATATGTAGAATTATATTTAAATAAGATTGAATGGGAAGAAGATACATATTAATTAATATATTTACGGCTAAGGGCTATAAAGCCTTTGGCCTTTTTTTATAAATAAAGGATAAGGAGGAGTTATTTATGATGGTAATTAGTGCGTGCCTTTGTGGATGTAATTGTAAATATAGTGGGGGTAATAATGAAAATGAACAATGTGTTAAATTATTCAAAGAAGGAAAAGCAGTTCTAATTTGTCCAGAACAATTAGGGGGGATGACTACACCAAGATTACCAGCAGAAATTTCAAAAAGAGATAAAAAAATATTGGTAATTAATAAAGTTGGCGAAAACGTTACTGAATTTTTTGAAAAAGGTGCAGAAGAATCATTAAAGATTGCAAAACTAGTGAATGCAAATATTGCGATTTTAAAAGAAGGGAGCCCCTCTTGCGGAAGTAGTTATATTTATGATGGTAAATTTTCTAAAAACAAGATAAAAGGAGAAGGACTTACTGCAAAATTATTTAGAAAAAATGGAATAAAAGTATTCTCAGAAGATAATATTCAAGATATTTTATTATAATATTATCATTTGATACATTTGTTTAATTAGGTTAAAGTTATTGACGAAATAAATATAAATTATCACTAGCATATAAAGTTTAGTATATTTATATACTAGCAATAATAATTGTTATAGAAAAGATTTATAATAAAGGATTAATGATAAGAGGTATAAGTATATCTCTTATTTTTTGTTTGATAAGATCGAATTTTAAAAACGATGAATAAAATTCCATACTTTTAGGAATAATTAAAAAGAATTTGCAATGAAAGTAGGAGGAATTGTTATGGGCGAATTAACAATAAAAGAAAGAAATAAAGTTAGTAATAGTGGAAGAAAATCTAGAGCTAAGGGGTTAGTACCTGGAGTTATATATGGAAAAGGAATGAGTAATTTAATGTTTGAGGTTGGGTGCTTAGAACTTGGGAAAGAAATTTCAAACTCAGGAGAACATGGGATTTTAAATGTTAATTTCAATGGAGAAACTAAAAGTGCATTAATTAAAGAAGTACAAAGAGAACCAATTAATCATGATGTTATACATTTAGATTTAGAACTTTTAGATGGAAATTCACAAATAGAAACGGATATTCCTATACAATATGTAGGTGAAGGTTTCTTAACCCAAAAAGGTGCGGTACTACAAAAAGAAAAGGATTTAGTTAAAATTTCTTGTGAATCAAATAAGCTACCTAAATCTATAAAACTAAATGTATCTAAAGGGGTAGATGGTTCAGTATATAAATTAGGCGATTTAGAATTTGGAGAAGAGATTACTGTATTAGAAAGTTTAGATACTGTTATTGCAGCTGTAGCAAACGAAAGAAAGTTAACTTCAGATTTAATGGCAGAAGAAAAATCAGAAGTAATAAATGATAAAGTCCATAAATAATATAATTAAAAAATAAGAGAGGTTCCTTGAGTTTGTCGAAACCTCTCTTGTTATTTTGATATAATTTGTAATAAAAAGGAAGTTATAATTGTTTGAATTTTTTTCCTTATGATGTATAATATATCTGTAAGAATAAAGGAGGTTCACAGATGAATTATAGAGAAAAATATGATAGATGGTTGACATCTGAGATAATAAATGAGGAAACAAAAGAAGAATTAAGAAATATTAAAGATGATAAGGAAATTGAAGATAGATTCTATAAAGATTTGGAATTTGGAACAGGTGGTTTAAGAGGAGTTATAGGTGCTGGAAGCAATAGAATGAATATATATACTGTTTCTAAAGCAACTCAAGGGTTTGCTAACTATTTAAATGATTCATTTGAGAATCCATCAGTTGCAATAGCATATGATTCAAGAAATATGTCAAAGGAATTTGCAAAGGCAACAGCTTTAACACTTGCTGCTAATAATATAAAAGTTTATTTATTTGAAGATTTAAGACCAACCCCAATGTTATCATTTACAGTTAGATATTTAAATTGTACAGGCGGTGTTGTTATTACAGCTTCACATAATCCAAAAGAATATAATGGTTATAAAGTTTATGATGAATTTGGAGGTCAAGTAACAGACCTTAAAGCTGAAAAGATCATAAATTGTGCAAACGATATTAAAGATTTCTCAGAAATAAAAATGATAAGTGAAGAAAAAGCTTTAGAAGAAGGCTTATTAAATTATATTGGTGAAGAAGTAGACAAGGCTTATATTGAAAAAGTAAAAGGTCTTACAATTAGAAAAGGATTAGTAAAAGATAAAGCTAAAGATTTAAAAATAATATATACACCAATTCATGGATCAGGAAATATGCCAGTTAGAAGAGTTTTAGAAGAGCTTGGATATGAAAATTTATCAGTAGTAAAGGAACAAGAACTTCCAGATGGAAATTTCCCAACAGCACCATATCCAAATCCAGAAGATCCTAAAGTATTTGAAATTGCTTTAGAAAGAGCTAAGAATGAAAATCCAGATATTATTTTTGGTACAGATCCAGATTGTGATAGAATTGGAGTAGTTGTTAAAGATTCAGATGGGGAATATAAAGTACTAACTGGAAATCAAACAGGACTATTATTAACAGATTATATATTAAGTTCATTAAAAGAAACTGGAAAGCTACCTAAAAATGGAACTGTAATCAAAACAATTGTTACTACAGAAGGTGCAAGAGAAATAGCAAATCACTATAATGTAGAGATACTAGATGTTTTAACTGGGTTTAAATATATAGGAGAAAAAATTAGAGAATTTAAGGAAAGTGGAAGCAATACTTATCTTTTCGGATTTGAAGAAAGTTATGGTTACCTAGCAGGAGATTTTGTACGTGATAAAGATGCTGTTATAGCAGGTATGTTAATATCAGAAATGACTCTTTACTACAAAGAAAAGGGATTAAGTTTAGCAGAAGGGCTAAATGAATTATATAAGAAATTTGGATTCTTTAAAGAAGAACTAGTTTCTATAGAACTAAAAGGAAAAGAAGGACAAGAAAAAATAGCTTCATGCATTGAATCATTAAGAAATACTGAAGTAACTGAAATTTCAGGAGTTAAAGTTAAGGTTAAATTAGATTATAAATTAAGTATTGAAGAAAATTTAATTGAAAATACTAAAACTAACATTGAATTACCTAAGTCAAATGTGTTAAAATTTATACTTGAAAATGGTTCATCTTTTGTTGTAAGACCATCAGGTACTGAACCTAAGATGAAAGTATATCTTGCTGTTAAAGGTAGTAGTTTAGATGGAGCACAAGAAGATATGGTAAGATTTAAGGAAAATGTAATGAGCTTAATCGAAAGTAAGTTAAGTTAATTTATTATGCTACCATCTTTAAAAGATGGTAGCAATATTTTTTATAGGCGGTGAAATTGTATGGATTATAAAGCATTATTTAAAGAAAAGCTTAGTAAGCTTTTATTTTTAGAAATTGATCAAGAGGGATTTAAAAAATCAATAAACATACCTGAGTATATTTCTTTTAAAAATAAAGAATTATTTATACCAATAAGTTCAGAATACATAACAAGCAATATACAAGATAAAATAAAAATAGAAAACCTTCCAATATATTATTTTATAGAAGGTATGCTTTTGACGTTAGGAGCAGATAAGGATATAAGTTATAGTGAAGATTATAAGCTGTTATTAATGCAAATTCCTGAAAGTGAAGAGTGTGGAAAGAGTTTAGTTGCTAAAAGAGTTCAAGAGGATCGTTTAGAAGATGCGCATCTTATATTAAAAGGACTTATTCAAGTTGATGAGAATGAAGAGTATATGAAAAAGTTACTTTTAATTGGAATAAGCATTAGAGAAAAAGATAGTGGGTTTGAAGAAGTCTTATTAGAAGATATTGATGAAGCAAAAAAATTATTTAATAAAATGAAAGAGCCATATCTTTATAAAGGAATAATTTTAAAAGATAAAACAGACTATCAAGGAGCAAAAGTTGAAATTAATGAGTATTTAAGAAGAGGTGGAGAACAAACACCAGAGATTGAAATGCTTATGAATGATATAGAAAATGTAACGACTTATGAAAAGGCTGTTAAACTTATGGAAGAAGAACCTGAAAAGGCAATTGGATTGTTCTTATCATTATTAGATAAATTCCAAGAAAATCCTTTAATATACTATTACCTAGGTGTAAGCTATAGAAAGGTAGGTCAGTTTGAGAAGGCTATTTATTACTTACTTGAAAGTTTAAGAATAGAGAGTGGAATACTTGAAGTTGTTAATGAATTAGGATTAAATTATGCATGTATAGGAAATTATGAGGAAGCTATAAAATATTTTAAAAAGGCATTTGAAGCTTCTAGAGAAGTTGAAATTTGCACAAATATAATAATGTGCTATTTAAATTCTGGAAATTTAGAAGATGCAAAATTACACTTAAGAATTGCAAAAGAATTAAATAAAGATGATGAAATTGTACAAAAGATCGAAAAGCTAATAAATAAAAAAGAAAATAAATAATTATTTTCTATGATGGAATACTAATCATATAATTTATGATTAGGAGTGAATTAAATGGAATTCTTTGATGTAATAAAAAAAAGACAAAGCATTACTAAATACAAAGGTGATGAAATTTGTAAAGGTAGCTTGGATAATATGATTAATTCAGCAATGAGATCTCCATCTTGGAAGAATAGAACATCTTTTAAAATTATAATTATAGACGATTCTAAGATAAAAGAAAAATTAAGTGAGTATGTTCTTAATAAAGATAATAAAGCTGAAGAGGCTTTAATTGAAGCACCTATGGCTGTTGTTGTAATATCTCAACCGGAGAAGTCAGGAGAGATAGAAGGGAAAGAATTTTATATAGCAGATGGAGCTATAGCTATGGAACATTTTATTCTTGCCGCTACTGCTGAAGGGTATGGAACTATGTGGATTGGGGCTTTGGAGGAAGACAAGGTTAAGAGTTTATTGGGTATACCTAATGATTATAGAATAATTGGTATTTCTCCAGTTGGCGTCGCAGCTGAAGTTAAAGAACATAATGTAGAAAAAAACATAAGAGATTATGTATTTAAAAATAAATTTAATGATCCATATACAATGAATTAATAGGATAAAAGGCTCATATTTGAGTCTTTTATTTTTAGAATATAAAATTAAATAGAAGTTAGAATGATAAGATGGTATAATTTAATATTATTATTAGGAGTGATTAATAAATGTTATTTAAAGATTATAAAATAGAAGAGTTTTTTAATGACTTATCTTCAAATTCACCATCACCAGGTGGTGGGAGTACGGCAGCTCTTGTAGCAGGACTTGCAGGATGTCTAAATAATATGGTATATTCATTGACTATAAATAAAAAGGCATTTAATAATTTAAGTGAAGAAAATAAGTGTAAAATGATATCTCTTGAAAAAGAATGTAAAAGATTTATCACAAATTGCATTGAATTTATGGAAGAAGATAGAACTTGTTTTAATGAACTTATGAATTGCTATAAGCTACCTAAAGATACTGAAGTAGAGAAGAGACATAGAAAAGAAGAATTGAAAAATAAAACATATGATGCTATGCTTTCTCCATTAAAAGTTTGTAGAGAGTGTATTAAGTTTTATGATAATATAGAATTTGCAACAGAATATGGAAACAAGATGCTTATATCTGATGCTGGAGTAGCTGCAAGTTTATTACATGCTGCAGTTGAAAGTTCAATTATAAATGTAAAAGTAAATTTAAATTCTTTAAGAGATGAGGAATTCTTTAATGAAGTAGAAACTGAAATGAATTCTTTGCTTAATGAATCTAAGACTAAAAAAGAAGATATACTTAATATAGCAAATGAATATATATATAAATAAAAAGGTGCAAGTTAACTTGCACCTTTTATTATCATTTCATCTGGAAGTTCGTCTAAAGTCTTAAATTCATATCCTTCTTCTTTTAAAGAAAGAAGAACTTCTTTTAATACTTTTGTATTAGTATCAGATACAGCATGAAGTAACATGATACATCCAGGATGAACTCCTTTTTTAATTTTATCTATTGCATAACTAGGGGATGGCTGATTATCAACTAACCAGTCTTTGTATGCAAAACTCCAAAAAATAGTTTTATACCCTAAGTCCTTAGTTTTTTGCAAAGAAGCTTTTGAGTATTTACCCATTGGGGGTCTAAAATATTTTGGCATATCTTTACCAGTTAAGCTTTTGTATGCATCTTCAACTTCTTTAAATTCATTATTAAATTTTTGGGTATCCTGAATAGATGCCATGGATGGATGGTGTGAAGTATGATTGCATACAAGGTGGCCTTCTGCATCCATTCTTTTAACAGTTTCAGCTTGAGAAGTTATGTAAGGTTTAACAACAAAGAAAGCAGCTTTTACATTTACTTCTTTTAAGATATCTAAAATTGCTTCTGTGTTTCCTTTTTCGTATCCTTCGTCAAAAGTTAAATATAACTCTTTTTTTGAAGTATCTCCTAAGTAAAAGGAATAGCTATCTTTTAAAAAAGAAGCTGATTCTTTAGGTGCTTCCGGGGTTACATCCTTACCTCTGCCTACAAAATACCAATTAAGTTCTGTATTATCACCGATATTATCAGCAAATACCTTAACTCCTAAAATGCTTAAAACTATAAAAGAGGAAAACATTATTATTCTAAATAAATTTTTTTTCATAATAAAACCTCCTATCAGAACCTTCAGTATTATTATTAGAAGAATATTTTAAAATAAACATGGTAATATTTAAAGAAAATTTTCTTATCTTTGAATAAGTTGAAAATTAACAATATGTAGAGTATAATTTATTGGTATAGTTTAAATGAGAAAGGAATGTACATAATGAAGTTAGGAATCGTAGGTTTACCAAACGTAGGTAAGAGTACTTTATTTAATGCAATAACAAAGGCAGGAGCGGAATCAGCAAACTACCCATTCTGTACTATAGAACCAAATGTTGGAGTAGTTAGTGTGCCAGATAAAAGATTAGATGTATTAGAAAAAATGTATAATACTAAGAAAAAAGTATATACTTCAATAGAATTTTATGATATAGCTGGATTAGTTAAAGGAGCTTCAAAAGGAGAAGGTTTAGGAAATAAATTCTTATCACATATAAGAGAAGTTTCATCAATAGTTCATGTTGTAAGATGCTTTGATGATGGAAATGTAGTTCACGTTGAAGGTTCTGTTGATCCTATAAGAGATATAGAAACAATAAATTTAGAACTTATATTCTCAGATTTAGAAGTTTTAGAGAGAAGAATGGAAAAGTCAGTTAAACTTGCAAGATCAGGAGATAAAAATGCAAAAGCTGAATATGAGTTAATGGAAAGAGTTAAAGCACATTTAGAAAATAATTTACCTGTAAGAACTTTAGAAGTAACTGAAGATGAAGAAGCTTTTGTAAAGAGTCTATTCCTTATTACTTCAAAGCCAGTATTATATGCATGTAATGTTTCAGAAGATGATGTTGTAAGTGGAAATCCTCATAACGAATATGTTAAAAAAGTAGAAGAGTATGCTAAGAGCGAAAATTCAGGAATTGTTATAGTAAGTGCTAAGATAGAAGAGGAACTTTCAGGACTTGAAGATGAAGAAAAAGAAGAAATGCTTGGAGAATACGGTTTAACAGAATCAGGCTTAGATCAACTTATAAGAGAAGGATACAAATTATTAGGTCTTATTAGTTACTTAACAGCTGGGGTTCAAGAAGTAAGAGCATGGACTATAAAACAAGGAACAAAGGCTCCTCAAGCTGCTGGAAAGATTCACTCAGATATAGAAAGAGGATTCATAAGAGCAGAGGTTGTTGGATATAATGATTTAGTAGAATGTGGTTCAGAAGCAGCCGCTAAAGAAAAAGGGCTATACAGATTAGAAGGTAAAGAATATGTTATGAAAGACGGAGATGTAGTAAACTTTAGATTCAACGTTTAATATATTTAAAAAAGTGGAGAGAAATCTCCACTTTTTTTATTTCAAATTATAATGATTTAACTAAATAAAATTTAAATAACGCTTTAATTTTAAAATTTCTTAATTAAATTATTATAAATATAATAGAAAATTTATGTATAATTAGATTAATATTGGACTTCCATTAATAATAGCTTTGTAAAGTTTTGGGTGGAATATTAAGTATATGCGAGGTGAAATTAAAAAAACGATGCGAAAATTATTATACACATCGTTTGGGTTTGGCGGGAATATGTAGGAATCGAACCTACCAATGGCGGTATTACCACCATAACACGGTTTTGAAGACCGGTAAGAACACCAGAACTTATCTATTCCCATAACTTAAAATATTTTACATAACTATGAAGGAAAAGTCAAATAAAAGTAAAAAAGTCAACAAAAAAAGAAGGGAATTTATAATTATTATAGAATAGTATAAAATAAGTGGTTAAAAGTGGTGAATAGTGGTTGAAAGTAGAGTAAAATAACTGTAAAGTATAATAGGGGAGATTAATTATGTTTATAGGCGAATATCATCATAGTATTGACGGCAAAAACAGAATGATTGTTCCATCAAAACTTAGAGAAGGGTTAAATGGAAAGTTCGTAATAACAAAGGGACTTGATGGTTGTTTATATGCATACCCTATGGAAGAATGGGAAGTTTTAGAGAAAAAAATGAAATCACTACCACTTACGAATAAAGATGCAAGGGCATTTGTTAGATTTTTCTTTTCTGGGGCTTGTGAAGTAGAACTAGACAAGCAAGGAAGAGGACTGATTCCACAGAATTTAAAAGAATATGCTGGAATAGAAAAGGAAATAGTAAGTATAGGAGTATTAAGTAGAGTAGAAATTTGGAGTAGGGAAAAATGGCAAGAATACAATAATTCTGATGTTGACTTTGAATCTATTGCAGAAAAGATGAGCGACTTAGGGATTTGATGAGGAGAAAATGATATGGAATTTAAACACGTTTCAGTACTTTTAAATGAATGTTTAGAAGGTTTAAACATAAAAGCTGATGGAAAATATGTAGATTGTACATTAGGTGGTGCAGGACATTCATCACAAATATTAAAAAGATTATCAACTGATGGTTTATTAATTGGAATAGATCAAGATAAGGATGCTTTAAAGGCAGCAGGAAAAAGATTAGAAGGTTATGAGAATAAAATATTAGTTCATAATAATTTTTATAACATAGGAGAAATTATTGATACATTAGATATTGGAAATGTGGATGGGATATTAATGGATCTTGGAGTTTCATCTTATCAATTAGATGAGGGTGAAAGAGGATTTAGTTATATGCAAGATGCTCCACTTGATATGAGAATGAATAGAGAAAATGATTTCTCAGCTTATGAAGTTATAAATAACTATAGTGAGCAAGAATTATTTAAAGTAATAAAAGATTATGGAGAAGAGAGATTTGCAAAAAGAATTGCAGCTTTTATAGTTGAAAGAAGAGAAGAGAAGCCTATAGAAACTACTTTTGAACTAGTTGACATAATAAAAAGTGCAATACCTGCAAAGCTTAGAAGGGAAGGGCCACACCCTGCTAAGAGAACTTTTCAAGCTATAAGAATTGAAGTTAATGGAGAACTTAGAATATTAAATAAAGCAATTGAAGATGGTGTTAATAGATTAAATAAAGGTGGGAGAATGGCTATTATAACTTTCCACTCTTTAGAGGATAGAATAGTTAAGTTGAAATTTAGAGATTTAGCAAATCCATGTACTTGTCCAAAAGAGTTTCCAATATGTATATGCGGTAAAGAACCATTGGTTAAATTAGTAAGTAGAAAAGCTATAGATCCATCAAAAGAGGAAGTTCTAGAGAATCCAAGAAGTAGAAGTGCTAAGCTTAGAGTTATTGAGAGAATATAAATTTTTTATTATTATGTTATAAATATAAGGGGATGTGAATAAAGTGATAGTGAAGGAATATGATTATGTACGAGGAAATACAGCTGTAACTCCACAGAGAAAATATGATGACATAAAGAAGGATAAAAGATACAAAAATCTTGAAGATGATAAAAAGAGAAAAAATAAATTAATTAGGCAAGAAAAAATTAAAAAAAGAAATGCAGCATTACAAATAGCATTAGTTATTTTTGTTCTTGGGGTTATAACTATATGGAGAGATACCAAAGTTTATAACTTACAAACGCAAGTTGGAAGTGTAAATGATGAAATTAAGGTAATTAATTCAAATAATGAAGCTCTAAGAGTAGAATTGTTAAAGCATGCTTCACTAATAAATATTGAATCTAATGCTAAGAATAAACTAAAAATGATTTCCCCAGTAGATGCTAAAAAGGTTGATATTGATTTATCAAAGGATTATCTTTCTGGATTAGGAAACAGAAATGAAGATAAGTAATTTTGAGTTATTAAAGTAATGGATGCACTTAATTAAATAAAGTGCATCCTAAGTGTTTTTAAGCAATTATACGGAGGAGTTAGTGTGAGAAAAAGAAGCTTCATAGATAGGGCATTATCTAGAAAGAGAATGAGATTAATTATTGGATTATTAACAGTAATTTTAGCAGTTTTAGCAGTTAGATTATCTTACATAATGATTGTTAAGAGACAAGAATATGCAGCTAGGGCTGAAGAACAATGGACAAGCGAAGTTAAAATAGATGCTAGAAGAGGAAGGATATTAGACAGAAATGGTGAAGAACTTGCAGTTTCTGCCAATGTTTATAGAGTTGATTTTGACTTAAACTCTATAAGAGCATATCTTAATGATGGAGCTAAGAAAAATAAAGATGATAAGAGCAATGAAGATATAGCACCTAAAATAGCAGAAGCTGTTGGAATGAAAAAGGAAGATGTTCTTAAGAAACTTAATACAAAACTTCCAAGTGGAGCTGATGCAGGTTCAGCTACATTAATTAGAAGAATAGAAAAAGAAGAAGCTGATAAAGTTAAATCTTTAGGTATACGTGGAGTTATAGTATCACCAGATACAAAAAGATATTATCCAAATAAAAATTTTGCAGCCCATCTTTTAGGTAGTACTAATATAGATGGTCAGGGGTTAACAGGTGTAGAACTTCAATATAACGATCAATTATCAGGTATACCAGGAATGAGAATAGCAGAATTAGATAGTAAAAGTAATGATTTGCCTTATACTATTTCTAAGTTTGTTCCACCAGTTGAAGGTAAGGATGTAGTTTTAACAATAGATGAACATATTCAATTATTTGCTGAAAAAGCAGCGGAACAAGCACTTAAAGATAATAAGGCTAAGGCTGCATCAGTACTTGTAATGGATCCTAAAACAGGTGAAGTTTTAGCTATGGCAAATAAGCCTGATTTTGATCCAAATGAACCATTTAAAGGTGCAGATGAATTTACAGGAAAAACTGAATATGATAAAGTTCAAAAGATGTGGAGAAATAGATTAGTAAATGATACCTTTGAGCCAGGATCAATATTTAAGGTAATAACATCTATAGCGGCTATGGAAGAGAAAACTGTAAAGGCAACAGATAAGTTTGTATGTAATGGTTCATTAACTTTTGGAAATAGAAAAATAAAATGTTGGAAGACTAGTGGTCATGGAACATTAACTTTCCCAGAGATAATACAAAATTCTTGTAATGTAGGATTTATGGAACTTGGACAAAAGCTTGGAAAAGATAAGTTGTATGAATATATAAATAAATTTGGATTTGGTAAAAAGAGTGGAATAGACTTACCAGGAGAAGCTCCAGGTATAATAAAAAATCCTAAAAACATCTCAGCTACTGACCTTGCAACAATTTCATTTGGACAAACTAATACAGTAAACTCAGTGCAATTTATGGCAGCTTTTAATGCAGTAGCAAACGGAGGAGAATTAATACAGCCTCATGTTATGAAAGAAGTTACTCATAAAGATGATACAGGCGTTAGTGTAATAGATAATAAATTTGAGCCAACAAAGAAGACTGTTGCAGATAAAGAAACAACAGCAGAACTTAGAACTTATTTAGAAAGAGTTGTTACATCAGGTTCAGCAAAAGGAACATTTATGGAGGGATACCATATTGGAGGTAAAACAGGTACTGCACAAAAAGTAAATCCTGAAAATGGTACTTATGAGCAAGGAAAATATATATCATCTTTTGTAGGAATGGCACCAGTTAGTGATCCAAAAGTAACGGTTATGATTACTATTGATGAACCAAATAATGGTGCATATTATGCAGGAGTTGTAACAAGTCCTGTTGCAAAAGTTTTATTTACAGATATATTTAATTATTTAGAAAGTGACTTCTCAAAAGAGAATGATTCTGCGATAATTAGAGATGCAATTATCCCAGAAGTTAGAGGGAAAAATATTGAAGAGGCTAAAAAGATTTTAAAAGAAGCAAATTTAGATTATAATATAGAAGGCGGTGGGCATACTGTAACAAGTATAAAACCATATCCAGGCTATTCAGTAAAAGAAGGAACTAAAGTTACATTATATACTGAAGGTAATGATAATAATAAGGAAGCTATTATGATGCCAGATATTAGAGGATATTCTAAAGATGCGGCTGATAAACTTTTAAAGAGCCTTGGAATATCTGCTAAATTTGAAGGTGAAGGTAAAGTAACCGACCAAAGCGTACCAAGTGGAGAATTGATTAATAAAGGAACAAATGTTAAATTAACTTTGAACTCAGATTATAAAGATTAAATTCTTGATTGTTATAGCATGTAGGGAGGTCCTTACATGCTATTTTAAATAGTAAATGTAATTATAAATAAGTAAATTGCATATTATTTTAAAGGAGATGGTTAGATGAGATTATCTAAGCTGTTAGAAGGACTAGATTATGAAGTAATAAATGGAGACTGTAATATTGATGTTAATAATATTAATTATGACAGTAGAAAAATAGAAAATGGAGATGTTTTTGTTTGCATAAAGGGATTTGCAAGTGATGGACATAAATTTGTAAATAGTGCTATAGAAAAAGGAGCTAAAGTTATCGTTTGTGAAGATGATATTAATGTATCTAAGGATATAACAGTTATTAAATTTGCAGATACAAGAAAAGCTTTAGCTAAATTAGGTGCAAAATATTATGATAATCCTTGCGAAAAACTTAATATTATAGGAGTAACAGGAACAAATGGTAAGACAACAACTGCCTTTATGATAAAAGATATATTTGAAAGTATTGGTGAAAAGGTTGGACTTATAGGAACTATAGCAAATTACATAGGAAGTGAAAAGTTAGAAACTGAGAGAACAACTCCAGAATCATTAGAGCTTCAGGGACTTTTTAGGAAAATGGTTGATAAGGGTGTTAAATATTGTATTATGGAAGTTTCTTCTCATTCCTTAGAATTAGATAGAGTTTACGGAGTAGATTTTAAAGTAGGTATATTTACAAATTTAACAAGAGATCATTTAGATTTTCATAAAACATTTGAAAATTATTACAAGGCAAAATATAAGCTATTCCAAAGAAGTGAAACTAGCATAATAAACATAGATGATAGTTATGGAGTTAGAATAACTGAAGATTTAAAGAAAGAAAATATAACTAATTTTAAAACATATAGCATGAAATCTTCTGGTAATATAGTTGCTAAGAATGAAATTCTAGAAAGTATGGATATAATTTTTGATGTAGAATTAAATGGCGAAAAAGAAAAAATTGTTCTTCCAATACCAGGTGAATATAACATGTATAATGCATTAGGAGCTATTGGGGCTTGTTATACTTTAGGAATAAGTTTAAAAGACATAAAAGAAGGGTTAAAGGATGTAGTTGTTCCAGGTAGATGTGAAAGAGCAGCTAGAAAATACAACCTTCCATATGAAATAATAATTGATTATGCACATTCACCAGATGGGCTTCAAAAAATATTAGAAACAGCCAGGGATTTTACTAAAGGAAGATTAATATCTGTTTTTGGATGTGGAGGAGATAGAGATAAGGTTAAGAGACCTCAAATGGGTAAGATTGGAACAGATTTATCAGATATTGCAATAATTACTTCTGATAATCCAAGAAGTGAAGATCCAGAAAGTATAATAGAAGATATCTTAAATGGAATTGATAAAGATAATTATATAAAAATTACAAATAGATACGATGGAATTTTAAAAGCCATGGAAATAGCAAAAGATGGAGATGTGATTGTTATAGCTGGAAAGGGACATGAAACATATCAAATACTTAACACTGGAACAATACATTTTGATGAGAGAGAAGTTATAGAAGAAATATTAAAGAAAAACTAGAGGTGTGATTTATGGAACTTACATTTGAAGAATTACTTAAATATTGTAATGGAAAAGTTATAGTTGATAATAATAATAAAAGTTTTAATATATTATCAACAGATACAAGAAATATAAAAGAGGGAAATGTGTTTTTGTCCTTAAAAGGTGAAAACTTTAATGGAAATAAATACATTAAAGAAGCATTTAATAAAGGTGCCACAATTGCAATAGTGGATGAAGTTTTATTTGATGAAAATGATATAGAAGGTGTTGTAATTAAAGTCGAAGATGGAAAAAAAGCACTTTTAAATATCGCAAAAGGATATAGAGAGAAACTTGGGTTGAAAGTTGTTGGAATAACAGGTTCTACAGGGAAAACTTCTACTAAAGATTTAGTTAGTGCATTTTTAAGTGGTAAGTATAAGGTGTTTAAAACAAAAGGTAATTTTAATAATGAAATAGGGTTGCCACTTATGGTGTTGCAATTAGATAGTAGCATTGATGTTGCTGTTCTTGAAATGGGAATGAGTGATTTTAATGAAATTCATAATCTTGTAGATTGTGCAAGACCAGATATTGCAATAATTACAAATATAGGAGTATCTCATATAGAAAATTTAAAAACAAGAGATAATATCTTAAAAGCTAAAATGGAGATAACAGATTTCTTTAATGAAAATAATATTCTTATTTTAAATGAAGAGGATGATATGCTTCAAAAGGTTCGTGATAAAGAGTATGAAATAGTAAAAATTGGATATAATGAAAATTATAATTATTATGCAAGTAATATTGAATTAACAAAAGAAACAACCTCCTTTGATTTGAACTTTAAAGGAGAAACACATAGAATCATATTGCCTATGGTAGGAGCTCATAATGTATTAAATGCTCTACTTGGTATAGCAGCATCATTTAAGCTTGGATTAACAGTGGATGAGATTATAAATGGACTTAAGAATATAGAAGCTACATCAATGAGATTAGAATTTATAGATGGTGATGGAATTGAAATAATAAACGATTGTTATAATGCAAGTCCAGATTCTATGAAAGCAGCTCTTGATGTATTAAGTAGTAGAGAAGGAAGAAAAATAGCTATTTTAGGAACTATGAGAGAGTTAGGTGATAAAGCAGCTAGTTGTCATAGAGAAGTTGCAGAATATGCAAATGATAAGGTTGATATGCTTATATCTTGTGGAGAATTTATAGAGGATTTCAAAGAAGGTTTTGAAAAAGAGGAAATAAAATTATATAATACAAAGGTAAGTTTAATAAACGACTTAAATTCAATCATTAAACCTCAGGATGTTATTTTAGTTAAAGCATCAAGAGGAGAAAAATTCGAAGAAATAGTCGAAGCATTAAAAAATATAAAACAATAACGAAGGAGGTGAACTACCAAAGTGTTAAAAACTTTGGTGGTAACGATGGGGGATTTTTTTAGTAGTTTTATTAATCCAGTCACGCTTTTAGCATTAGGATTAGGTTTTCTTATATCAATAATACTTGGACCTATATTTATTCCTATGCTACACAAATTAAAATTTGGGCAAAATATTAGGGAGGAAGGACCAAAGAGTCACTTCAAAAAAGCAGGTACTCCAACAATGGGAGGAGTTATATTTATAATATCAGTTACTATTGTAATGCTTGTAATGAGATACAAAATATCTGATGAAGGAATGATAGTATTATATTCAATGATAGCTTTTGGTTTCATAGGATTCTTAGATGATATGCTTAAGATCATACATAAGAATAATTTAGGATTAAGAGCATGGCAAAAGATGTTATTATTACTTTTATTCTCAGTAGCTATGGCTTATTATGCTTACACAGTACTTGGAACTGAAATTATGATTCCATTCTTAGGAATGCAAATAAATTTAGGTATATTATACATTCCTTTTGTAATAATTTATTATGCAGCAGCAACAAATGCAGTAAATCTTACAGATGGATTAGATGGTTTAGCTTCAACAGTAACTGTTATAGTATTAATATTCTTTAGTGTTGTCGCATTTAATCAAGGTAATTATCAAATATCAGTATTTGCATTAGCGTTAATTGGTGCACTTTTAGGATTTTTAAGATATAATGCCTACCCTGCAAAAATATTTATGGGAGATACAGGTTCACTAGCTTTAGGTGGAGCGGTAGCAAGTATTGCTTTATTATTAAAGAATCCAGTTATTTTGGTAATTGTTGGTGGTATATATGTATTTGAAACTTTATCAGTAATAATACAGGTCATTTCATTTAAAACAACTGGTAAGAGAGTGTTTAAGATGGCACCAGTTCACCATCATTTTGAACAATTAGGATGGTCAGAAGTAAAGGTTGTTACAGTATTTTCAATTATTACTATTATCCTTTGTATTATAGGAGCTATTTCACTTTAGTATTATATAGTGGAGGAATTTTATATGAAGAAAAGAAAACCCAAAGGGAAGAGAATGGGTGAGATTGATTATGGTATATTTTGTACTATAATGTTATTACTTGCTGTAGGGGTTGTAATGGTATATTCAGCAAGTTCATATTATGCTATGTTCCATTATAATGACAGTATGCATTATTTAAAAAGACAAGTAATATGGAGCATTTTAGGAGTAGGAGCTATGATGTTTATGATGGCATTAGATTATCATAAACTTAAGAGATATACTCTTATTGCTCTTATAGTAACAGTACCCTTATTACTTTTAGTTTTTGCTTTCGAAGGAGTAAATGGTGCACAAAGATGGATTCAACTTGGACCATTTTCATTTCAACCATCTGAACTTGCAAAATATGTTGTAGTTTTATATCTCGCAATGTTTCTTGAGAAAAGAGGAGACGGTGTAAGGGACTTTAAAAAAGGAGTAATCCCATGTTTTTTTGTTGCAGGTATATTTGCAGCTTTAGTTTTAGCAGAAAAAAATCTTAGTATAGCCTCAGTAATAATGATAGTTACATTTATAATGGTATTTGCAGCTGGTGCAAGAAATGTTCATATGTTTGGTGTTGTTGCACCAACTTTAGTAGTTGCAGCACTAGGATTTGCTTTAGGGGAGCCTTATAGAAGAGCAAGAATGCTTAACTTCACAAATCCTTGGAAAGATCCAGCTGGTAATGGATATCAATTAATACAATCTTTCTATGCACTTGGTGCTGGAGGAATAACAGGACTTGGACTTGGGCAATCAAGGCAAAAGATGCTTTACATGCCAGAACCACATAATGATTTTATATTTTCTATTATTGGTGAAGAGCTTGGATTGATTGGATGTCTTATAATAATGGGGTTATTTGTTATTTTTGTTTGGAGAGGAATACGAGTTGCCATGAAAGCTAAAGATACTTATGGAAGTCTTTTAGCTATAGGTATAACTTCTGTTATAGCTGTTCAATCAATTATAAATATAGCAGTTGTAACAGGCTCAATGCCAGTTACAGGGGTTCCATTGCCTTTTATAAGTTATGGAGGTACATCTCTTGTAATTAATTTGATAGCTATGGGTATACTTATTAATATTTCTAGACAGACAGAAGGTAAAGAACCAATAAAAAAAGCAAAACAACAATAAAAATGAACTTAGTAGGAGTGTATACCTGCTAAGTTCTTATTTTTATGTGAATATAAACAACAATTAATTCCTTATTAAGAATTTTTTAATGAAAAATCATTGTAACAGTGTTATTATATTAATGGATATAAATAAAATAGTAAGGATAGGTTTAGAAAAACGCATGGGAGCAAATGGAAATAAATATATAAAGAAAGCCAAAAGAAAAAGACTTATAAAAAAAAGTATATTTATAATTATATTACTTTCAATAGCAGGTGGTTTAATAGTAACTAAATCAAATCTCTTTTTAATTAAAAATGTAAAAGTTAGTGGAGAAAATCTAGTTACAAAAGATTTAATAGATGAAAAATTACAATCTATTAAAGGAGAAAACATATTTTTTATTAAGAGTAGTGAAGTCGAGAAGGTCTTAAAGTCAGATCCATATATAAATGGTGTTACCTTAAAAAGACATTTTCCATCAACATTAGAAGTGGATATTAAAGAAAAAAATATAGGTTACTATGTTAAATATGGCGATGAATATGATGTTATAAGTTCAGATTTAGTGCTATTAGAAAAAGTAAATAAACTTAAGGGTGATGGATTGATTGAAATTAAAGGCCTTAAATCAGAGGGACGTAAAATTGGAGAAAAA
This sequence comes from Clostridium sardiniense, assembly GCF_019753795.1. NCBI lineage: Bacteria > Bacillati > Bacillota > Clostridia > Eubacteriales > Clostridiaceae > Clostridium > Clostridium sardiniense. The sequence continues at coordinate 38,107 of NZ_JAIKTU010000004.1, read as the reverse complement.
TATGTAGATACTAAAGATGATAAAAGGCTAGAGAACTTTTTAGAAACTCTTTATGAAATAAAAAATTCGAATACAACAAAAAATAAAATAACTATGGTTAATGTAACTAATATTAATGATATAATTGTATATTTTAATAATGATGTTAAAGTTAAAGTTGGAAATGGTAATGATTTGATAAAAAAGATAAATACTGCATTAAATATATTAGAAGATAAAAAACTTAATCTTAAAAAGGGATATATAGATTTAAGTTTTGAGGGTACTCCAGTAATTAAAGAGGAAAAATAGAGGAGGTCATATAAATGAAGAAATCCACTTCACAGATTTCTATTGCAATTGTGTGTGCACTGTTAGGTTTTCTCCTGGCATATCAATTTAAATTATTAAACAAAAATAATGAAAGTAATATAGAAAGTTACAATAAAAGTGATGTTATTGCAGAACTTGATAGTTTAAAGAAAGAAAAAGAAGGGTTACAAAACAAAAATAATTCTTTAAACGAGGAACTTAAGAAATTAGAAGAGGCGGCTTCAAAAGAAGGTAATGTTGGTAAAGAAATAAAAAATCAATTAGATTCAGCTAGAATGCATTTAGGGCTAGTTGATGTAAAGGGGCCTGGAGTAACTATTAAAATAACTCCAAAGACTTCAATATTTGGATCAAGTAACGATGATATTGGAAGAGGTATTACTGAAGAAGAGTTAATACATATAATTAATCTGCTTTGGTATTCAAAGGCAGAAGCTATTTCAATTAATGGATACAGAGTAACTCCTCAGACAGGTATAAAGAATTCAAGCAACTATATATGGATTGGAACAGCCGGAAAAGTTAGTCCGAAAGAACCAATTATTATAAAAGCAATTGGAGATAAAGCAAGATTGAATGTTGGATTGAACTTTCCAGGTTCACTAGATTTCGGGGCGCTTCAAAATTATAATTGTGAAGTTGAACAAAGTGATAATCTAGTTATAGATAAAACTACTCAAACAATTAAAAGTGATTACTTAAAGCCGGTTGAGAAAAAGGAGGAAAAGTAATGGTACCTTTTATAGGATTATTGATAGGGGTAATATTTGGATTTGTATTTGATGTTAATATTCCTGATAAACTTTCCCCATATATGTCTGTTGCAATACTTGCTTGTTTAGATTCAGTTTTTGGTGCTATTAGAGCAAATTTATCAAAAAACTTTCAACCAGATATATTTATATCAGGATTTTTTGGAAATGCACTATTAGCAGCAGGATTAGCTTACCTTGGTGATAAACTTGGTATACCAATATATATAGCTGCTGTAATAGTATTTGGAGGACGTATATTCGACAACTTTGCAATAATAAGAAGACTAATTTTAGAAAAGATTAAGTCACGCAAGTAAGAGGTGAATATATGAAAAAAACTAGTGGTGGATTAATAGTATTTTTTGCATCTATTTTTGTAGGTTTATTGATAGCTTTTAATATGAATTTTGGGCAAATTATAGAAAGGTCCACTCAGCTTAGTGCAAAAGAATATCAAGATGCTATTAATGAAAAGAGTGATTTATATAAAGAAATAACGAATCTAAAAAAAAGAAATGATGATATGCAAGAAACAATAAATAAGTATAAATACGATGATAAAAAGCAGGATAAGATTTTAGATAGTATGAAGGCGCAATTAAAAGATTATGGCATGATAACTGGACTTACAGAAGTTCAAGGACCAGGAATTTTACTTAAAATAAATGATGGTAATATAAATTTAAATGAAGATAATGAGTTTGAAACTAAATCTAAGATATTCCATGACAATGATGTGGCATTAGTATTAAATGATTTAAGAAAGGCTGGTGCTGAAGCAATAAGCATTAATAATCATAGGGTAATTCCAAGCTCAGGTGTAATATGTAATTGGGCATTTATTGGTTTCGAAGATGATTCAACAGAATATGCACCATTTTATATTTATGCAATTGGAGATCCAGATGCACTTGAAACAGCATTATTAGAAGAAGGAACTCATATAAGAGAGCTTATGGTTAGACAATTATCAGTTGAAATAGAAAAAAAGGATAATATATTAATGCCAGCGGCTCCAAAATTAGGTTCTACAGAGTATATGAAGGAATATATAGAAAAATAATAAAAAATACGAAAAATTTAGAGGAAAATGCAAACTAATGAAGAATAATAATATTAAGAGTGAAAACTCTTAATTTTTAGGAGGCTTTTATGAGTATAAGTGAAAATATAAAAAATATAGAAAACATTTTACCTAATGGTGTTAAGCTTTTAGCTGTATCGAAAACTAGAAGTCTAGAAGAGATGGAAGAAGCTTATAATTATGGGTTAAGAGATTTTGCAGAAAATAAAGTACAAGAACTTATTCATAAGGAAGAGAGTTTTCATAAAGATGTTAAATGGCACCTAATAGGAAAATTACAGACAAATAAAGTTAAGTATATAGTAGGTAAAGTTCACTTAATTCATTCTCTTTCAAGTATAAAGCTTTTAGATAAAATTGAAGAACTTTATGGAAGAGAAGATCTTACAGCGAATACATTAATTCAAATTAATATAGGTAGAGAAGAAAGTAAAAGTGGAGTTTTACTAGAAGATTTAGATGAAATGATTGAAAAAATAGAAACATGCAAACATGTAAAGGTTAAGGGAATAATGGTTATTATTCCAAAAGGAGATGAAGAAAGTAATAGAAATTACTTTAAAGAAACACATAATATTTTCTTGAATTTAAAAGAAAGAAAGTTTAAGAATATTGATATGGAAATATTATCTATGGGAATGACAAATGACTATAAGATAGCCATAGAAGAAGGATCAAATATGATTCGTGTAGGAACAGGAATCTTTGGTGAAAGAAATTATAATATTTAGGAGGAAGAAGATATGGCAAATATGATATCAAAAATGAAAAATATTTTAGGATTTGGAGATTTTGATGAGGACTTTGAGGATGATGAATTTGAAGAAGGATTTGAAGAAGCAGCTGATGAAAATATGGCAATAGATGAAAGTATAGAACCTGTTATATCTGGAAAAAGATCAAATAAGGTTGTAAATATTCATACTTCAGCTTCAGCTAAAGTTTTAATAACTAAGCCAACTGCTTATGAAGAAGCAATGGAAATATGTGATGCAGTTAGAAATAGAAGAATTGTTGTTGTAAATACAACTAATCTTGATATAAGAACAGCTCAAAGATTATTAGACTTTATTGGAGGTTCATGTTATGCATTACATGGAGATATTCAAGAAGTGGAAAAGAGAGTATATCTTTTATCACCATCAAATGTGGAAGTAACTAGTGAATTAAAGAGTGAATTAACTTCAAAAGCATTATTTAACTGGTCAAAATAACAGGAGGATATTAGATGGAAGGTATTATAGCTAATTTCATTAGCTCACTTTTTCGTATAATTGAACTTGCTATTATATTAGAATGTATTTTATCATGGGTTATTGTAGATAGAAATAATGGGATTATGGGAATATTGACAAGCTTTACTGAACCTATTTTAAGACCTTTTAGGTTTATTCAAAGTAAATTGCTTGGAAATGTTCCTATAGATGTTTCCCCTATATTTGCAATTATAGTATTGGGTTTGTTGAAACCAATCATAATTAGTTTTGTACTTGGAATACTTTAATATGAATAAAGAAATTATACTTAAAAGATTTTTAGATGAAGAAAAAAATATTGCAATTAATTTATATGAAAAAATGATGTTATCCTATGAAAGAAATATTCCTATGTTTGGAAAAAGTTTTTATCCTCCAAACATATGGAAGTTTTTTGAGGAGGAAATAAAAATAAAAGGTTTAAAAGTAGAAAGTTTTGGTGCTTTTAAAGAATCAGAACGAAGAATGATATCTTTTAATAATATTTATGATACCAAGTTTCCAATTAGGGTTTTAGAAATAAGAAACTCATCTAAATTTACTAAAGTAACTCATAGAAATTATTTGGGAAGTATTTTATCTCTAGGAATAGAGAGAGATAAAATAGGAGATTTAATAGTAAAAGAAGATATATGTTATGTAGCTGTTTATGAAGAAATTGCAGATTATATATTAATGAACCTTAAAAGTATTGGAAAAACCCCATGTAAGATAACTGAATTATTTGAAGATATTGAAGCAATAACTCATGAATTTAAAGAGGAGACAATTCTTATTTCCTCCATTAGAATAGATTCAATTGTTGCTAAGCTTACTAATAAATCTAGAGGATTAGCACAAAAAATGATAGATGAAGGATTAGTACTGATAAACTATAATATAAATAGAGAAAAAAGTTTTGAAGTTGAAAAAGACGATAGAATAACTATAAGAAAATATGGTAAGTATATCATAGGGGATTGTACAGGCCGCAGTAAGAGTGGTAAATATAAAATTAATATAAAAAAATATACATAGTAGAGGTGTGAAAATAATGAAATTGACTCCAATGGATATAAACAATAAGGAATTTAAAAGAGGTCTTAGGGGATATAATCCAGATGAAGTAGATGAATTCTTAGATGAAGTCGTAGATAATTATGAGGAATTATATAAGGAAAATGCAAAGTTAAAAGAAAAGTTAGATGTCTTAGGAGAGCAAGTTGGTCACTATGCAAAAATAGAAACAACAATACAGAATACTTTAGTTCTTGCACAAAATGCAGCAGATCAAGCTAAAGAAACTTCTCAAAAAGAAGCAGAACTTATAGTTAAAAATGCTAATGAAACTGCTCAAAGAATTGTAGATAAAGCTCATAGTGATGTAATACAAATAAATGATGAATTTGATAGAGTAAAACAAGAATTTATAAAATTTAGAGCTAAGTTTAGAAACTTCATAAATACACAATTAGAAACATTTGATGATTTAGAAAAAGATATAAATAAAAACTATTCAATTGGAACTCCAGTGGATGAAGAGATAGAAATTAAAGAGATTGCATATACACAAGAGGATATGCAACCTGTAAATGAAGAAGTTTCAACTAACGAATTAGATGAAATTAAAAGTTTCTTTGCAAATAAAGAAGAGTAGTAGTATCAGCATTACAAATGTAATGCTGATTTTTTAATATATACTTTCAGTTGAGTTAATTAAAGCAATATATTATAATTGTTAAGTAATAAATGTTTAGGAGACTTAAAAATGGATGAAATTATATATGTCATAGATAGTGAAAATAAAGGTATAAGAATTGATAAATTTCTTTCAAGTGAATTTGAAGGAAAATCAAGAAGCTTTATTCAAGGATTAATCGAAAATGAAAGCGTATTAGTTAACAATAAAAAGACTAAAAGTAATTATAAACTAAGAGAAAACGATGAAATTAAAATAAACATGCCAGAGCCAACAGAGTTAGAAGTAGAAGCAGAAGATATTCCTATAGAGGTAATATATGAAGATAAGGATATCATAGTTGTAAATAAGCCTAAAGGAATGGTAGTACATCCAGCACCAGGAAATTATACAGGAACTCTTGTTAATGCACTTCTTTATCATTGCACTGATTTATCTAGTATAAATGGCGTTATAAGACCTGGAATAGTACATAGAATTGATAAAGATACTACAGGTATTTTAGTTGTTGCTAAAAATGATGAGTCACATAATAAATTATCTGAGCAATTAAAAGAACATACTATGAAAAGAGAATATTATGCATTAGTTGAAGGTAGAATAAAACAAGATAGTGGAACTGTAGATAAGCCTCTTGCAAGATCAAAGAGAGATAGATTAAAGATAGCTATAACTTCAGATGGTAAGCGTGCTGTAACACATTATGAAGTATTAGAGAGATTTAAAAATTCTAGTTTAATAAAGTGTGTATTAGAAACTGGAAGAACTCATCAAATTAGAGTTCATATGGCTTCTATTGGTTATCCGTTAGTTGGAGATCCAACTTATGGTTTTAAAAAAGGAAAATTTAAAAATGAAGGACAGATGCTTCATGCTAAAACTCTAGGATTTATACATCCTAGCACTGGAGAATATGTTGAATTTACATCAGAACTTCCTGATAATTATAAAAATTTACTAGAGAATTTAAGAAAAGATAATATATAAATTAAAAAGGAGGATAATAATGAAATTAAAAGCTAATCTTTTAGATGATAAAGCAATAAAAAGAAGTTTAATAAGAATTTCTCATGAAATTATTGAGAAAAATAAGGGTGTTGAAGATATAGTACTTATAGGAATAAAGAGAAGAGGATATCCACTTGCAGAGAGAATATCAAAACAAATTACTGCAATTGAAGGAGTTAATATACCAGTTGGATCAGTAGATATTACTTTATATAGAGATGATTTAACTGAAGACAACGATATGCCAGAGATTAAAAGTTTAGATTTAGGGATAGACATAACAAATAAAAAGATAATATTAGTTGATGATGTTTTATATACATGTAGAACTGTTAGAGCTGCTATAGACGCAATAATAGATGTTGGAAGACCAACAGTTATACAGCTTGCAGTATTAATTGATAGAGGCCATAAAGAGCTTCCTATAAGAGCGGATTATGTAGGAAAGAATATACCGACATCAAAAGAAGAGGTTGTTGGAGTTAAGATAGAAGAGATCGATGGAGAAGATTCAGTAAAGATATACGAAAATGAAGTTTAGTTTAAACTTAAAGGAGAGAAATAAATGGAATACAAATTAATTGCTACTACTACCTTTGGAATAGAGGGAGTAACTGCAAAAGAATTAAAAGCTTTAGGATATGAAGGTTTAAGTACAGAAAACGGAAAGGTTCACTTTAGTGGAGATGAAATGGATATAGCAATTGCAAATATTCATTTAAGGACAGCAGATAGAGTTTTTATAAATATGGCAGAATTTGAAGCAAGAAGTTTTGAAGAATTATTTCAAGGAACTAAGAATGTTAAATGGAGTGATATAATACCTAAAGATGGTGTTATGCATGTAGTTGGAAAATCAATAAAATCAACTCTTTATAGTGTGCCAGATTGTCAATCAATAGTAAAAAAGGCTATAGTTACTCAAATGAGTGAGGCTTATGGAATAGATCAATTTAGTGAAGATGGACCAGTATACAAAATAGAAGTTGGAATACTAAAAGATAAAGTTACACTTACAATTGATACATCTGGTGCTGGACTTCATAAAAGAGGATATAGAGAAAATTCAGGGGCAGCACCACTTAAAGAGACTTTAGCAGCATCTATGGTTCTTTTATCAAGGTGGAAAGAAGATTACTTATTAATTGATCCATTCTGTGGTTCAGGAACAATACTTATAGAGGCTTGTATGATAATGCAAAATATAGCACCTGGGCTTAATAGAGAATTTGTATCAGAAAAATGGCCAACAATGCCAAATGATATATATGATCAAGTTAGAGAAGGTGCAAGAAGAGCTGTAAAAGATAAAGATTTAAAGCTATTAGGATATGATATAGATCAGAGAGTTTTAAGAACTGCAAAATCTAATGCTAGAAAAGCTGGAGTTGATAAGTATATAGAATTCCAAGAAAGAGATTTTAGAGATTTTTCAAATAAGCATAAATATGGATTTATAATATCAAACCCACCTTATGGAGAAAGATTAAGTGATGCTAGAGAAGTTAGGGAATTATATGGGATATTTGGAGGATACAAAAAGAAGTATTCAGAATGGGAATTTAATATACTTACTTCTTACGAAGATTTTGAAAAAGCATTTAAAATAAAGTCATCAAAGAACAGAAAATTATATAATGGTAAATTAAAATGTTATTATTATCAATATTTTGATAATAAACTTATAAAAAATGCAGGAGATACTGTAGTACAGTGTCTTATGGATTAATAAAAAGCTCGCATATTTTAATGCGAGCTTTTTTTATATTTCTTTTAAATTTAAATTTGTAAACTCCTTTGGTTCTGTATACATAGTATAGTTAGTATGATATATAACCATACCTGGTTTAGCACCATTTGGTTTCTTTAAATTTTTAACTAATGTATAATCAACAGGAACCTTTGAAGATGTTTTTGCTTTACTATAGAAGGCAGCAAGGACAGAGGCTTCTTCTAAAGTTTTATCTGGTACATCATTTGAACATATTATTACGTGAGAGCCAGGAATATCTTTAGTGTGCATCCACATAAAATTCTTATTTGCAAATTTTAAACTTAAATAATCATTTTGTAAATTATTTTTACCAACATATATATCTACTCCATCAGATGATACAAAATGAAGAGGCTTAGATTTACTTTTCTTTTTCTTAGAGGATTTTTTAAATTTTAAATAACCAGTTTCCATTAATTCATTTTTTATTTCTTCAATTTCATCATAAGAATCGGCATTAATAATGTTTGTAAGTACTGAATTTAAATATTTAAGTTCATCATCATTTTTTTTAAGTTGAATATGAGCTTCTTCTTCAGCTTTTTTTAATTTATTATATTTTTTATAATATATTTGAACATTTTCTGAAGGCGTTTTATTTGGATTTAATTTAATTTCTATATTAGGTGAATTCTCATCATAGAAGTTTTGTAAAATAACAGATTTATCTCCTTTTTTGAAACTATATATAAATGAAGTTAATAAATCACCTTTCATTTTAAAATCTTCTTTAGACTTACAATCCTCCAATGTATTATCTAAAATTCTTTTTTTCTTATTACATCTTTCTATATTAGTATGAATAAGTTTTTGAAGATCTTGAGATCTATTATGGAGCCTTTCTTGTTTATCTTTTTTATAGTAGAATTCATCTAACATAACAGATGGATCTGAATAATTAATAGTATTAAAATCATCTTTAAGTGATAAAAAGTTTAATGCATGGAAATCTTTGAAAAATCCGTTATTATCGACATATATATTAAATGATGGATAATTTTTTATATTGTTAAATAAATTTGTAACAAATTTGTATAACCTTTCTGTATCCTTTACGCTATAATTATAGTTAGAAAGATTGAAGTATAATTCTTTAGATAAGACTTTACTAACACCAGTAAAACTTTTAAAGAAGAAATCCTCATTTATATCATAAGAACAATTTTCTAATGTATTAATGAACTCTTCTTTAGAAAAATTAAAAGGATTTAATTTGTTGGATTTAGGAGGATAAACATAAGTCACTCCAGGATATAATACTCTGTAAGTGTTAATATCAGGAGTTATGTGTTTAATAGATTCCATTACCTTTAAATCTCTTTCACGAACAAGAGTTATATTTGAATGTCTTCCCATTATTTCGATAATTAATAAATATTTACTATCAAATCCAAGCTCATCTCTAGAAGATACATGGATTGTTGTAACTCTATCACCATCTTTTTGAGTGATATCAGTTATTAAACCTCCAAGCAGATATTTTCTAAGAACCATTAAATATAGTGGAGCTTGAAGAGGATTTTCTTTTTGTGTATTAGTTATGTGTAATCTTGAAAATTGTGAAGAGGCTGAAATTAGAAGCTTAATATTAGTTCTATATTTTCTTAATTGAAGTATTATTTCATCCTTTTCAGGTTGGTTTATTTTATCTATTTTAGAATCTATAATTGATTCTTTTAAATTAGTTAATAAACTATTTAAAAATATGCCATCTAGTGCCAAAGGTATCATCCTTTCTTTTGTATAATTTAAAGATAGTATAACACTAAATTAAGGTAATAATCAATTTAATATATAAGTACTTTAGGAGGAGCAATTATGAAATTTACAAAGATGCAGGGAATAGGAAATGATTTTATTTTTATAGAGGATTTAGATAATAAGTTTTTAGATAATGAAACTGAAATTGCGAAAAAACTTTGTAATAGACATTTTGGAATTGGAGCTGACGGATTAATTATTGTAAGAAATTCTACTATAGCTGATATGAAAATGACTATTATAAATAGTGATGGATCAAGAGCAAATATGTGCGGTAATGCAATAAGATGTTTTGGAAGATACATTTATGATAAAGGATATGTTAAAGATATAAAATTTACAGTAGAGACTGGAGACGGAATTAAAGGTATAACTTTAATTTTAGAAAAAGATAAAATAACTGGAGCTAAAGTTTATATGGGGATACCTTCATTTTCTGGAAAAGATATTCCTTTAAGTAATAAAAAAGAGCTGATAAATGAAGTGACAAATATAAATAATAAAGATTATAAGTTAACATCTGTATTAGTTGGGGTGCCTCATACTATTGTAATAAAAGAAGATAAGGAATATGATGTTAGTGAAGGAAAATTTATAGAGAAATTTGAGTGTTTTAATGAAGGGACTAATGTAAATTTTGTTGAAGTTATAAATAGAGATCATATAAAGGTGGAAACATGGGAAAGAGGTGCTGGTGCAACTCTTGCATGTGGTACCGGGACTTGTGCATCAGCAGTTGTCGCCCATAAATTCAATTTAATTAATAAAAAAGTATTAGCAAGTCTTCCAGGTGGAGAATTAATTATAGAAGTTGAAGAAGATGGAGTATATATGACGGGTAATGCTGAATATATTTGCGTAGGGGAAGCTTTATAAAATATAATTAAAAGAGGGAATAGAATGAATGTTATTAAAAAAAGACCAATATATATACTAATTCTTTTAGGTTTTTCATTTATTCTAACTGCATGTGGTCAAAAAAAAGTGCAAAATAATGAGCTTATAAGTAATAACGTAGAAGCAATAAAAGTACAAAACGGGGCAGTGTTATTAGAAGAAAACGGAAAATACAATATTTTAAATTTAATTGATGGTAAATACAGTAATTTAAAATATAAAGATATTGTAATTGAATACAATAAAGAGAGTGGAACTTATATTTTTATGAGAGACGGCAAGCATTATATTTATTATAAAGGTAAAGAAAAAGAAATTGCTGATTCAAATTATAATTTTATAAAAATATCTCCAGATGGGAACTATGTTTCGTATATGGTTTATAATAATGGATATAATTTAAAAGTGGTATCTTTAAAAGATGATAAGGAAATTAAGATAAATTCAAAAGTAGCTATATCAGGGGAATTTTATGATTTTATAGATAAAGATAATATTGTTTATTATGGAGTGTCTAGTGACAATATAAATGGAGTATTCACATTTAATTTAAAAACAGGCAGGGAAGAACTTTTATATAAACTAGATAGTGGATATGCTGAATTTTTAAAAGGTGGAAATGATGAAGTGATAATACTTCAGCAAATAGCAGATAATAAAAGAGTTTTAAAGAAAATTAGCAAAGAAAACAAAAAAATGGAAGATATTTCGAATAAGTTTGAGGATGTTAAAGATATTGTAGATGTATCAGGTACTTATTATGTTTTAGGAAGTGCAATTAATGATGCACCATCAGTGTATAAAATTAATAAAGGAAAAGTTGAAAGATTGGTATATTCTTTTCCAAGTAGTATTGATTTAAAGAGAGGGCTATCTGTTGATCAAAGTGGAAATATATTATTTATAGGCTCTAATAGCAATGAAAATAATCAAGAGGTATTTTCATATAAAGATGGAAGTGTCTCAATTATAAGCAGTAAAGAAGGAAGATATGATTTTATAAAGATTAATTAAAGTTTTGATAATATTATCAAAACTTTTTTTGTTGCAAAAGATTAAATATACATAAATTGGAAATAATATAATTGAGGTGAAAAATGAAAGAATTAATTAGAAAAGCCAATCTAGATTGTGTATATAAAATTAAAAAAGACAAAATGAAAGAATTCAAGATAATACCATTATACGAGAATGGTGATAAGGTTTTTGTAGCAACTTATGAAGAAAATGATGAAGGAAAAAATTTTATTGAATTTTTGTTTGGAAAAGAAGCTAAATTTATAAATCTAGATAAAAATAAATTTAATAAGCTTATTTCTTCAATAAGACCAGATGTAGGAGAAGATATAGAAGAAAAAATAATTTATAAAGTAATAACCCAAAATGGAAGTGATGTCCATTTTGAACCATCAAAAGATTTTGTAATTATAAGAGCAAGAATAGATGGGGGATTAGTACTTATAGGAAAATTAAGGATTAGTGATTATAATCAAATACTTTCAAGAGTCAAGCTAAATGGGAATATGGATATAGCTGAAAAAAGGAAACCTCAAGATGGGAAAATATTAATAAATAATAATTTAGGAACTTTTGATTGCAGAATATCAACTGTACCAGTAATTTATGGAGAAAAGATGGTAATAAGAATACTGTATCAAGAAAAATTAGATTATAGCATAGAGGGATTAAAATTACTTGATTATCAATTAGAAAATTTAAAGAAAATAGTAAATATAAAAAATGGGATGGCAATAATAAGTGGACCGACAGGAAGTGGAAAAAGTAGTACATTGTACTCTATTATATCAACTATTAAAGAAAAAGATATAAATATAACAACAATAGAAGATCCGGTAGAGTGTAATATTGAGGGGATAAATCAGATCAATATCAATAGAAAAATCAATTTAGGTTTTGCAGAGGGATTAAGAAGTACACTTAGGCAAGATCCAGATGTGATAATGGTTGGAGAAATAAGAGATGAAGAAACAGCCAATATGGCTATAAGAGCTTCTATTACAGGACATAAAGTATATTCTACAATTCACACCAAATCTAGTAGAGAAGTATTTTTAAGACTTGAGGATATGAATGTTAAAAGTTACTTAATAAAGGACTCACTTGTAGGATTGATATCTCAAAGATTAATAGGGTGTCTTTGCAGTAATTGCAAAAAAGTTTGCAAAGAAATATTTAATGACAAAGAATATTTCTTTTATGAAGAAAGTGGATGTGAGGAGTGTAATTTTACTGGAATTAAAGGGAGAAGATTAGTTTGTGCTGTTCACTTTATAGATGAGGATATTAAAAAACGTTTAAAAAATATATATTTAGATATAGAATTACTTTCTAATAAGCAAATGTATGAAGTATGTAAAACTATGCTTTTTGATGGCATTATAAGCTATAGGCAATATAAAAAATTTATTGAAGGAGAAGACCTAATAAAATATGAAGGATGTAAAGAAATACTCTTATAGGGATATAAGTATTATATGTGAAAATTTATGTACTCTATATAATAATGGTCTTCAAATAACTAGATCTATAGAATTATTAGAAGATTTTCCCCTTAGAAAAGATTATAAATTATCTATAAAAAAGATAGCATATGAAATAAAGAAAGGCTCTAGCTTAGAACAAGGATTTTCTATCTTTAAACCCTTATATCCATCGTTTTTTCTTGGTATGATTTCTATTGGAGAAAAAACTGGAAAGCTAAGCGATGTTTTTAGAGAGATGAGTATCTACTATAAAAGAAAGGATACAATGAAAAAAGAAATAATAAATGCATCTATATATCCGATGTTTTTAATAGGCGCAATGATTTTTATGAGCATATTCTTTATACTTTTTATAATTCCACAATTAGAGGATGTATATCTATCAGTAGGTTCAGAATTGCCTTATTTGACTAAGGTTTTATTAAACACTTCTAAATGGGTAAATAATTCACCTATAATTGCTTTTTCTTTTATAGCTATATGGGGAGTGTTGGTTCCGATTATAGTTATTAAGCCGTATTCTAAAAGAATAATTGAATTTATAAGAAATAGAATAAATATATTAAAAGAAATAAGAGAATATGAAATGATATTGCTTATAAAAGTTATTATTTCAAGTGGGATCAATATATCATTAGCCTTAAAATATTGTGAGGAAGAAAATAGTGGAAATAAATTATATAAAAAACTAAATGATAGAATTCTTAAAGGTGATGAATTATCTAAAGCTATTAATGAGGTTATTAATCTTTCAAAGTATACTATTGCAATGATTAAGTTAGGTGAAGAAAGTGGATCATTAGATGAAAGATTAGAAGATTTAACGGAGACATTAAGTAAAAGATGTAACGAGAGATTTAAAAAAATTGCAGCGCTACTTCAGCCTACTGTAATAATATTAATGGCATTTTTAGTGGTATTTTTTCTAGGAGTATTTGTATTACCGATGTTTGATGGAATGTATGGAGGTATAGCTTAAAGATGAGGAGAGGAGTTACAATAATTGAAGTAATTGCTGTTATAGCTATATTATCTATTATATTTGTCTTTGGAGGATCATCTATAAGTTATTACAAGAGGTTGAATAGAGATGTTGAGGTAGAAAATTTTCTATCCTCATTTAAACATATAGTTACTGAAGGTAAAATAAGTGCCATAGATACAGAATCAAATTTAAAGATAAAGATAGAGAATTCAAATAAAAAGATAAAATTAATGAATGGACATGAGGAGATAAACTCTATTGATATGCCAGAATATATACAGTTAAATAGAAATGGAATTATAGATATAACATCAGAAGGTCAAGTTAAAGCAGGTACTACTATACTAGATAATATTAAAGATAAAGAAAAATATTTTATAAGTATTAGGGTAGGAGTTGATTATATAAATATTGAAAAAAAGAAGATTTAAAATAAAGCATAATGGTTCTATGCTTTTAGAATGTATTGCAGCAATATTTATAATTACAATGGTTTTTATATTGTTTATAGATATGAATAGATCAGATCATAAATCTTTTAAAATTAGAAATGATATGAGAGTAAATAGTATATTACTTAACAATGTAATAAATGAAATAAAGTTTAATACAAGTATAGATGAATTGAAAGATTTATTTTTAGATAACAAGATTACAATAGGAATTAATGAGAATATTTTTGAAGAACTTAAAACAAAAGATATATTAGGTATAAATGATATATTCTCAGATAAGATAATTCAAGTAGAAAAAATTAAAGAAGAGGAAGATGGTATTTTACTAGATTTTGCACTTATTGAAAATGGAGAGGATATAGTTTTAAAGGAAGAGGTAAAGAAAGAGATTTGGATGGGAGAAAGAGATTTAAAAAAGGATATACAATAATTGAATGTATTGCATATATTTTTATTTCCTCAGTATTAGTTACATTAATTATGAATACGACATTAGAGATATATAAATATACATCTAGACGAACTGAAATGATCAATAGAGAAGATGAGATAGATAATGCAATATTAAATATTAGAAAAATATTTAATGAAGTAGGTAATACAAAATATATTGTAAATAATAACAAGATAGAAATAATAAAAGAAGAACAAGGTAAGGAACAAGTAGATAATAATTCTAGTGATATTAATGTAAATTCTAAAGAATTTGAAGTTATAAGTAGGAATTTGAGAGTTAAATATTATTCATTTAATAATGGAAATAAAGAGTATAAAACATCAAACTTAATTTTAGAGAATGTGAAATCCTTCAATGTATATAAGAAGGAGAACCTAATATATGTGGAAATTGTAGTTGATGATAGGAGTTACTTAGTATGTTTATAAAGAAAAGAGGGTATGTATTGATAAGCTCTTTTGCATTAATTACTTTTATAACTATAGTAATTTTAGGTGGAGTAACTATATTTAAGATGAACCTAAAATATAGTAGTAAATATAAAATACATGAAAGTATGATGGACTTAAGGTCAACACAACGAACTATACTTGATATAGTTAATAAGTGGGCTTTGGATAATAGTGAGCAGTTAATAAAAGATATGGAAGATGATATATATTACAATATAAGGGATAGGGATTATAATATTAAATTAACTTATTTAAAAAATGAGGATACATTTAAGATAAATTATGGAATAAAAAATTTAGATAATTATATGTATTGCACTTATATAAAGTCTTTAATTTCTGATGATGAAATTAAAGATACAACGGAAAAATTTAATATAATTCTTATTTTAAAAAGAGAGGTTATAATTGAATGATAAAAAGTAAAAAAGAAATACTTATATTTAAAAACAAATATAAATATGGTGAAGAAATTTTAGGTATAGAAGACATCAAATCAGAAGTTATAAAAAGTAGAAATAGTAAATTTTTAATATTAGATGAAGAAATTTATATAAAAGAATACAATAAAACAAAAATAACAGATATAAAGATCCTTATAGAGAATGAGATAAAACAAGAATTTAGTTCTGATGATTATTTAATACACTTTAGTGTTGATTATAAAAATAAAAAGACACTTATTTATGCTATAAAAGGTGGTGTGAAGATATTACCTTTTTTAGATTACATAAAAAAAATAGAAGTGAATCCAATTCAGTTTTTAATATTAAAGTATGTAAGAAAAAAGATAAGAAAACAAAATTTTGAATCTATTATAGAAATAGAGGGTAAGTATTATTATATAAAGGTAAGAAATAATAGAATAATAAGAAATTTAGTAGCTATATCTAAAGATGAGATTGAAAAAATAGATAATGTAGTTTTTGGAAAGTTTGAGTTTCCATTTAAAAGTAAGAATTTAATTATTGGAGAGAAATAATGAATAGAAATTTTATACCTGAAAAATTTATTGAAAAACAGGATAAGAAATATAAAAGAAGTATAAATAGAGGATTATTAATGATATTAATTTGCAATTTACTTATATTACCTATAAACATAAGTAACATTATAGAAAATAAAAAGAATATTAATAATGTAGAAATAGAGAATAGTATTGATAATAAAATTTCGTATTCCAAGAAAGAAATACTGAAGTGGATAGAAGTATTAGATTTATATGCAAGCTTTGGAGAAATAAAAAATAATTCTGGAGAGATACTTATGATAAATGATAAGTACTTAAAGGATATTAAGGAAAATTTAGATATTATTAAGATTAATAATTATGATGAGGGGTATTCTTTAAATGTGGTTGGTGATAATAAATGAAAAAAATGTATATTAAATACATAATATTAATTATTTTATTAGTAATACAAGGTTCTATATTAATATCTTCAGAAAAGAAAGAAGAAAAAAAGAACTTTATTGATGCTGTAAAAGTATCTTCTAGTGAAAGTACAAAGGATATAAATGAAATATTTAATGATTTTAAAAAGATAAATGGTGCAAAGATTAATAGTATAGATAATGAAGATGGTATAAAAATAGATATAACTTTTGAAGGAAACAAAAGCGATGTATCGACATTTATGGATAATATATTAGGATATTGTATATCAGAATATGAAATAAGTTATCAAAATGAAAAATTTTTACTAAAATTATTGCTTCAAGAGTATAAAAATAAAGAAAATATATAATAATATTTAGAGAAAGATTTTAAATATATAAAAATACTGTTAAATTAACAGGTTAAATAATTGCATTTAACAGTGACTTTTGATAAAATAGCATTGTATGTCAGAAGAAACCAAATTATGATTATATATGATTAAAAGTTAATAGTATAACTTATTTGGAATTGAATTTATACTTTTGGAGGGATATTTAATGATATCAGCAGGAGATTTAAGAAAAGGTACAACTTTCGAACACGAAGGACAAGTATTTACAGTTGTAGACTTTTTACACGTTAAACCAGGAAAAGGTGCAGCTTTCGTTAGAACGAAGTTAAGAAACGTTATATCAGGAGGAGTTACTGATACAACTTTCAACCCAACAACTAAGTTCCAAGAAGCTGTAATTGAAAGAAAAGAAATGCAATATTTATACACTGATGGAGAGTTATACTACTTCATGGATCAAGAAACATATGATCAAATTCCTTTAAACTATGAAAAGGTTGAAGATGCTATAAAGTACTTAAAGGAAAATATGTTTGCTATTATTAAATTCTACAAAGGTGATGCTTTCTCAGTTGAAGCTCCAAACTTTGTTGAATTATTAATAACACACAGTGAACCAGGTGTTAAAGGAAATACTGCAACAAATACATTAAAACCAGCTACTGTAGAAACAGGTGCAATCATAAACGTTCCAATGTTCGTTAATGAAGGAGACACTATAAGAATTGACACAAGAACTGGCGAGTACATGGAAAGAGTTTAATAGTATAACAAATTGCTAAGTTCTTAGAACTTAGCAATTTTAATATAAAAGGAAGTGTTGATGTGAATCATATAAGAGAAGAAATCCAAGAGCTAAATGATTATATAGATAAAATAGATATTAACGAAAATAAAGAAGTGTTAAATAAAGTTTCTAATATATTAAGTAAGATGACTGATAAGATTGAGGAACTTACAATAAATCAAGAAACAATGCAAGAGAATCTAGAATATATGGATGATGATCTTTCAGGAATTCAAGAAGAATTATTTGAGGAAGTTTCATTAGAAGAATTAACTGAGATAGAAGATGAATATAAAGAAGTAAAGTGTATTCATTGCAATAAACCAGTATTTATTGAAGCTTCTGCAATTGAAGAAAATAGTAATATACCATGTCCATATTGTAATAAAAATATAATGAATTAGTTGTTTTAAGAGTTTTGATTTCAAAGCTCTTTTTTTTATGCTCATTTTACATATTTTTTTTGAAAAGAGTAATATTTGTTAGGTGAAATAAATATTAATTATAGAGAATAAAAGAAGTTTTACTATATTAGGAGGTAGAGTGAGTGTTGAAGGAAGAAAGTATATTGAATATTTTTCCTGAAAAGATTGCTGACACAATTGATAAATATAAAAATGAAAAAATTCAAGAAATACGTATAAAGATAAATAAACCTATTATCATATATACAAATGAGGGAGAGGTAATATTATCTAATGAGGTTACAAAGGAAGAATTTAAATTTATTCTTCAAAGGATATCAAATTATTCAATATATGCCTATGAAGAGGAAATAAAGCAAGGCTTTATAACATTAAAGGGAGGACATAGAGTTGGAATAGCTGGTGAATGTGTTATGGAAAATAATAAAATTAAAACTATTAAAAATATTTCATCTCTAAATATAAGAATATCTAAAGAAGTAATCGGATGTGGAAAAAAGGTCCTTAAGTATATAACAAATAATAATGTTGTTAGAAATACATTAATTATATCTCCACCTAAATGTGGGAAGACAACTATATTAAGGGATATAACAAGAATATTATCATCAGGAGATATGAAAGAAAATTTAATGGGTAAAAAAATTGTGGTAATAGATGAAAGAAGTGAAATTGGAGCAAGTTATGTTGGTATTCCACAAATGAATTTAGGAATTAGAACTGACATATTAGATAATTGTCTTAAAAAAGAAGGTATGCTCATGGCTATTAGATCATTATCACCAGATGTTTTAATATGTGATGAGATTGGAACTGAAGAAGATATAAGTGCATTAAATACAGCATTTAATTCAGGGGTTAATATTGTAGTTACTGTACATGGATCTAATCTTGAAGATATCAAAAAGAGGAAAGCTTTTGATAATCTTTTATTAAGTGGAATTATAGAAAGAGTAATAGTTCTAAGCAATAGATTAGGAGTTGGAACAATTGAGAATGTGTATTCCATAAAGAGAGATGGTGAAATAGTATGTTTAGGCTAATGCTTCTATTATTAATATTTTGCTGCTTTTGTTATGGGGGATATATTTTAGGAGAAAGATTTAACAAAAGGCACAAAACTCTTCAAGAAATTTTAAAGAGTATATTACTTCTTCAAAATGAAGTTGTGTATAATACAACTCCTCTACCAGAAGCATTATTTTCAATTGGAGCAAAATGCAGGATGCCACTAAGTGAATTATTTACAAAGGTTGCAGACTTATTATTACAAGGGAAAAGAGAGAGTGTGTACCATGCTTTTAACAGTGTTTATAAAGATGAAAAAGATAAGTTATATCTAAATAAAGAGGATGAACGAGCAATTTCAGATTTTTTAAAATCATTAGGTGAACTTGGAGTATATGGGCAAGAGAAGATGTTTAATTTAGTTATATCTAATTTAAATATAAATATAAAAGAGGCAGAATTAATAGCAAATAAAAATACAAAATTATATAGATATTTGGGTATATGTATAGGGGCAATGGTAATTATATTTTTACTATAAGTTAGGAGGGGTGAAATGTTAGATATAAGTATATTATTTAAAATTGGTGGTGCTGGAGTATTAATAATAATATTAGATAAAGTTTTAAAAAGTAGTGGAAAGGATGACATAGCAGTAATAACTAATATAGCTGGAGTAGTTATTCTATTACTTATGATTGTTTCACTTATTGGAGATTTATTTCAATCAGTTAAAACTATGTTTATGTTATAGGTGATTTAATATGGTTATTTTAAAGGTAGTTTCCTTTGCACTAATTGCATTGTTTATTTATCTGTTATTTAAAGATAAAAGAAGTGATTTAGCTGTTTTAGTTTGTCTTGCAGCAGGAGTAATGATTTTTGTTTTTATGTTAGGTGAGCTTCAGAATATAATTTCATTCTTAAGAGATATTGCAAATAGAGCTGGAATTGATATGGTTTATATTGGGATAATAATGAAAATACTTGCTATTGCATATTTGGCATCTTTTGCGGCAGAGGTATGCAAAGATGCAGGTGCATCAACAATAGGTTCTAAAGTAGAGTTTGCAGGAAAAATTATGATCTTAGCACTTGCGATACCAATACTTATGGCGGTATTAGACTCTATTTTAAAGATCTTGTAGGTGAGTATTTATGAAGATAAAATTTAAAAAGACAGTAATTATAACTATTCTTACAATAATATTTTCAATTATTCCAATAATAACATCATTTTCTGGAGGAAGTGTTGCAAAGGCTGAAAATAAAACAGTAGAAATTAATAAGGAAGAGGTCTTAGATGGCGAAACTAAGGAAGGGCTTAATAATTTATATGAATATATAAATAAGATGAAAACAGATGTTGAATTAGTAAATGAGCTTGATCCTATTGAATATGTAAAGTCATATATTGAAGAAGGACATGGTAATTTAAGTTTTTCAGTAGTTTTTAAAGCTATAATAAGTTTATTATTTAGAGAAGTTAGAAGTGTTCTGAAACTTGTTATATCAGTTATAGTCATAGCTATATTATGTTCGTTACTTAAAAACTTACAGGATGCTTTTAAAAATGAAAATATATCGCAAATTGCTTTTTTTGCATGTTACTCAATATTAGTTATGATACTTTCAAAAAGTTTCATGATATCAATAGCAGTTGCAACAGATGCTATTAATGAAATTGCAAACTTTATGGCAGCACTATTGCCTATCTTAGTTACAATGATTGCTCTAGCTGGAGGATTTGTACAAGCGGCTACATTAGATCCAATAATTTTAGTAGCTGTTACAATGATACCTAGAATATATATTTCTATAATAATACCTTTAATATTAATAGGCTTTGTAATGGAATTTGCAAATAATATATCAACTGAGCATAAGATAGATAATTTGTGTAAGCTAGTAAAACAAATAATAATGTGGTCTCAAGGAATAATCATAACTGTATTTATTGCAACTTTAACTATAAGAGGGATTACAGCAGATACAATGGATGCAGTTGCACTTAAAACTACTAAGTTTGCAGTTGATAATTTCATTCCTATAGTTGGAAAAACATTCTCAGATGCTATAACCTCGGTTGCAGGCTATTCTTTAATAATTAAAAATGCAATAACAGGTGTAGGGCTTATTGTAATTGTATTAGTACTTTTATATCCAATAATAAAACTAGTTCTTATGTCATTTATATATAAGTTATCTGCAGCATTAGTTGAACCTATAAGTGATAAAAGAATAACTTCATCTATAGCAGCAGTTGGAGATGCCCTTATACTATTACTCTCATGTGTAATAAGTATAAGTTTTATGTTCTTTATTTTATTAGGAATTATGGCATCAGCGGGTAAATTTGTAGTAGGAGGATAAGAAATTTGGAATTGTTAAATAATTTTGTAATAACACTAGTTACAACATTAATATTTATTGCTGCTGTTGAATTAATTGCACCAGATAACAATATGAAGAAATATTTGAAGTTTGTTTTAGGGTTAATACTTATAGCAGTTATTTTAAATCCTATCTTAACAATAATTTTAAATGGTGAAGAAGAGTTAAAAGATGCAATTAGTTCCTATGAAGGTAAATATAATACTAATAAAAAAATAGAAAAGAATGATGACGAACTATCCAGGGTTAAAAATGAAAGCTTTAAAAAAAATTTTAATAAAAATTGTGAAAATATATTAAAAAAAGAATTTAAAGATTTAGAGTTTAAATGTGAGGTAGATTGTGAGGTTGATTTTAATAAGACTGATTTTACAATAAATAGGCTAGATATAAGAGTTAAAGATAAAAATATAAAAAAAATAGATAAGATAGATAAAGTAGATATAAAACCTAAGGGAGAGAATAAAGAAAAGATAGAAAATGTTAAATATAAAGAAGTAGTTAAGTTTGTTTCAAAAGAATTAGATATTGATGAAGGGAAAATTAACATATATAAAATGGAGTAAAGGAGATGGTAGAGTGGATGGAAAAAAGATTAAAAAAATCATAGATGATTTTTTTAAAAATAAGAATATAAACATGTTAATTATTATTATTGTTATTATTGCATTTTTACTTTTAGCATTAAATGTACTAAAACCTTCTAAAGAAAAATATAGTAACCAAGAGACTGCAACAGCAAGTGGATTAGAAAGTGAAGGTTTAAATAATAACTCAACTGAAAGTAGTGTAAAAGATGAATATGAAAGAGAACAAAAGGAGCAATTAACAACAATATTAAAAAAAATGGATGGTGTTGGAAGTGTGGATGTAATGATTTCTTTTGAAAGTGGAGAGAAGAAAGTTCCGGCATATGATGAAGATACGCAAACCTCAGTTACAGAAGAAACAGATAGTGAAGGAGGAAAGCGTGTAAATGAACAAAAAAATGACGGTTCAAAAGTTGTTATGACAACTAAAGACGAGGGTAATGAGCCTTTTATACTTCAAACATATAAGCCGAAAGTAATAAGTGTTTTTGTTGTGGCAGAAGGAGCGGAAAATAGTAAAACAAAATATGAAATCCAAAAAGTTGTATCAAATTTATATGACCTTTCTATTGATAAAGTTAATGTATATTCCATGAATAGTTAGCATATAATTCAATAGGTAAAGGATGGGAGGAGAATAAAATGAATAAAAAACAATTTGGTATTATTTTCACTTTGCTAGGACTAATAATATGTGTTGGTCTTCTAGCGACGAAGCTTAATGAAGGTGGACTAAATGATCCAACTGATTTAAGTCAGGTACTTTCAGCAAATGAAGAAGAAAAGGATAAAGATAAAGAAACAGTGGCTCAAAAGGATTTCTTCTATGATTCTAGAACAGAAAAGGAAACAAGCGATGCTGAAACAATTACAAACTTAAAAGCAATAATTGAGGATAAGAATACCTCAAAAGATCAAAAAGCTAGTGCTCAAAAACAACTTTTAGAAAAGACTAAGCAAAAGGATAATGAAAATAGAGTTGAAATTAACATAAAGAATAAAGGGGTAAAGGATGTATTATGTACTATTGATGGTAGTAAAGCGAAGGTGTTTGTAAAGACTGATGGTATTGATGAAAAAATGAGTTTACAAATACAAGAAATAGTGCAAGATGTTGCAAATATAAACGATATCTCAATAGAAGTAAAAAAATAAATGCATTGTAATGTAAAATCATATTTGATATAATAAGCATAAGATAATAGTTTCGCAAAGTGCGAAGCCTAGGAGGTCGAAGTGAATGGAAAACTTCAATAATGAAAACATTGGAATTGTAAAGATTTCAGATGAAGTTGTATCAGTTATTGCTGGCATTGCAGCAGAAGAAATTGATGGAGTTATGGAATTCCAACATGGAGTTACAAACAACATATCACAGCTACTTAAAGGTAAGAAGTCATCAGGTAAGGCTGTAAAGGTTACTTTAGAAGAAGATAGAGCAAGAATTGAGATGGCAGTTACTGTAGAGTACGGTGTGAAAATACTAGATGTTATAGGTGCAGTTCAAGAAAATGTTAAGAAGACTGTAGAAGCTATGACAGGATTAGTTGTAAGTAGCGTAGATGTGTATGTTCAGAACATATATCTACCAAAGAGTTCAGAAAAAGAATCAAAGGAAATGTAGTTTCACCCTCTGATATTCAGAGGGTGTTTCCTTGCTTGAATATATAATGTTTAACACTATTAGAATAAGTCTATAATAAGATTAGAAGAGGAATCATTAGGAGGAAAAGATGAGTAGAAAAGTATCAAGAGAGAAAGCAATGGAATTAATATTTAGCACAATGTTAACAAAGGAATCATATAACGAGGCAATGGAAACATTTGTTGAAAATTATGAAGGCAATATAAAAGAAGTAGATTTAGAGTACATAAAAGAAGTTTTAAAAGGTGTAGAAGAAAATAAAGATTCAATAGATAATTTAATAAAAGAAAATTTACAAAAGTGGAAAATAGAAAGAATATCAAAAGTAAATCTTGCAATACTAAGACTTGCAGTTTATGAAATGAATTATGTAAATGATGTACCTGAAAAGGTTGCTATAAATGAAGCATTAGAAATAACAAAGAGATATTCAGATGAAAAGTCAGTTTCATTTGTTAATGGAGTTTTAGATAAGATATATAAGAATAAATAGGGGGATTTATCTTGGATAAGATTATTGATGGTAGAGAGGTTTCAAAAAATATTAAAGAAAATATAAAGAATTTTATAGAATATAGAAAAGAAAATGGGCAGATAGTTCCTAAAATTGCATCTATATTAGTTGGTGATGATGGTGGATCAATATACTATTTAAATTCACAAGAGAAGGTAGCAACTTCTCTTGGAGTTTTATTTGATAAGATTATGTTAGATAGCACTATAATGGAAGAGGAGCTTGTTTCATTAATTGATAGTCTAAACAATGATGAGAATGTTCATGGGATAATGCTTCAATTACCATTACCAAAGCATATTAATGAAAAAAGAGTGCTTAATGTTATATCTCCAAAGAAAGACATT
Organism: Clostridium sardiniense; assembly: GCF_019753795.1. Taxonomy (NCBI): domain Bacteria; kingdom Bacillati; phylum Bacillota; class Clostridia; order Eubacteriales; family Clostridiaceae; genus Clostridium; species Clostridium sardiniense. The sequence continues at coordinate 13,286 of NZ_JAIKTU010000004.1, read as the reverse complement.
GATTGCTTAACATATGAAAGTGTTGGTAAATTATATCTTGGAGAAGATACATTTATGCCTTGTACACCTAATTCAGTAGTAACATTATTAAAAGAATATAAGGTTGCTTTAGAAGGTAAAGAGGTGGTTATTTTAGGAAGAAGTAATATAGTTGGAAAACCTGCGTTTCAAATGCTTTTAAATGAAAATGCAACAGTCACAATATGCCATTCAAGAACTAAGGATTTAAAAAAAGTTTGTAAAAGAGCGGATATATTAGTTGTTGCTATTGGAAGCCCCAAATTTATTACATCTGAATATATAAAAGAAGGTGCAGTGGTAATTGACGTTGGTACTTCATCATTTGAAGGGAAAATAACTGGTGATGTTGATTTTGATAATGTTTTAGAAAAAGCATCTTTAATAACTCCAGTCCCAGGTGGAGTAGGAGCACTTACAACTACACTTTTAATTAATAATGTTTGTGAGGCAATTAAAAAAAATGAGAATTAAAATATTAAATGTTTCAGAGGTTAATAATTATATAAAAAAAATTATAGATAATGACTTCATATTAAATAATCTCTCTGTAAAAGGAGAGATTTCTAATTTAAAGTATCATTCAAGTGGCCATATATATTTTTCTTTAAAAGATGATAATGGGAAAATAAATTGTATTATGTTTAAAGGAGATACTTTAAACTTAGAGTTCACATTAAAAGAGGGGATGGAGGTAATTGTTAAAGCAAGAGCTTCTTTATATCCAGCTAGTGGAAGTCTTCAATTATATTGTAGAGAAATTGAACAAAGTGGAATTGGAGAACTCCATATTAAATTTGAGAGACTAAAAGAGAAACTTCTAAAAGAAGGAATCTTTGATGAGAAATACAAAAAAAATATACCAGACAACCCAAAGAGAATAGGTGTTATAACTGCAAAAACAGGTGCAGCTATACATGATATATTAAATGTTTCCAGAAGAAGAAACTCATCAGTTGATATTGTATTATACCCAGCTAAGGTACAAGGTGAAGGTGGATATAAGACAGTAATTGAAGGAATTAAATACTTTAATATAAAAAAATCAGTTGATGTTATAATAATTGGAAGAGGTGGAGGTTCTATTGAAGAGCTTTGGAATTTTAATGAGGAAGAATTGGCTTATTCAATATTTAAATCTAAAATTCCTGTAATATCTGCTGTAGGGCATGAAGTTGATTATACTATTTCAGACTTTGTTGCAGATTTAAGAGCAGCTACTCCATCACAAGCAGCAGAAATGGCTGTAAATAATAAAAGTGAAATGGCAAATGAACTATTAAGTATTAGAACTTTACTAAATAAAAATATTGATAGTATAATAGGATTAGAAAAAAGTAACATAAGTTCTTTAGAAAGAATATTATTATTAAATTCACCTATTTCAAAAATAAGTAATAGTTACTTAGAATTAGATTCAATAAAAAAGAACTTAGAAAAAGTTATTAAGAATAGATTAGATAAAGAGAGTAATAAATTACAAGAGTTAAATTCACTGTTAATAGCAAATAATCCTTTAACAATCTTAAATAAAGGATATACAGTTGTTAAGAGTGATGATTTAATATTAAAAAGTAAAGATGAATTGATTAAAGATAGAAATATAGAGATATTATTTAAAGATGGTAGTATAAAAGGACAATTTAAGCCTAGTTAAAAAAAGGAGAGAAATATGGCAAAAAAAGTTAGTTATGAAGATATGCTTCAAAATTTAAAAGATATTTTAGATAGCCTTGAAAAAAATGAGTTAAGCTTAGATGAAGCTATGAAAGAATATGAAAAAGGAACTAAGCTAGTAAATAAACTTTACAAAACTTTAAATGAATATGAGGGCAAAATATCTATAGTAGAAGATAATGAAGAAGTGGAGCTTGAGAATAGCAATGAATATTAATGATTTAAAACATAAAATAGATTTATATCTACAAAATTACTTTTGTGGAAAAGATAGTTATAATAAATTAATATATGATGCGGAAAGTTATAGTTTAAATGTAGGTGGTAAGAGAGTAAGACCTATATTAGCAATACTTACATACAATGCTTATAAAAAAGATTGGGAAAAAGCATTTAAAATGGCAAGTGCTATAGAGATGATACACACATACTCCTTAATACATGATGATCTTCCTTGTATGGATGATGACGATTTAAGAAGAGGTAAACCTACGAATCATAAAGTATATGGTGAAAATATAGCAGTACTTGCAGGAGATGCTCTTTTAAATGAAGCTATGATTTTACTTATGGAAAGCGCAAAAGAAAATGGAATTCATGCACTAGATGCATCAATTGAAATTGCAAGGGCATCAGGAGCAGAAGGTATGATTGGAGGTCAAGTTGTTGATATTATAAGTGAAGGAAGAAATATACCAGTTGATGAACTAAAATATATGCATCTTAAAAAGACTGGAGAACTTATAAGAGCTTCAATAGTATCTGGCGCTTTGCTTGGAGAAGCACCTAAGGATGATATAGATAAACTAAATAGTTTTGGAGAAAAATTAGGTCTTGTATTTCAAATAAAAGATGATTTATTAGATGTTATTGGAAATGAAGAAAAATTAGGTAAAAAGACTCATGCAGATGAAGTAAAAGACAAAACAAATTTTGTTTCTGTATATGGAATAGATAAGTGCGAGAATTTGTGCAGAGAACTTACAGAGGATTGTATTGAATTATTAAGAAGTTTAACGGTGAATAGCGATAATTTAATAGAATTAACAAAAAACCTTTTAATAAGGGAATTTTAAAAAGAGGGTTGGGATAGTATGAAGGATATTTTAAGTGAAATAAAATCTCCTGCGGACGTAAGAGTTTTGACTACACCTGAAATGTATGAATTATCAAATGAAATAAGAGATTTTTTAATAGATTCAGTGTCTAAAACAGGAGGACATCTTGCATCTAATCTTGGAGTTGTTGAATTAACCCTTAGTCTATTTAGTGAATTTAATTTAGATAAAGATAAAATAATATGGGATGTTGGACATCAAACTTACATTCATAAGATATTAACTGGTAGAAAAGATAGATTTAAAGAGCTTAGAAAACATAATGGAATGAGTGGATTTCCAAAGAGAAATGAAAGTGTTTATGATTTTTTTGACACTGGACACAGCAGTACATCTATATCAGCTGCATTAGGATTTGCTAGAGCTAGGGATTTAAAAAATGAAGATAATAATGTGGTAGCTGTTATTGGAGATGGAGCTTTAACTGGTGGAATGGCTCTTGAGGCATTAAATGATTTAGGATTTAAAAAGACAAAAATGATTGTGATTTTAAATGATAATCAAATGTCAATATCAACTAATGTTGGAGGGTTATCATCTTATCTAAATAAAGTAAGAATGGAACCTGAATATAATAAGTTTAAAAAAGGAATAAACAATAAATTAAATAACAGTTCAGCTGGTAAACGTATTGCAAAAAAATTAAGTAAAATAAAGGATAGTATAAAACAATTAGTAGTGCCATCTATGCTATTCGAAGATATGGGACTTAAATATTTAGGGCCTATAGATGGACATAATATAGAAGCTATGAAGAATGTATTATCTAAAGCAAAGAATATAGATGAACCTGTAATAATTCATGTTGTAACTCAAAAAGGTAAGGGATATGAACTTGCTGAGAAAAGTCCTGATAAATATCATGGAGTTTCTCCTTTTAATTTAGAAAATGGAGAGCCTATAAATACTGCAAGATGTAATTATTCTAAAGTTTTTGGTAATGCACTAATGAAATTAGCAGAAAAAGATGAAAATATTGTGGCTATAACAGCTGCTATGCCAGATGGAACAGGATTAAAAGGATTTATGGGAAAGTATCCTGAAAGATTCTTTGATGTAGGAATAGCAGAGCAACATGCAGTGACTTTATCAGCCGGAATGGCATGTTCTGGATTAAGACCAGTATTTGCAGTTTATTCAACATTTCTTCAAAGAGCTTTTGATCAGGTTCTACATGATGTATGCATTCAAAATCTTCCGGTAGTATTTGCTATAGATAGAGCAGGATTAGTAGGTGAAGATGGAGAAACACATCAAGGTATATTTGATATATCATATCTTTCCATTATACCTAATATAACAATAGTTACACCTAAGTGTTTAGATGAAGTAGAACCACTTTTAGCTTGGGCTTTAAAACAAGAAAGACCAATAGCTATACGATACCCAAGAGGTGGAGATATAATACCAGAACTTAAAGCATTAGAAAAAATTGAGTTTGCAAAATGGGAAGTTCTAGATGAGGGAAAAGATTCTAAATGTGCAATAATTTCAACTGGAAGAATGACTCAACATTCTATATTAGCAAAAGAAATTTTAAATAAAGAAGGAATATATCCTAAGTTAATTAATGCAACATTTATAAAACCACTTGATGAAGGAATAATTAAGAAATTATCTAATGAAGGATATGATATAATAACAGTAGAAGATAATGTAATTAAAGGTGGATTAGGATCTAATATATTATTATCACTTAATAATTATGGATTTAAAGGAACTTTTAAGGCATTAGGTTATAATGATGAGTTCGTTGAACAAGGTGATACTACCATTCTTTATAGTGAGTGGAATTTAGATCCAAAGGGAATAAGAGATGAAGTATTAAAATTGTTAAAAACAAGGAGATAAAAATGGCAGATAAGAAAGAGAGACTTGATGTATTATTAGTAGATAGAGGGATAATTTCATCAAGAGAAAGAGCTAAAACAAATATAATGGCTGGAAAAGTATTTGTAGATGGACAAAGAGTTGATAAAGCAGGAGCAAAAGTTAGTGTAACTTCTAATATTGAATTTAAAGGTGACACTATACCCTATGTAAGTAGAGGTGGACTTAAGCTTGAAAAAGCCATGAAGGAATTTCCTTTAGTTCTAGATGGCAAAGTTTGTATGGACATAGGAGCATCTACAGGCGGATTTACAGATTGTATGCTTCAAAACGGCGCTAGAAAAGTATTTTCAGTTGATGTTGGATATGGACAATTTGCATGGAAGCTTAGAACTGATGAAAGAGTCGTTTGTATGGAGCGTACTAATATTAGATATGTAACTCCAGAAGATATAGGAGAAAAGCTTGATTTTGCATCAATAGATGTTTCATTTATATCATTAAAAACAATTATGCCAGCTACTATAAATCTTTTAAAAGATGATGGTGAAGTTGTAGCTTTAATTAAACCTCAATTTGAAGCTGGAAGAGAAAAGGTAGGTAAAAAGGGAGTAGTTCGTGAAGAAAGCACCCATAAAGAAGTGGTAAACTCTATAGTAAATTATCTATTAGAGCATGATTTAAATATATTGGGGGTTAGTTACTCACCTATAAAAGGACCAGAAGGAAATATAGAGTATTTATTATACTTTACTAAAAATAAAGAAAAAGTTAGTAACTTTAAGATGGAAGATATAGAAAATGTAGTATCTGCTTCACATTCAGAAATATAAAAGGCGGGATATTTATGAGACATATAGGTATTGCAATAAATCCATCTAAGGATTGCGAAGGAATTATTGTAAATTTAGTTATTGAAAAATTAAATAAGGCATTTGATAAAGTAAAAATAGATATATTCAATACATATGAAATTAAATGCAGTGATCTTTCAAAAAATATAGAATTACTTATTGTGCTAGGTGGAGATGGAACATTACTTGGTGTTGCAAGAAAGATATCTAATAAAATGGATATACCACTACTTGGAATAAATATTGGTAATCTTGGATTTTTAAGTAGTATTGATATATCAGAAATAGATAAAGCTATATTTAAACTTAAAAATGATCTTTTTAAGGTAGAAGAGAGAATGCTTTTAAAATGTAAGATAAATGACGTTAAAAATGATGAACAAATAGCATTAAATGACATTGTAATTGCAAGGGGTACGTTATCAAGAATGACTAAGTTTAATATATATGTTGACGGAAAATATTACAGTTCCTTCAAAGGTGATGGTCTTATTATTGCAACACCTACTGGTTCTACAGCATATTCATTTTCAGCAGGTGGACCATTTATATATCCAGACTTAGATGTTATATTAATAACACCTATTTGTCCCCATACAAAAAGTATGCAAACTATGGTTCTTAGAGGAGATAGTAAAATAACAATTAAAACATTCCATGAAGAGGAAGAACTTTATCTAACTGTTGATGGTCAAAAAGTATATGAAGTAGACAAGAAGGCTATAATTAAAATAAGTAGAGCTGAGAGAGAAGCAAAGCTAGTACAATTTGATGATTATGACTATTTTGAAGTATTAAGAACAAAAATTTTAAATAAATAATAGAATGAGATGGTGAGGTACATTGAAATCAAAAAGACATGAAAAAATATTAGAAATTATTAAAGAGAAAGATATAGAAACTCAAGAAGAGCTTGCTGAAGAGTTAAAAAAATCTGGATTTGATGTTACTCAAGCAACTGTTTCAAGAGACATTAAAAATTTAAAACTATTAAAGATGCAGTCAGTTGCAGGGAAATATAAGTATGTTGTTCCGACAAAAGAGTCATCAAATATTAATGACAAACTTGCAAATATATTAACAAATGCTGTTGTACATGTTGAGAATGTAGATAAGATGGTAGTTGTAAAAACTTTTACAGGTGGAGCATCTGCGGCAGCTGAAGCAATTGATAGCTTAGGATTCGAAGATATAGCAGGTACTGTTGCAGGTGATAATACAATATTTATTTTAGTTAGAAGTCTTGAAGGGGCAGAAGACCTTGTAACTAGCATACAAAGTAGAATTAATGAGTAATTATAGGTGGTATAGATGTTAATACAATTAAATATTAAAAATTTTGCGCTTATTGAAGAAATATCAATAGATTTATGTGAAGGATTTAATATATTATCTGGAGAAACTGGGGCAGGTAAGTCAATTTTAATAGATGCAATAGATTACGTGCTTGGCGGGAAGTTTTCAAAAGATTTAATTAGAACAGGGGAAAGTAGAACACGGGTTGAAGCTATATTTGATATTAAAGATAGTAAACTTTTTGATGTATTAAATGAATTAGAAATAGAATTTGATGATACATTAATAATATCAAGGGAAACATTATTAAGTGGGAAAAGTATCATAAAAGTAAATGGTAAAAGTCTAATTGTAAATCAATTAAGAAGAATAAGAGAAAAACTTTTGGATATTCATGGACAACATCAAAATCAGAGTTTACTTCAAAAAAGTAGTCATGTTAATTATTTGGATAGTTATATTGGTGAAAAAATAGAAAATGAATTAGATAAATTTTTAATTTTAAGAGAAGAACTATTAAAAACCAGAGAAAAGATAAAAAATATCAATGGAAATAAAGATAGAGATAAATTAGTAGATTATATTAAATTTCAGATTGAAGATATTGAAAAAGGTAAATTGAAAATAGGTGAAGAGGAAGACTTAAAAGACGAATATAATATTCTATCTAATGCAGAAAAAATAACTCTTGCAATTAGTAATAGCTATAATCTTTTAAATGGTATGGAATCTTCAAGTGTACTTGATTCTCTTTCAAAAGTAATATCAGAGTTAACTTCTGTTGAGGAGCACTTGTTAAAAATAAAAGAAAAAAAAGAAGTTATAGAAGAAGCTTTTTATAATATAGAAGAAGCATCAAGAGAACTTAGAGATATGTCTGATGATATACATTATGATGAAGAGGAACTGGCAAGAATAAATGAAAGATTATTTACTATAAATAGCTATAAGAAGAAATATGGTGGATCAGTTGAACTAGTTATATCTAATTATAATGATTTAAAAAAACAATATGAGGAATTAGTACATGCTGAAGAGATAATTAAAGAACTTGAAGAAAAAGAAAAAGAAATTTTTGCTAAAATGAAAAAAGTTGGTGAAAAAATTTCTTCTATTAGAAAATCTTATAGTAAGGAACTTGAAGATAAGATTTTATCAGAATTATCTTATGTTGGATTAGATAAATCAAGAATGAATATACTGATAGAACAACAGGATGATTTTAATGAAAAAGGTTTTGATGACGTTACATTTATGATTTCAACAAATCCAGGAGAACCACTAAAATCGCTTGAAAAAGTTTTGTCAGGTGGAGAATTATCTAGAATAATGCTTGCACTAAAATGTGTTTTTGCGGATAAAGATGATATTCCAACATTAATTTTTGATGAAATAGATACTGGTATTAGTGGGCAAGTCGGACAAAGAGTTGGAGAAAAGATGTATCAAGTATCTAAGAATCATCAAGTTTTATGTATAACACATTTACCTCAAATAGCTATATTATCTGATCATCATTATTTTGTGTCTAAAGAAGTTAAAAATGAGAAGACATTTACAAAGATAAGAGTATTATCAATTGATGAAAAAATATATCAAGTAGCTACAATGCTAGGTGGAGATAGTGTAACTAATGCAACATTGGAAAATGTAAGAGAGATGTTTGAAAACTCAAATACAAAAAAAACAGAATTAAAAGCAATATAATACATATCTGAGAGGATAAAAGGAAAAAATAAAATCACGGTAACTCTGTGGTTTTATTTTTTTGTTTTAAAAAAATTTGTCTATTATAGTAAAGTTAATACAGAATATATGGCATGTCTTCAGGGTAACTTAAGAACAGAGGCAAAGGAGGAGAAGAGATGAAAAGGAAAATAATAAAATCTATAAGTTTCTTAATGACCTTGATAACTATATTGGTATTAACAACAATCTTTACTATTAAAGATATGCCAGATAAGGTATACACAAGTAATGAAATAGAAACAACTTCTATATTTGATGACATTAGCCCTTTAAATCGTTTAACTTATAATGGTGATACTGTAGATATAAGCTTCATGGGATTAATTCCTCTTAAGTCTGTTGCTGTACAAAATATAAAAGATTTAAAATTATATCCTGGTGGAACTAGTGTTGGTGTAAGATTATCATCTAATGGAGTATTAGTTGTAGGATTTTCAGATATAATGATAGGTGATCAAAAAAGTGAAAGTCCATGTAAAACATCTGGAATAGAACTTGGTGATTTAATTACTGAAATTAATGGTAAAAAAGTGTATACGACTAAGGAAGTAATGAATATAGTAAGAAGTTCAAAAAAAGATAAAATAGACTTAGTTATAAATAGAGATGGAAAAGATATAAAGAAATCAATGAACATGAAAAAAGAAAAAGATGAATATAAGCTAGGACTCTGGATAAGAGACTCTACAGCGGGAGTTGGTACTTTAACATTTTATCATGAAGAAACAGGGAAATTTGGGGCACTAGGACATCCAATTACAGATGGAGACACAAATACTAAATTTACTGTAAAATCTGGGGAATTATTAGAGGCATCTGTAATTAGCTTAAGAAAAGGAGAAAAAGGAGCACCAGGAGAACTAAAAGGTATTTTTACAAATGAAGATACTCCAATAGGAAGTATTCAAAAAAATACTCAATGTGGAATATTTGGATCAAAGAAAAATGATTATTTGCAAGAAAAAACTGTCACTCCACTTTCAGTTGGTTTTAGGGATGAAATTGAAATTGGTAAAGCTAAGATTATAACTACAATAGATGAAACTGGTCCAAAAGAATATGATATAGAAATTGTAAAAAAGTTAAACCAGGAAACTCCAAGTCCAAAAAGTATGATTATAAAAGTTACTGATGAGGAACTTTTACAAAAGACAGGTGGTATTATTCAAGGCATGAGTGGTAGTCCTATTATACAAAATGGAAAAATAATAGGAGCAGTAACACATGTTCTTATAAATAAACCGGATGTTGGATATGGAATATATATAGATTGGATGTTAGAAGATGCAGGGATTATTAAATAATATAGTTTAAAAGGTAAGGCACAATTTGTCTTACCTTTTTTAATTATAGATATAAAGGTATGAAATAATATAAAAAGCAAACAAAATGGAAAAAATTACTAAAAACTATAGACGAATTACTATAAATAGTGTATAATTTACAAATAGTGGAAGGTTAAACTTGCCGTTAAAATAAAAATATATAAATTATTTCTATTATAAAATTAAGTGTTATCTTATAAAAGGATTTTCTAAATAAATGTCGAATACTTATAAAGTAAGGGAAAATTAACCTTCTTTGAGATAACATACAAAGTTTTGTGGGTAGATATAGTTGTACAATATAAAATGGATAAAGGGGAGAAAAACATGGAAGATTCAAAAATATCTGTACTTATAGCTGATGATAATAAAGAGTTTTGTAGTATTTTGAATGATTATCTATTAAATCAGAAAGATATTATAGTAACTGGTATAGCAAAAGATGGAAGGGAGGCTCTAAGTCTAATAGAAGCTAAAAAACCAGATTTAGTAGTACTAGATATCATTATGCCTCATCTAGATGGATTAGGAGTATTAGAAAAATTAAATAATATGAATTTGGATAAGATGCCAAGAGTTATTGTCCTATCTGCTGTTGGTCAAGATAAAATAACTCAACAAGCAATTACATTAGGAGCAGATTATTATGTTGTAAAACCATTTGATATGGATATATTTACAAAAAGAATAAGAGAAATGTTTAATACTGGTGCACCTAGAGTAAATACAGTAAATAGACAAACTATAAATTCTCAAAATAATGATATGATTTCTCATAATACATCAATATCACACAATGAACCAGTTGATTTAGAAACTGAAATTACAAGTATAATACATGAAATAGGAGTTCCAGCTCACATAAAAGGATATATGTATTTAAGAGAAGCAATAACAATGGTAGTGAATGATATGGAATTATTATCAGCAGTTACTAAGGAACTATACCCATCTATAGCTAAAAAATATAATACTACTGCATCAAGAGTAGAAAGAGCAATAAGACATGCTATAGAAGTTGCTTGGGGTAGAGGACAAATAGACGCTATTAATAAGTTGTTTGGATATACTGTTCATAATGATAAGGGTAAACCAACTAACTCAGAGTTTATAGCAATTATTGCAGATAAATTAAGATTAAAAAATAAGGTATCATAAATGTTGTAGTTGAGCCAAAGTTTAAAATACTATGGCAATAAGCATTGTAAAAATAATTATAAAAAACGTTATTTATAATAATAAAGTGAATATTAAAAAGTTTTAAAATATCTTTTATTTATGGAGTTACAAAGCTCTATAGATAGAAGATATTTTTTTATGCCAAGAATAAAGAAAGTAAGTAATTTAGAAATGTGAGATTTTGTTAGGAATGTATTTCTTGAGGAAACAATTAAGTTTAATATAGGTGTAGAGCTAGTAGATTTTTTAGTGGAATAATTTGCTTATATTTATAATTAGATGTATAATATAAAACTATAATTTTTAAACAAAGGAGGAATAGTTATTAGTATATATTTATCAGTACTTATTTTTTTAATTATATTTATAGGTATATTCGGGAATCGGAATTATAGAAAAATGAAAAGAGAGTATAAAAAGCAAGGGTTAAACTTTATTAACTATTATAATAATGTTGACCATTATGGAGGTGTTAAAGACTTAGGATTTATTGCTGGGGGAAGTGTATATTTATTTGAAGATAGGGTTAGAGTGTATGGAGAAGATATATTTATAAAGGATATCGAATATTGTAGAGTAAAAACAGAAACGGAATTATTTGAACTTATATCACTTAGTAAAGTAATAGCATTTATAAAATTAGCATCATCACTAAAGAAAAAAGAAAAGAGAACTAGACATTATATTTTAATCAAATGCAAATTAAAAGGTGAGATAACAAGACTTGATCTTAGTTTTAAAGATGAAAATGAAGATTTTGTTAGAAGAATTAATGAGTTAATTAATCAGAAAAAAATTGATGAAGAGTTAGCAAATAGTATTAGATTATATAATTATGGTGAATAATATATGCTGAGAAGTAGTAATTTACTACTCTTTTTTTATGAAAGAATTTACTTTTATTTACCATGAATTAAATAATGAGAACGGATTCTTTATGATATTCTAGATAGAAATATCTAGTCTTTTTGGGTAGGAGGAAATTGTATGGAAAGCATAATCAATAAATTAAAGTTAATCTTAAATAATATACTCGTAAATGATTATATGTTTGAACAAAAAGTTAGTGCATAAGCTTTTAGTCTTAACAGAAACAAAATAAAAGATACTTAAGCAATTATAATACTTAGGGCTCAGATTTTATATATAAGTATTAAATAAACCTATTAGAGTCTATTTTTAAATAACAAGAATCATAGATTTATTTAACTATGCAATAAGTTACATTTTAGCTTGATATTATATTAAGTAAATACATTCTCACAATATATATTAAATGTAGGAAAGTTTAAAGAAATTTAAAAGGATTTTCCATATTAATACTTAATATGATGATATCATTTTAAGTATTAAAGTTATATTATGATTAAAAGGAGATTATATGTTTAATTTAAAAAATGAAATAAATTTCTATAAATTAATCTGGCTTTTTATGGTAGGATCTGTCTTAGGATATGCAGTAGAAATGCTTTGGTGTTATATTAGAAATGGTTATTTTGAAAGTAGGCAAGGATTATTATATGGACCGTTTAGTCCCGTATATGGTATAGGATGTGTTCTTCTTACTATAGCATTATATAGATTTGCTAAATTTAGTGGATTAATAATATTTCTTATAAGTGCTATTTTGGGTGGAATATTTGAATATGCATGCTCATGGGGACAACAGAAATTAGTAGGTACAATATCTTGGGATTATACGAGTAATGCTCTTAGTATTAATGGAAGAACAAGTGTTGAGTATTGTGTATTTTGGGGAATATTGGGGGTGTGTTTTATAAAAGAGATATATCCTTTATTTAACAAGCTTATGGCGCATTTTTCTAATAAATCTATAAAAGTTTGGACATACATATTTTTAATAATTATGATACCTAATATTACTTTGTCTGCATTAGCTGTAAGAAGAGAAGTTGCGAGAATAAATCATGTTAAAGCTGATAGTGTTATTGATATATTTCTAGATGAACATTATCCTAATTCATATATGAAAAAAGTATATCCTAATATGATTTTCCCAAAAACTAAAAGTTAGGTCATTAAAAAATGTATACAATGGAGGATAAATAGAATATAAAAATTCATGAAAAGCATTAGGTTAATTCCTGATGCTTTTTTATTGTATTTAAAAAACCACTTGCTATGCAAGTGTGTTCAGATAAGCTTTAGCGGTGTATTATGTAAAAAAACCTCCATTTGTTAAAATAGAATTAGGTTCGCAGCCAAATTCAATAACAAAA